>DASZXN010000713.1:0-2576 GCA_035545875.1 Phototrophicaceae bacterium
CTGTACCCGGATGTGCTGGCGGCACAGGTCTACCGTTTGGTGCGCCGAATTCTCCATAAGCTTTGGCAGACCGCTTCAATCCATAAGCGTTTTTATTACAAACTCACTTCCAGTTCGGGCTGAGAAGTGCAAAAAGGTGAACTTTAAGGGTGGTGTGTTCACGTATTATATCACATTTTACGTTACATCTGAAAATTGTGAATCTTAACTCTTGGTTTTTGGAAGTATAAGCGCCGGAATATATGAAAGTGGATTGATTCACTAACGAAATAATTCGGAGGGTGCGCTCGACCGTGAAGGCAGACTGAAGCTGGGCGCTGCTGGAAGCCGAACCGACGTTTTAGGGCGTTGCTTTTAGTGCTGCCGAATATGCGCCGTACCAGTCCTCGCCGAACGTCATGGGCGTGTAGAAGTCTGTCCATGCCCGCGCCGAACGCTCGACAATCGCGCTCAGACGTTCCAGCCGTCTCTGTCCCTCATCGAGCAAAAAGCGCGCCCGCGCCTCGGTCGTCATGGTGACGGCTTCTTTCCAGATCGCGCGCCCGCCGACGAAACCGCTCGCGCCGCTGGCGCAGGCAATCGTCACCTGCCGCTCGAAATCGGGGAAATCGACCCCGGCGCTCAAGAGCGTCCAGGGGACGGCTGAGGCTGCGCTAATCGCTGCGCAGGCGTTGTGCCAGACCTGCTCATCCTGCTCGAAGGCGATGTTGACCGGAAATTCCAGCTTGAGCACGTCTACGCCCATCTGACTCAGCCGCCGCGCCGTCTCGGTGACGAGACGCGGGCGCTGCGCGGCGAACTCGGCGCTGCTCGCTGAAACCGCTTCGTCGATACTGTAACTGAGCGGCTCGACGAACAGCGGCAAATCGTGCTGATGGCAGGCGGCGATAATGCTGCGGATCGTTTCATCCACCGCGTCCGTGATCGCGCCTGCATCGGGGTGATAGTAGACCAGCAGCTTGACCGCCGACGCGCCGAGGCTCTTAATCATGCCTGCGTCCCAACCGGGCATGAAATCGATCTTGCGCTCGGTGGCTGACCCGGCGTAGCCGGTCTTTTCAATCGGCATGATCAGGCCGCAGCTTCCCGGCAGCCCCAACACCGCATCCAATCCGTAGATCGGGTCGAGCAGCACCGCCGTGACCCGATTTGCCAAAGCGAGGACGACCTCACGCTTGATGCGCGCTGCCACCGCGAAATCCGTCTCGGCGGGCAGCATCGAGCGATAATTGCCGCGCTGATCGAAGGCCAGAATCGAAAATTTCGCGCTGGCGCTGCTGGCGGTTTTCAACCCGCGCCAGCGACCGGGTGTCAATGTCTGCTGAGTCATGCTTTTGCTCCATGTTCATGGGTTTGGTGAGCGCCTCGATTGTGCTTCAAAATCGCGCTAATCACCAGTCACGGCGCTATAATCTTGCCGCTCGATGCTGAAAGGGAAAGTTCATGGCTGATGTAATCGTGATTGGCGGCGGGGTGGTCGGGATGTCGGCGGCGTATCATCTGGCAAAAGCGGGCGCGTCAACCCTGCTGATCGACCGCCATCACGCGGGACGGGCGACCGATGCCGGGGCAGGCATTCTTTCCCCGGCGACGGGCGGCGTCAATCTGCCGAACTCATGGTTCGAGTTTGGCGTCGCCTGCGCCGACTACTATCCCGCGCTGATCGATCATCTGCGCCGGGAACAGGCGCAGGACACGGGCTATGCCGTTTGCGGCCAGTTGACCGTCGCCGTCAGCGACGACGAGATCGAGCCGTACCAGCACGCCCGACAGGTAGTTCTGGAGCGGCAGGCGCGGCGCGGCATTCCCGCAAAGGACGATCTCGACGACGTGTCGTCCGAAGAAGCCCAAAGGCTGTTCCCGCCGCTCGCGCCGACGCAGGGCGCGTTCTACTATCGCAGCGGCGCGCGCGTCGATGGCCGGATGCTGACCGCCGCGCTCCAAAACGCTGCCGAGACCTACCAGCTCATGCAGAAGAACAGCGTCGTTGACTGCCTGATCATCGAAAACGGGCAGATTACGGGCGTGGTGGTCGATGGCGAAACCCTCCGCGCCGGGAAGTTCATTATCGCGGGCGGGGCATGGTCGGCGGCTTTCGGTGAGCAACTGGGCGTGCAGATTCCGGTCAAGCCGCAGCGCGGGCAGATCATTCACCTGAGCCTGCCGGGGATCGACACCTCGGCATGGCCGGTGATCACCTCGTTTCACGGGCATTACATGGTCGCGTGGGACGACAGCCGCGTGGTCGTCGGCGCGACCCGCGAACCCGGCGCGGGTTTCGATCCGGTCACGACGGTTGCCGGGATGCAGGAAGTGTTAGGCGAAGGGCTGCGCGTCGCGCCGGGCTTGAGCGGCGCTCAGTTCCGCGAGATTCGCGTCGGGCTGCGCCCCAGCACGGTCGATAACCTGCCGGTGCTGGGTGGCGTGCCGGGAATCAGCAACCTGTTCGTCGCAACCGGACACGGCGCATCAGGCTTGCAGCTTGGCCCTTACAGCGGCAAGCTCGCGGCGGATTGGGCGCTGAATCTGCCGCTTGAAACCGGCATTTCCGCCTTTGCGATCACGCGCTTTGGCGC
>DASZXN010000714.1:0-6422 GCA_035545875.1 Phototrophicaceae bacterium
TCCTTGAGTTCCGGGTAGCGCGGGCGAATCGACTCGAACAAAGACGCAGTTTGCATACAACCCCGCTGAATTCGTAAGAAGGCTAAGAATGTGAATCGTTATGGGCGAAATTATAGATGGGCTTGGCAAATTTGCGAAACCAGTCCAAACCACAAGTGCTGGATGCTGAGTGCTGAGTCAAGACAAAAACGCAAAGGCGCACAGAAGGAAAAACGGCAAGCAGGGTCATCGCATCAAATTTCTGTCTGGGTCATAAAAGGTGAACGGGGTTTCGTAGGGACGGCATGAATGCCGTCCGCTACAACGGACGCGATCCATCGCGTCCCTACGATTCCTGATGTCCCTTTGTGACTTTCAATCTTATTTTGATGCGATGACCCTGAAATGGCAAGCCGATGAGTTGACAACCCGTGCAAATACGCTATGCTCTGATCTGTAGAATAGCTCTACAGATTCTTGATTGATACCGTGAAAACCTTTCACAAGCTTGAACTGAAACGCTTACCGGAACTGGTCGCCGCCAAAATCGAGGAAGCGATCATGGATGGCTCGTATCCGGCGGGCAGTCAGCTTCCCTCGGAGCAGCAGCTTGCCAACCAGTTCGGCGTCAGCCGCAACGTGGTGCGCGAAGCCTTCAAATTCCTCAAGGAACGCGGCCTGATCGACATTCTGAACGGCAGCGGCGCGTACGTCGCGCAGCCGAGCGCCGCGCCGACCAGCAGTGCGCTCGGTCGCTATTTGCGGCTGCTCGGCGCGCACGAATCGACGGAGATGCTGTATGAAGCGCGGCGTCTGCTCGAAGGCGAAAACGCGCGCCTCGCCTCGCAGCGTGCCGACGCGAACGATTTGCAAATCCTCGAAGCCTGTTTGCAGCGTATGAAAGAACATGCCGGGTCGATAGAGCGCTGGTCGGCAGCCGATCTCGACTTCCATCTGGCGATTGCGCGCGCGACTCATAACCCGTTTCTGGCGGTTTTGCTCGAACCACTGGTCGATCAAGTGCGCGGCGTGATCGCCGAGGGCTACCTCGTGCCGGGAGCCGTAGAACGAGGCTTACAAGCGCATATGCGGTTATTCGAGTTCATCAAGGCGCGCGATGCCGAAGGCGCTTACCACGCGCTCCTGGAACATCTCAGCGACTCGGAGGCGCAGGTCGGACACGTGCAGCCGGAAACTCAGGCTGATAGTTCGCGCGGCGACGTTTAGATTGAGAAAATGCACAGGGTCGTTTGAGGGCTGGCGCTGCTCATGCTTGGCACCGATGTCCGCGTAGAAATGTTGGCGGTCTTTCGCCAATGCGCCAATTTAAGCTGATTAGGGAAACCATGAAAATCACGCGCCTTGAAACGCTGATGGCGAACGCCGGACTGCGCAATTATCTATTCATTCGCCTGTACACCGACACGGGCTTGACCGGGATCGGCGAGGCGTCACTGGAGTGGCAGGAGAAAACCGTCGAGACGCTGATCCACGAGTGGGTTGAGGGGCGCGTGATCGGCTGCGATCCGTTCGACGTGGAGCGCGTGATCGGTCATCTAATCCGCGATCAGTATCAGGGTGGATCGACGGTGATGACGGCGATCAGCGGCGTCGAGATCGCCCTGTACGACATCATCGGCAAAGCGTGCGGACAGCCGGTCTACAAACTGATCGGCGGACGCTATCACCAGCGCATCCCGGCTTACGCGAACGGCTGGTATGGCAACGCCCATCTGCCGCAGGAATATGCCGAACAAGCACAAGCGGCAACGGAGCGCGGCTATCGTGGACTAAAGTTCGATCCGTTCGGTGTGGCCTGGAAAGCTCTGAGCAGCGAAGCGGTCGAGGAAGCCGTCGAGATCGTGGCGGCGGTGCGTCAAGCCGTTGGTGAGCGTGTCCAGTTGATGATCGAGTTTCACGGGCGCCTCTCGGCGGGATCAGCGAAAACGATGATGCGCGCGCTCGAACGCTTTCATCCGGCGTGGTGTGAGGAACCCGTCGCGCCGGAAAATCTCGATCTGCTGGCGGAAGTCAAACGCGAGACGCACAGCCCGATTGCGGCAGGCGAGCGGCTCTACACCGTTACGGATTTTTATCGCCTGATTTCGCTGCGCGCGGCGGACGTGATTCAGATGGATGTCGCCCACTGCGGCGGTATCCACGTCAGCAAAAAGATCGCGGCGCTGGCAGCGGCGCAGGATATGCAGATCGCGCCGCACTGCTCGATTGGCCCGGTCGCGCTGGCGGCGGCGCTGCACGTCGATGTCAGTACGCCGAATTTTCTGATTCAGGAGGCGTTCAGCGATTTTGACGTGTCCTGGCGCAATGATCTGGTGCGCGGCTGGAATCCGATCCAGAATGCCGAGTTCGTTATGAGCGATGCGCCGGGGCTAGGACTCGAATTGGACGACGAAGCGGTTGCCGCACACCCCTATGTGCAGAATCCGTTTCCGAGCCTGTGGGATGCCCGTTGGATCACCGATTTCAAGCAGGATCAGAAATGACGGAATATCGTGAACTCAAGCAGGCAATTATCGACGCTTGTCTGAAACTGGAAGCGCGCGGCGACATCATCGGCACGTATGGCAACGCGTCGGCGCGCGTGCCGGGCGGCTTAATCGTCACGCCGAGCCGCGTCGATTATCATGAGATTACGCCTGATGATATGGTGACAGTCGCAGACGACGGCTCAGTGATCGATGGGCACAGATTACCGTCGTCGGAAACGTCGGTGCATCGGATGATCTATCTGGCGCGGCCTGATGTGGGTGCGGTGCTGCATACCCATTCGTTTTATGCGACGGCGCTCTCGTGCCTGCATGAAACTGTCCCCGTGATTGTCGAGGAGCAGTCGCAGGTCGTCGGTGACGCGCTTTGCTGCACGAGCTATATTCCGGCGGGGCAGCATCTCAGGCTCGGCGCGGAAGTCGCGCGGGCGTTGGGCGGGAGCAACGGGGTTTTGCTGGCGAATCACGGCGTGGTTGCCTGCGGGCGGACAATGGACGAGGCGCTGTTCGTCACGCAGGTGGTCGAGCGGGTCTGCCATATGTGGCTGATGACCCGACCCGGCGCAATCCCAATCCCAGATGAGTACGTGCGCAGCGAGCGCGAGCGCTGGCTCTACAAATACGGCACCGCTGCGGATAATACTGCTGCGACGAAATAATCACGCGGAGCAATCATGGGTGGATACGATTTAACCAGTTTGGGCGAAGTCATGCTGCGGATGTCGCCGCCGCGCTATACCCGGCTGCGGCGGGCGCACTCGCTCGATATTCACGTCGCGGGCGCGCAGTTGAACGTCGCCGCAAATCTGGCGCGCTTCGGTAAAAAGACGGCCTTCATCTCCAAGCTGCCGCAGAACGAACTCGGTTTGCTCGCCTACGATATGTGCATGAGCTACGGCATCGACATGCAGCACACGCAGATGATCGACGGGGCGCGCATGGGGTTGAACTTTCTCGAATACAGCGCCACGCCGCGCGCGCCGATTGCGATCTTTGACCGCAAAGGCAGCGCCGCCAGCACAATCACCGCGAGCGATTTCGACTGGCGGGCAATTCTTGAGGGAACCAGGATCGCCCATACGGATGGTATTTTCCCCGGCTTGAATCCAGGCTGCCGCGAGGCCGCGACGGTTTATTTGCAGACGGCAAAAGCGCTCGGCTGCACAACCTCGTTCGATATGAACTACCGCGATCATCTGTGGACAGTCGATACGGCGCGCGAATGCTGGAATACGCTCCTGCCGATGGTCGATATTGTCGTGACCAATCGCTCCGTCTCGGAACTCGTCTTTGGTTTCTTCGGCTCGGATGAAGACTTGCTGCGCCAGTATCACAAGACGTTCGACTCGAAGCTGGTCGCGCTGACTTCACGCGAGATCGACGGCGTGCTGCACGGTGCCTGGAGCAGCATGGCGCTGTTCGAGGGGCGCGTGCTTTACGGACGGCGCTACGAGTTCGACGTAGTGGATCGCTACGGCACGGGGGACGCCTTTTTCGCCGGACTGCTCTACGGCTATCTCGAAGGCGGCGTGCAGTTCGGCCTGAACTTCGGCAACGCGGCCTGCGCGCTCGACCACACACTCGAAGGCGATGTCGCGCAGTTTTCGGTCAGCGAAGTGATGCCGCTGCTAGGAGATACCATCGATCTCAGGGTGAAACGCTAAATGGACAATCGCAATATCCGCGAAGAAGCCGTTTATAGGACGAAACTGACGGGTGTGCTGCCCGCGATCAAGCTCAAAGATACCAAAGACCTGCTACCGTACGCAAAAGCCATGCTCGATGGCGGGCTGCGCGTGCTCGAAGTGACCATGACGACTCCCGGCGTTCTCGACGCTTTCCGCACGATCCGCGCCGAACTGGGCGACGAATTGTATCTGGCGGCGGGAACCACGCTCGATGCGGCGGCGGCATATGCGGCGATCATGGCGGGCGCGCAGATCATTGTTTCGCCGGGGCTGATCCCCGACGTAATCCGCACGGCGCAGCGCTACGGCGTCGCCTGCTATGCGGGTGCGTACACCGCGACTGAAGTGCTTCAAGCGATGCAAACGGGCGCGGATATGGTCAAAATCTTCCCGGCGGCGTTGGCTGGCCCGAAATACATGACTAACCTCAAGATGGTCTACCCCGAAGTGAATTTGATCCCCTCCGGCGGTATCAGCTTAGAAACGGCGGGCGAGTACATTCGCTGCGGCGCGTGCGCGATCTCCGGTGCGCGCAACTTCGTCGATCCAGAGCAGATCGCGCGGCATGGCGTCGGCTGGATTACCGAGCAGGCCAAGCGCTATATCCAGATCGTCGCTGACGCGCGGGCAACGGCCTATCCGCTGCCGTAAAACCAAAGCCTGTAGGGGCGTTGCATACAATGCCCTGCTTTATTCTTTTCTTTGCGATCTTTGCGCCTTTGCGTTGATGCTTTTCTTTTGTAAATCGTTTCGCGTTACAATCGGCACATTCAGGTAAAAATACGCTTTTGATTTCTTCATCCACCGGGAGCTAGAGCACATGCGGGTTTTGGTCACGGGCGGAACGGGCATCGTCGGCAAAGCGCTGGTGGAACGGCTCGTGCGCAATGGTTGGGATGTGCGCGTGATCGGCGTCGAGCCGGATACGCAGATTCAAGGGATCGAATACACCCGCTGCGACATTCTCGATTTTCCCGCGCTGCGTGAGCAGATGCGCGGCTGTCAGGTCGTGATTCATCTGGCGGCGATTCCGAATCCGCGCGTGTCGCCGGGAGAAGCGGTTTTTCAGACCAATGTTGCCGGGACGTTCAACGTCTACGAGTCGGCGGCTCAGGAAGGCATCAAGCGGATCGTGCAGGCCAGCTCGATCAACGCCTTCGGCTGCGCGTGGGGGATTGTCGATACCGACGTGCGCTATCTGCCGATTGACGAGGCGCATCCGATCAACACGACCGATGTGTACTCATTCTCGAAGCAGTTGATTGAGGACGTGGGCGATTACTTCTGGCGACGCGCAGGGATTTCGAGCGTGGCGCTGCGCTTTCCCGGCGTTGCTTCAGCCGAGCGCTTCAACAGTGAGGGAGGTCGCCACAATCGCGCGCGGATGCGCGCCTGTCTCGATGAACTCGCTGCCCAGTCGCCGGGTGAACAGCAGGCACGACTGGCGGAAGCGCGGCGCAAAGCGCTCGATTTTCGCGCCGCCCGCAACATGGAATATCCCGCTGTGCCGCCGAGCTACAGCCCGGAACCGACGGCGGAAGAACTGCTCTGGCGCGCCTACACCTTTGATCGCTTCAACTTCTGGGCGTTTATCGACGACCGCGACTCGGCACAGTCGCTCGAAAAAGGGCTGACCGCCGAGTTCGAGGGCAGCCACGCGCTCTTTATCAACGCCGCGAATAACACCCTCGACATCGAGAGCCAGATGCTCGCGCGGTTGTTTTTCCCCGGCATTAGCGCGTCGATGGAAGGCACAGAGGCGCTGGTCAGCATCGAGAAGGCGCGCCAACTGATCGGCTTTGAGCCAGAATTTAATCTTTTGCAAAAATGAAACGAGGTCATGATGATCAAAATTGCTGAAGTCCTGCCGCCGCAGCGCACTCCTTTGTGGACGATGGTCAAGCAGTGTGGCGTTAATGATGTGGTCGGCGTGATGGATTTCTCGCGTGGGCTGGACGTGAGCAAGGAAGATTTGCCCTGGAGCTATATGTCGCTGGCGCGGCTTAAGAGCGCTTACAACGACGGCGGCTTCAACTTCGATGTGCTGGAAAGCCGTCCGCCGCTGACCAATGCCAAGCTTGGCCTGCCGGGGCGCGACGAGGAAATCGATACCGCCTGCGAATTGATTCAGAACATGGGCGCGCTGGGGATCGGCGTGTGGTGCTACGAATGGATGCCGGTGTTCAACTGGATGCGGACTTCCACGACCACGCCGACGCGCGGCGGCGCGACGGTCACGAGCTTCGAC
>DASZXN010000715.1:0-4715 GCA_035545875.1 Phototrophicaceae bacterium
CAGAAGATTTGAACCGCTATGAAGGGAAGCAGCGGACGCGCGTTAGTGCGTCCTTACGAAAGCATGGCGTGAGCAAAGGTCGCCAAAGCTAAGGAAGATGAGAGGCAGATGAGAGCGGAATTGACACGTGCTGGAAATCAACCATAATGAGCATAACTATATTGAATTCAATATAGTTGAGGAGACCTATGCCACCAAAACCACATGATCCGAATTTCTGGGGCGACTGGGAAGAAGAGCTGCGGCGCAGAATCAGGGAGAGACCTGATCATCCCTTCAAAGCGCATTCACCGGAGCAGCAGGACGCCTGGCGCGACTTTTTTCACACGTTCACAGGCGAGTACCCGGAGCAGCACTGGGCGTTTGGCGGACGGCGCTTCCGTCCCTGGCATCAGGGCGACGTGTCGTTCAATCCGTTCGTCGCCAACCTGTTCAGCCAGGGCGGTGGGCTGCTGCCGCTGATCGTGCTGCATTTGCTGGCGGAAAAGCCACGCTACGGCAACGAACTCATGACACTGATCAGCGATAAAACCGCCGATCAATGGGTGGCGAACCCCGGCGCGATTTACCCGCTGATGACCGAACTGGAAGATCGCGGGCTGGTCGAGGGCTTTTGGGACGACCCACGCAAGCGGACGGTGCGCGTCTATCACCTGACCGAGAAAGGCGCGCGCGAGATGAAGCGTGTCAAAGCGATTGTCCTGCCCAAGATGGACGAAGCTATCGGCGTGCTGCAAAAAATGGTCAGCGAACTGAGCGATAGCGACGAAAGTAACAATGGCGACAGCGATGAGGCGACTTCGCTATGAATGACCAGTGGGAAATCGCAGAAACCGTCAATCGATACTTTGCCGCACTAGATGAGCGCACACTAGACGTTGGGACGCTCAGAAAAATCTTCGCGGACACCGCTACGATTGTGCGTCCAAATGGATCGTTTATGACGGGGCCTGAGGAACTTTCCTCAAGCCATACCGAGAGCATGGCACGCTTCAAAGCGACACAGCACCTGACGAGCGGATTTATCATCGATTTGGCTGATGGTTCGAACGCCAACTTTCGAGTGAACCTCGTCGCCATGCACTTGTGGAAGGAAGGCTCAGGCGACCCGAATGTGAGACAGCAGGATAACTACTTTCTTGCTGGCGGTGTGGTTTCAGGCAGCGCTGTCAAAACAGGCGCTGGCTGGCGCATTTTGACAATTCGCAATGATGTTGTCTGGAGACAGGGCGTCGGATTTCAGGAGGTACTCAAGACGAAGTAATCTCTCTGTTTTAGCGATGGGTTGCTGGACACCTGCCGGGTGCGAGACACCCTAGCGGACGCATCAGCCAGAATCGGCGCAAAAAGCCAACCCATTTGGGGTTCAACCGTTGGAGAAACACTACACGAGTAATCATAAGGAGATACAACGAATGGATGAGAAAGTCTTGCGCGAAATCAAGATCGTCGAGACGGAAGACGGATTTCGCATCGAAATGAAGGGCGACAAGGAAGAACTGCGCAAGCTGATCTTCGATCAGAGCCGCCCGTTCTTCGCCTGGGGCAGCCGTTTTGGTGGGCGCGCTCCCTTTGGAGAGCATAACCCGTTCGAGCACCTGCGCGAAATGCACGAACGTCATCATCAGCAGCACGGGCACGAGCATCAGCATGGGCACGGGCCGTTCGGCTTTCGCGGCGAAGGCGATCCGCGTGTCGAGGCGCTGCGCGCTGCCGGGCGCAACTGGAAGTTCAAGCGCGGCGGCTACGATATGGGGCCATGGTGGGATGAGGAAAGCGCCGCGCCCGACGAGCCGGATGTCAAGCTGTAAGCGGTAATTCAGGCAATGCCGAGGGCGCACCTATAGGTGCGCTCCTACACGTCGGCGCTGTTTTTAGGGCGTGGCGTGGAGCGAACAGGCGCAGACGTATCGACGGGCGTGTTGACGAAATAGCTCAACACGTCGTCGAGCGAAAGCGCCGCCGGATTGCGGTTCGAGCCGGAGGCGATGATTTCCTCGATGCCTCTGGCTTTTAATTTCTCCGCGAGATTATCCGTATCCTCATTGAAGTCGGGATAGGCGGCCTGAAAGGTAATCCAGGCTTCGCGGGCGCGTTCGAGCATGACCTTGCTGCGTGCCAGCGCGCGAATATCGCGATAGGCGGCGAGCGCCTGCTGGCGGCGGCGTTCGCTTTCGCGCCGCCGTTTCACATCTCCGATCATATCGACAATCGAAACCACCGGAGAGGCATAGCAATCGTCGCGCAGCCCTTCCAGAATCACGAGCGCGCGGTCATAATCGCCCTGATTGAGCGCTTCGACCGCATCTTCGAGCGGGGTGCGCGCCTCGACGGTTTCGTCCTCGTCGTCGAGCAAGGCAGAGCGGATTGGCGTCGCTTTCTCGATGAAATCGGCCAACCGCTTGACCCCGGCCTCGAAATATTCGGGGTAGAATTTAACGCCTTCCATGCGGCGGATGTTCTGGATGTCCTGCGGAATGTCAGCAGGGATCAACTGGCCGTCCACGAGGACGACGACAATCGGCTTTTTGAGGGTGAGCGCTTCGCGGACTTCGCGGCGCACCCAGTCATCATCACGGTGAATGCGGGCGGGGTCAAAGGTATCTTTGGAGACGATCAGCAGAACGGCGTCGCTTTTGCGCAGATGGCCGAGAATCGAAACTTCGAAGTCGGTTTCATCGATGCTCTGGTAATCGACAAACAGAGTCGCGGCGATGAAAATCCGCAGGGCGTTGGCAAGCTGCTGCGCGAACGGCCAGTTGGTGCGGCGATAGCTGAGGAATAGTTCCATGATCGTCAACCGAATTTGTTAAAATACGGTAAGTACTAGAATAGCATAAAATAACCATCGATGGATCAAATTTACGAAATGAGGGAGTCGTGGCTGATCTGATTTCCCCACTCCATATTCCTGACCAATACGAGCAGGTCGAGTTCACGGCTGACCTGTGCATCAAGTGTAACATCTGCACGTCCGCGTGCCCGGTCGCGCCCGTGACCGAGTTGTTCCCCGGCCCGAAAACGGTCGGGCCGCAGGCGCAGCGCTTCCGCTGGAACGAAACTGTTGGCGACGAGTCGCCCGATAAGAGCGTCGATTACTGCTCTGGCTGCGGCATCTGCACGATGGTCTGTCCGCACGGCGTCAAAATCATGGAGATGAATACGCACGCGCGCGCGAAGCTCTACAATGGCAAGATTCCGCTGCGCAACCGCGCGCTCGGTCGTTCGGAACTGCTCGGCAAATATGGGCATCGCTTCGCGCCGTTTCTGAACTGGGGCGCGAAGATTCGTCCGGCGCGGATCGTTGTCGAGAAGGTGATCGGCATTCACCGCGATGCGCCGCTGCCGACCTTCCAGTTCCAGTCGTTCCGCGAGTGGTTTGCCCGCAACAAACCCAAAGCGGAAGCGCCCTATCGCGGACAGATCGCCTATTTTCACGCCTGCGCGGGCAACTACTACGACACGCAGACGAGCAAAGCCGCCGTGATGGTGCTGGCGCACAACGGCTTCGACGTGGTGCTGCCGGAGCAGAAGTGCTGCGGCCTGCCGATGCAGTCGAACGTTGAGTTCGACGCGGCGCGCAGCTACGCCAAGCACAATCTCGATCACCTGAGCGAGTATGCGCGCAAGGGCATCCCGATTGTTGGCGCGAGCACGTCGTGTACGCTCAGTTTGAAATCCGACTACCGCGAAATCCTTGAAGTCGAGCACGCTGATCGTGATCTGGTCGCGGAGGATGTCTACGACATCAGCGAATTTCTGCTCATGCTCGACCAGCGCGGCGAACTCAAGCGCGACTTTAAGCCAATCTTCGATCAGCCGACGACATTGCTCTATCACGCGCCCTGCCAGCAGAAGGCGCATCACATGGGGCAGCCCGCGCTCGACCTGTTCGACCTGATCCCTGACCTGAAGGTGAAATTGGCCGATGCCGCGTGCTGCGGGATCGCCGGGACGTATGGCTACAAGGTCGAGAAGTATCAAATCGCGATGGACGTGGGCAAGCCGCTGTTCGAGCAAGTGGAGCAAGTTGGAGTGAATAAGCCCGTAATCTGCGATAGCGAAACCTGCCGCTGGCAGATCACGCACGCGACGGGGGCGGAGAGCATCCATCCGGTTCACGCGCTGGCAGCAGCCTATGGGCTGATGAAGCTGTAGCACTATCATGGAAAAACGATCATCAGGCTTTAAGCGGCTGCGAGAATTTCCGCCGATTTGCTGGTTTCTTCCGCTGCATCTGGATTTTGAGGTAGATGCGTCCGTCAACCTATGTCTTGAGCGCCTCAACTCAGAATTGAACGGGAAGAAGAGAACGACCTTCAAATATCAGGAGACGACGGAAAGCGAAGTCTCATTCAAAATTATGCGGCGCTTCGACCGCACGTTCTTCACCTGCGTCGGGACGTTGCGCCAAGTGGATGCCAGCCAAACGCTTCTCCATGCTGACACGGAAAACTCGAACCCTAAAATCTATCTTGTAGCTGCTGCGCTGCTCTCACTGCTGTTTATTTGTGCTGGAGGCCAACAACCGTTTGCCGCCGTACTTGCGATGTTGCTCGTTATTTGGCTGGGATTTACGTGTCTGGCTTGGCGAAGCTACCGAGTTCAGTATGGTTTCACCCGCGAGCTTGAAACTCTATTTTCAAACCCACATTCGATCCCGTGAAACAGTGTTGACGTAACAAATCTTCCTGAACCAACGACTAAAAACCAAG
>DASZXN010000716.1:0-7282 GCA_035545875.1 Phototrophicaceae bacterium
TGATTGCGTAGGGTCGCCATGTTGTCGGTGTAATGCGCATACTGAGTCGCGCCTGCGGCGTCGGTCAGCGAGTAGGCCGTGTTTGAGCCGAGTGTCGCCGGAACGTCCAAGCCCATTGGCAGCGCGCGTGACTGTTGAGCCGTGCCGACTGCTGGATAAATCAACTGCTGCATGACGTAGCCGTCGAAGGTGAAGCGTTGGCCGAACAGCCGGAAGCCCTGCTCATCCTGCGTCACCTGATCGAGCGAGGTTGTCCCCGCCGGAATCGGAATGCTGTTGATCCTGGGCGGCGGCAGCAGCTTCACCTGCGCCTGAAAAGTCGTGACATTATTGGCTGTACCCAGCGCGGTCAGCGGCAAGCCCTGTCCGAACACCGTCTGCGCGATTGGCGTGTACTCGGTTGGGCCATAGTCATCGACTGGGCCGACTAAAAAGCTGATGGTATCGGCGACGTTCTGCCACTGGGCGAGCGCGTCGGGATTGCTTTGCAGCGCCCGCAGCACCAGCAGACCCGTCAGCGTGTCCGCCTGACTCTTGGCCTGAAAGGTGATGCGCCCCAGCCACATCATCGCGCGGAAATATGGCTCCAGCACCGGATCGCCCGCGTAATAGCTGCGCGGCTTGTACTGGGTGAAGTCCTCGGTATAGTTTTCGAGGATCGGCACGGTCTGCTGACCCTGCGCCGCTTTCGCCATCGCGACGAGCGGCTGCGCAGCGGAAATAATGCTCTGATCCGCTGACTGGATCACCTGCGACGGCGCTGCCGTTAACGGGGTCTGCCCCTGATAGCTTTGTGTACCATCGGCGAGCAGCAGCATTGGCACGGCGTAATAGATCGCCGCTTTCTTCGCGGCGTCTTCGAGCGGCGTGCCGACAGCCTGCTTATACTGTGCTTCCGCCGCCTGATAGCCTTCCGTCACGAAATCGGTCACTTGTGCGTAAAAGACGTTCTGCTCAAGGAACATCAGCGCGTTTTGATAGGTGAGGAATAGGCTGTGCAGCAGCGCATCCGTAGTGACGAACATCGCCTTCCCGGTTGATGTATCCCAGTCCTGCGTTTCGTAAGCGTCGTCGAACTGCTGATAGCTGCTCGGCACGACGACGAAACCGTTCTGCGCCAGCAGCGTCAACTGCTGCTGATTGAGGTTGGCGTCCTTGACGAAGTAGACTTTGCTCAGGTCAATTGGCGGCACGGGCAGATCGCCGGCGTATTGGGCGGGCAGTTGCAGCGTCAGCGGGTCTGGCGCTTGATAGTAAGCGTTAGCCGTAAACTTTGCCCAATCCCACTGAGCGAAACTCAGGTCGGCGGCGGTTGGCTCGGCAGCCGGGGTGATCGTCGGCAACGGCACGTTCGGGTTGCTGGTCACGGGCTGCGTCACCGGGATGCTGCTGAAGTCAGTCGGAGCTTCCGGCGTGAACGTGTAAGGCCCAAGCAGATATTGACCGTCCGCGCTTTCGGCAGCCCAGCCGAAAGCAACGTCGCTGCTGACGGGCAGCCAGAGCAGGTTGTTGATACACTGCGGCGCGTCCGTGCCAATGAGTACCTGATCGCCCGGTTCCAGCTTGGTAGAGATGTTGCCGTTTGTTCCCGCCGTATCGCGCACGTTGACTTCAGTGAGCGCCGTGCCGTAATCGCCCGCCTTGAGCCGATTCGGTAAGCCGCAGTTACTCGTATCACTTTGCGCGGCGGCGGGCGCGACCAGAATGAACAACGTCAGAAGTAAAAACAAAGCTCGTTTCATAAAAGCCTCCTCTCCGAGAGATTTTTGAGCTTCTGTCACTGCCTATTTTGTCGCCCAAAAGCTGTGAAAACAGGTTTAAGTGAGGTCTACGCTTGCCCTACGCTGAACGTGCGCAACTTATAGGGATAACCGTAGGGACACGGCGCGCCGTATCCCTACAATAGTGCGTTGAGCGGGGATTAACTCGCGTTGACGTTCTCCGGCACTTGATCGACCGTCACAGTCGTCGTCTCGACCTGTTCTACGCCGAGCGGCGCGCCTTCCAGCCTGAGGATCAGGATGCCAAGCGGCGGCAGGGTCAGGCGCAGGCTTTGCGCGTGCACGTGCGATTTCACGGCTTCGGTCTGGACGCCGCCGCTGTTGCCGACATCGCTGCCGCCGTAGACGTTCGCGTCGCTGTTGAGCAGTTCACGGTAGAAACCGGGCTGCGGCACGCCGATCCGGTAATCACGGCGCACGACCGGCGTGAAGTTGCAGACGATCACGAGGAAATCGGCGCGGTTGTCGGCAAAGCGCATGTAGGCGAATACACTTTGTTCCACGTCGTTGACCTCGATCCACTCGAAGCCCGTATAGTCGAAATCGTGCTCGAACAGGGCGGGCTGCTGCTCGTAGAGGTGGTTGAGATCGTTCATCCACTTCTGCGCGCCCTTGTGCGTCGGCCAACTGAGCAAATCCCAGTCGAGCGCGCGCGTTTCTGCCCACTCGCGCCACTGACCGAACTCCTGCCCCATGAAGTTGAGCTTCTTACCCGGCATGGTGTACTGAAAGCCGAACAGCAGGCGCAGCGAGGCGAATTTCTGCCACCAGTCGCCCGCCATCTTGGTCAGCATCGAGCCTTTGAGGTGAACAACCTCGTCGTGCGAGAGCGACAGCACGAAATTCTCGTTGAAGGCGTACATCAGCGCGAAGGTGATCAGGTTGTGATTGTAGCGGCGGTAGATCGGGTCGAGCTTCATGTAGTCGAGCGTGTCGTGCATCCAGCCCATGTTCCACTTGAAGGTGAAGCCGAGGCCGCCGATGTAGGTCGGGCGCGAAACCATCGGCCACGAGGTCGATTCCTCGGCAATTGTGACCGCGCCGGGCGCTTCGCGATGTACCAGCGCGTTGAATTCGCGCAGGAAGGCAATCGCTTCGAGGTTCTCGCGCCCGCCATAGTGATTGGGCAGCCATTGACCGGGCTGGCGCGAGAAATCGAGGTAGAGCATCGACGAGACGGCATCGACGCGCAGGCCGTCGATGTGGTAGCGGCGCAGCCAGAACAGCGCGCTCGCCAGCAGGAAGTTGCGCACCTCGTTGCGGCCATAGTTGAAAATGTAAGTGCCCCAATCGGGATGCTCGCCCTGACGCGGGTCGGCGTGTGAGTAGAGATGCGTGCCGTCGAAGTAGGATAAGGCGTAGCCGTCTTTGGGGAAGTGCGCCGGAACCCAGTCGAGGATGATACCGATGCCGTTCTGATGGCAGTAATCGACAAAATACATGAAATCGCTCGGATTTCCGTAACGGCTGGTCGGCGCGAAATACCCGGTCGCCTGATAGCCCCACGATCCGTCAAACGGATACTCGGTAATTGGCATCAGTTCAAGGTGGGTGTAGCCCATTTCTTTGGCGTAAGCGACCAGCCGATGTGCCAGTTCGCGGTAGTTGAGCCAGTTACCGTCCGCGTCGCGCTGCCACGAGCCGAGATGCACCTCGTACATCGCCCAGGGCTGCTTGAGTGGATCGCGTTGGGGACGGGCATCCATCCAACGCTGGTCAGCCCACGTGTAAGCGTCGATGTCGTAGACAATCGAAGCGTTGGCCGGACGGAGTTCGTAAGCGAAGCCGTAGGGATCGCTTTTCTCCGCATGGTAGCCCGCGTTGTGCGAGCGAATCGCGTAGCGATAGGTGGTGCCTGCCGAGCAGCCAGGGATGAACAGTTCCCAGATACCGCTGTCGGCGTGAACCTGCATCGGGTGAATACGCGCATCCCAGCGATTGAAGTCGCCGATCACGCTGATGTGGTGTGCGTTCGGTGCCCAGACCGCGAAGCGCACGCCTTTCACGCCGTTGATCTCGGTCACGTGCGCGCCGAAGGTATTATAGGCTTCGAGCAGGCGTCCCTGCCGGAACAGATAGATGTCGTAGTCGCTGATTTGCAGTGGAAAGGCATAGGGATCGGCGTAAGAAGCGTTCTCACCGCTGTGTGTCTGGACTTCGTAATGATAGCGCAGATCGTCAATGGCGCCGGGGATCGTCACCTCGAAAAAACCTTCGTCGCGCAGGCGATTCATTTCATGATGCTGACCCGTCGCATCGTTGACGAGCGTTATCGTTTCGGCGGCGGGCTGGAAGGTGCGGATCGACACCTGACCGTCGCCGTCGGCATGTGGGCCGAGAACCTGATACGGCGCGCCGTGACTGCCATTGACCAGCGCGTCCAGCGCATCCGGGTGAATTTCTGCGATCATGCCCAACTCCTGTCGCTCCAAGTAAGTTTATTATAACTCGCCTTACGTCATCTTCAAATGAGCATCTCGCTTTGATGGCGCAGGTGGCGAAACCATTGAGAAATCGTATGATTGTGAGCGCGAATTTCAACGCAAAGGCATCGGGATGAGTACTCGACAACTCGGCATCATCTTTATCTGCACGCTCATCCCCTGGACAGTCGGAGCCGCGTTCGCGGCGCTGCTGCCCGTCTATGTGACGCAGCTTGGCGCTGATTCCGTCACCGCTGGAAATTACGTCGCGGTCACGTTTCTGGCCTTATCGATTGGCACGGTGGCGGGCGGTTGGCTGTTTGATCAACTGCCTCGGCGCAAACCGCTGCTGCTGATCGCCGGATTGGTCAGCGCTGCTGCAACGGGGCTGATGAGCCGCACGACCGATATTGGGCTGCTGATGGCGCTGACATCGACCGCGTATCTGGCGGGCGGGATAGTATTGGCGATTACCAATGCGCTGGTCGGTCTGCTGGCCGAGCCGTCACAGCGCGGCAAGACTTTCGGGATTATCGGCATCTCGCTTGGCCTCGGTAATTTTATTGGCGGGGTTGCCAGCGGCCCCATTGTCGATCACTGGGGATTTCCGGTGCTGTTCATCGTCCTGGCTGGCTGCTGGCTGCTGCCCCTGGTAGCGACACGCTTTCTCGAAGAGGCAGGCGGACATGGGGAGCCGTCTGCGCCAAAGGCGGCGTTGTCGGCGCTCGGAATGCCGTTCTACCTGCTCCTGATCGCCAATACGCTCGCCTGGCTGTCGATCTTCATCGCGGATTTGGGTAGGCCGCTGCAAATGAATGCCTTCAGCTTTGGCGCGACGGCGATTTCCGATACGACGGCGATTGCTGGCGCGGTTTCGATCCCACTGCCGTTCCTGCTCGGCTGGCTGGCGGATCGCTTCGATCATCGTCGCCTGATCGCGCTGTGCTTTCTAGCTGGCGTGCTCAGTCTGGTGTTGCTGGCGTTCTCGACGGCCTTATGGCATTTCTGGATTTCCACGATTTTCGGCACCCTCGTTTCGGCCAGTTCGATTGTTGGCTCGGCACTGGTGACCGATTTGGTCGCGCCGGAAGCGCTGGGGCAGGCGCTCTCACGCTACGGAGCCACCGGCTGGATCGCGGGCGTGATCGGCTCTGCGCTGACGGGCTACGCGATCCAGTCACTTGGCATGGAGCAGACCTTTATCCTCGGCGCGCTGCTTCCGCTGCTCGGCACCCTGATCGTCAGCCGAATTCATCTTGCCCGCCGCGTCGCCGTGACAGAATCCTTCCCATCTGCCTGAATTTCTTTTTGCCTTTACTCGTTACTCATTACTTCTTTTTCTCAGCACTGAACCCTCGTATTCAGCACCTACCTCTAAATGAATACTTGATTTGTGTATTCTTGCACAAGCACAAATGCGATCTATAATAAAACTAGACTGACCAGTCGGTCTTTTGAGGAGATAATATGGCTAAAGGCGAAGAAACCCGCGAGCGCATTCTCGACGCCGCGCTCAACGTGTTTTCGAACAAGGGCTATCACGATACCAAAATGGACGAGATTGTCGAGGCGTCCGACACGTCCAAAGGTGCGATCTACTTCTACTTTCCCAATAAGGAGCGCTTGTTTCTGGCGCTGGTCGATCAGTTCGCCGATTTGCTTGAACGGCGCGTCGTCGAAGCGGTCGGGAACGAGCAGCAGGGGATCGCGCGGGTGCAGGCTGCCCTGCAAGCCTGCCTCGAAACCTTCGGTCGCTACCGCCGTCCCGCTAAAATCCTGCTCGTGCAGGCCGTCGGCCTCGGCAGCGTGTTTGAGAAAAAGCGCATCGAGGTCAACGACCGTTTCGCCAATCTGATCAGGAAGTATCTGGACGAATCGATCACCGTAGGCGACATTGCGCCCGTCGATACTGAAGTCGTCTCGTATGCCTGGATGGGCGCGATTTACGGCATTGTCATTCGCTGGGTATATACAGGCGAGCCGGATTCCGAGCGCATTTTGTCAGCGCTGCTGCCGCTGCTGCTCAAGAGTGTGGACTACGAGGCGTAAGTGATGGAGACGCGACTCGTCAGCTACAGCCGGAGCGCGCCTGGTCTCGACGCGGCGGATTTTCTCCGTCAGGCCGAAGGTATGGAGCGCTTCTATTGGGAACACGATAGCGAAATCTACGCGGGCTTCGGCATCGCCGCCGAGTTCACGGCGTGGGGCGAAGATCGCTTCCAGTCGATCCGCGCCAAAGCCAGCAACCTGTTCCGTGACGTGCTTCTCCTGAACGAAGATCAGTCCGCTGCGCGCCCTCGCTTGTTCGGCGGCTTCTCGTTCCGCAGCGATTTCGTCACCGAGAATACGTGGGCGGCCTTCGCCCCGGCCTATTTCGTCCTGCCGCATTACCAACTGACGCAGATTGGCGGCGAAAGCTGGCTGACCATCAACGTACAGGTCGGCGAGGGCGATGAATTGGATGCCGATGACATTCGCGCCGCGCTGAACGCGCGGTATGAGTCCCTCGTAAGGGCACGACATGTCGTGCCCCTACACACGAACGATCTGTCCGACATTTCCTATCCAATGTCGTTCGAGATGTGGTCGGAGATGATCACCGACGCAACCGACCGTCTCAAATCGGGCGAACTCGAAAAAGTCGTGCTCTCGCGTGTCTGCGAACTGCGCTTCGCCGAAAAGATCGACATTGACAGCGCGCTCGCCTTCTTGCGCCAGAAATACGCTGGATGCTACATCTTCCTGTTCGAGCCGAGTCCGCATCTGGCGTTTTTCGGCGCGACGCCCGAACTGCTCGTGCGCGTCGCAGGCCGTGAAATCGAGACGATGGCGCTGGCGGGATCGATCAAGCGCGGGCTAACACCAGCCGACGACGAGGCGCTCGCTCATGAACTGCTGGACGATCCCAAGAACCGCCACGAGCATCGCGTCGTCGCGGAGATGCTGCGCGAGCGGCTCACCCCATTAACGGATCAGCTTGAGATTGCCGACACGCCGCAGATTTTGCGTCTGAGCAACATTCAACACCTCTACACACCCGTGTGCGGCGAACTGAAATCGGCGTCGGGCGTGCTGCCG
>DASZXN010000717.1:0-5656 GCA_035545875.1 Phototrophicaceae bacterium
GCCGCTGACCCAGTTGACACGCTTCGCCGTCAGTTCACCACTGCCGAGTTCATCAACGGTGCCGACAATCAGCGTATTCTGCGCAGCGTTCATGCCAATCACGTAAAGCGGCTCCGCGCCGAACACGCCGAGTCCGCGCCGCTGACCAATCGTGTAATTCGCCAGTCCCGCGTGCTCGCCGACGACCTCGCCATCCTGCCGGACGATTGGCCCGGCGTTCATGACCTCCGGCGCGTAGTCGCGCAGAAAGCGGCGGTAGTCGTTATCGCCGAGAAAGCACAAATCCTGGCTGTCCTTCTTGCTGGCAGTCGGCAGACCAAATTTCGCCGCGATCTCGCGGACTTCGGTCTTGGCATACTCCCCGACCGGGAACATGACTTTGCTCAACTGCGCCTGCCCCATCACGCTGAGGACGTAGCTCTGATCCTTGTGTTCATCCAAGCCAGACTTGAGCAGGAATTTGCCATCTTCGCCCTGCGCGATGCGAGCGTAATGCCCAGTCGCCAGATAGTCGGCATCAAGCGCGAGCGCGTTGTTGAGCAGCCACTCAAAACGGATATGGCGATTGCACTCCATACACGGGTTCGGCGTCACACCCAAGCGATGCTGGTCGATGAAGAACTGGACAATCGTCTTGCGAAAGACCTCTTTGGTGTCCAGCACGTAAAACGGGATGCCGAGCTTGTCGGCAATGCGGCGCGCATCGGCCATCTGATCGGGTGTGCAGCAGCGATTGGCCGCTCCGCCTGCCGCCGTTTCCTCTGACCACAGCCGCATCATCATGCCGATCACGTCGTAGCCGCGCTCGACCAGCAGCGCCGCCGCCACCGAGCTATCGACGCCGCCGCTCATCGCCACGACGACGGTTGGCTTGTTGCTTGTATTCTCGCTCACGGTAAATTTCCGCCCCCCAAACTTCTGCATGGCCTATGCTCCGTAGGGGCGAGACATGCCTCGCCCCTACAGCGAATTGACACTTGCTAACTTGTGCAGCTTCTTGACCGCGTTCGCCAGCACGTCAACCGCGTACTCGACCTCGGCTTCGGTCGTCTGATTGCCGACGGTCAGGCGCAGACTGCCGAGCGCCAGATCGCGCGGATAGCCCATCGCCACGAGAACGCGCGATGGATCGGGATTGCCCGTTTCGCACGCCGAGCCGCTGCTCGCCGCTACGCCTTTGAGATCGAGGTGCATCAGGAGCGTATTGCTCTCGATGCCGTCGATCACGAAGCTGGCGTGCGAGGAGAGCCGCTGCGTCGGGTGTCCCGTAAGCTGCGCGCCCTCGACACGGTTGAGCACGCCGTCGATCAACTGATCGCGCAGGCGGTGATAATGGGCTGTGCGCTCATCGAACTCAGCGTAGGCCAGTTCGAGCGCTGTTGCCATGCCGACGATCCCCGGCGTGTTGTAGGTTCCGCCGCGCCGATAATTTTCCTGACTGCCGCCCATTTCGCTGGCGACCAGATCGAGGTTATCGCGCACGAACAGCGCGCCGACGCCCTTCGGCCCGTAAAACTTGTGCGCCGAAATGCTCATCAGATCAATCCCCAATGCCTGCACATCGAGGCTCAACTGCCCTGCCGCCTGCACCGCGTCGGTGTGAAAGAGAACGCCGCGCTCATGCGCGAGCGCCGCTAATTCTGCGATTGGGTTGATCGTGCCAACTTCATTGTTGGCGTACATCACGCTGGCGACGGTCGTATCCGAGTGAAGCGCGGTGGCGAAATCGGCTTCGCTAACCAGCCCATAGTGATCGACCGGAACGACCGAGCGCTCGAAGCCCATCACCTCGGCAAGCTGCTCGGCTGTGCGCCAAACGGCATCGTGTTCGACGGGCGGAGTGAGCAGATGCCGCCCTCTCGCCTGATTTGCCCATGCCGCGCCGCGCAGCGCCAGATTGTCGCTTTCGGTGCCGCCGCTGGTAAAGACCATTTCGGATGGCTTGCAATTGAGAATCCGCGCTATACTTTCGCGCGCGTCCTCGACGGCTTGTTCGGCTTTTTTGCCGAAGCGGTGGCTTGAAGATGCGTTGCCGTAAACGTCGCTGAAGTAGGGCAGCATCGCCTCCAAAACGCGCGGATCGGTTGGCGTCGTCGCGGAATGATCCAGATAGACGGTAAGCATTCTGACCGTTATTCTTTCAATCGAACTATCAATCTTGTTTATTTTACCGGAAAATGTCGCGTATGTCAGGGCAACTTTTTCGGCGTTTTAGACATGCGCTTTAACAAAGTCGCGGTAAGATAGAGTAGTTTTTGACCTAATATCCCTGAAACTCCGCACAGGAATCGGGGTTGCTTCATTCGAAGCAGGAGAATAATCACCATGTCAATCATTGAACAAATTCACGCCCGCGAGGTGTTGGATTCACGCGGCAACCCGACGGTAGAAGTCGAAGTGACGCTCGCGGACGGCGCGTTCGGTCGCGCGATTGTGCCGAGCGGCGCATCGACCGGGGAATATGAAGCGCTCGAACTGCGCGACGGCGACAAGAGCCGCTACGGTGGCAAAGGCGTGCTGCGAGCCGTCGATGCGGTCAACGGGCCGCTCAGTGACGCACTGCAAGGCACTTATGCCCTGAACCAAACCGAGCTTGATCAGACGATGATCGAACTCGACGGCACGGCGACCAAGAGCAATCTGGGCGCGAACGCCATTCTCGGCGTCTCGCTGGCCGTCGCCAAAGCCGCCGCCAATTCGGTCGGCCTGCCCCTGTACGCCTATCTCGGCGGCGTTCATGCGCACGTACTGCCCGTGCCGATGATGAACATCATGAACGGCGGCAAGCACGCGACCAACAGCACCGACTTCCAGGAATTCATGATTATGCCGGTTGGCGCAGGCACGTTCCGCGAGGCGCTGCAATGGTGCGTCGAGATTTATCAGTCACTCAAGGGCATCCTGCACAAAATGGGACAGCCGACGACGGTTGGCGATGAAGGTGGTTTCGCGCCGAGTCTCGGCTCGAATCAGGCGGCGCTCGACGTGATTATGGAAGCGATTGGCAAAGCTGGTTATTCGGCAGGCGACCAAATCCGCATCGCGCTTGATCCGGCCTCATCTGAGTTCTACAAGGACGGCAAATACAACCTCGCCATCGAGGGACGCTCGCTCACGGGCGAGGAAATGGTCGAGTTCTGGGCGGACTGGGTTTCACGTTACCCGATCATCTCGCTCGAAGACGGCCTCTCGGAGAACGACTGGGCGAACTGGTCGAAGCTGGTCGCGCGCATTGGCGATAAGGTGCAGGTCGTCGGCGATGACCTGCTGGTGACCAACGTCGAGAAAGTCAGCCGCGCGATCAAGGAAAAAGCCTGCACGAGCCTGCTCTTCAAGGTCAACCAGATTGGCTCGCTGACCGAAGCGCTGGCCGCCGCGCAGATGAGCCAGCGACACGGCTGGACAGTCGTCACCAGCCATCGCAGCGGCGAAACCGAGGATACGACGATTGCCGACCTCGCCGTCGCCATGAATGCCGGACAGATCAAGACGGGCGCGCCTGCCCGCACGGATCGCATCGCCAAGTTCAACCAACTGCTGCGAATTGAGGAAGAACTCGGCAGCGCGGCCAAATACGCGGGTCTATCCGCCTTTACCAACCTCAATCTCGACCTGTAAGCGAAAGGGTTCGTTTTGATCAGCAACCGTATCAACGGCAAACGCACGAAGATCGTCGCCACCATTGGCCCGACTTCAGCGGACGAAAACACCCTGCGCCAGTTGATCCGCACCGGAATCGACGTGGCGCGCATCAACTTCTCACACGGCGAGCACGAGACGCACGGCAAAGCAATTGACGACGTGCGCCGCATCGCCGCCGAAGAAGGCGCCGTCGTCGCCATTCTATGCGACATTCAAGGCCCGAAGATTCGCATCGGCAAGATTGCGCACGAGCCGATCCATCTCGAAATTGGCGACAAGATCACGCTCACGCTCGACGACGCCGACGGCACCAATAACGTCGTTCAGCTCCCCCACCCGGAGTTCGTCCGCGATATTAAGGCCGGGATGCAGCTTCTGGTCGATGATGGCAAAATCGAGTTCGTTGTCAAGGCGACCGCACCGCGCTCGCTGATCTGCGAAGTGGTCGTCCCCGGCGATTTGACTTCACGCAAAGGCGTAAGCGCGCCGAAAGCTCATCTGACGCTCTCGGCGATCACCGAAAAAGACCGCGCCGATGTCGAGTTCGCGCTCTCCAAGAACACCGAATACATCGCCATGTCGTTTGTCCGCTCGGAAGACGACATTCGCGAAATGCGCTGGCTGATCCGGCATCTCGGCGGTGACGCGGCGATTGTCGCCAAGATTGAGAAGCACGAAGCGCTCGAAAATATCGAGCAGATTATCGAGGCCAGCGACGCGATCATGGTGGCGCGCGGCGATCTCGGCGTCGAGACGCCCGCTGAGGAAGTGCCATTCCATCAGAAGCGGATCATCCGCCTCTGCAACGTTGCCGCCAAGCCCGTGATCACGGCGACACAGATGCTCAACTCGATGGTCGATAACCCGCGCCCGACCCGTGCCGAGGCGAGCGACGTTTACAACGCAATCCTCGACGGTACGGACGCGGTGATGCTCAGTAACGAGAGTGCCAGCGGCGCGTATCCGGTGCGTGCGGTCGAGACGATGGTCAATATCGCCGCGATTGCCGAGCGCAATATCATTCACGAGAACATCAGCGTCCCGATTACGACCGATACCGAAGGCCGCGAAGCCATCTCCGATGCGATCAGTCAGGCGACCTCACAGATCGCGCAGGTACTCAACTGCAAGGCGATTGTCACCTCCAGTTTGAGCGGCTACACCACCCGCAGCGTCGCCAAAGAGCGCCCGCGCACGCCGATCATTTGCGTCACGCCGAATGAAGTCACCTATCGGCGGATGGCGTTGGTCTGGGGTGTCGTGCCGCTGCTCGTGCCCGAATTTTCGACGATTGACGACATGATTGGCATGGTCGTGCGCGCCGCGCACAACAACAAGCTGGTCGAAGCCGGCGATATGCTCGTGATCATCGCTGGCGTGCCCTTCGGCATCGGCGGTCAGACTAATTTCCTGAAGGTTCACGTCGTCGGTGAATCAGGCGAAATTGAGACGAAATAGCGCGTAGTTCCGATTGCTGAGATAAAAACGGCCAGAAATGTGTAGGGGTGACCTGTTAGATCGCCCCCATTCGCATCAACTTAAACCCTCACCCTCAGAGCGAGGGACTTTAAAACCCCGAAACTCGGTTTTCCCTTCTCCCTGAGGGAGAAGGGGCAGGGGATGAGGGCAAAGACAGAAGCTTAAATTGACGCCCAGGGGCGACCTGTTAGGTCGCTCCTACTGTTCGCGCATCATGAATAAAAAGATGCTAATTCCCGTAATTTCTCACCACTCAAACTGCTTTTAGCCAGCACTGCTTTCAGTTCTCGTCGTTATCGACAAACTCCAGCGCTTCGCTCTGCCCTGAGCTTTGCCGCGCCGCACGCACGCCGTAATTCGAGGCGTAGGCTTCCGGCGTCGGGCTGGACTGCCGCGAATGCTGATGCACCGGACGATCCGCCGTGAAATTCGGGACAGCGGTCGCGCAGTAGGGGCACAAATCCCACGAGAGGTCGAGCATCCGCCCGCAGCGCGTGCAGGGGCGCTTGAGACGCGTGTGGCAATTCGGGCACGC
>DASZXN010000718.1:0-3482 GCA_035545875.1 Phototrophicaceae bacterium
GGTTGGGGTGAGGGTTGCAATTTCGCCTCTTGACCCTGACGCAGCGTCACGGTTCATACTGAGCAGACTATGAGGGGATACGATGCTGAAAGTCGGTGAATTTGCTCGTTTGGGTCAGGTCTCGGTGCGGCTGCTCCACTATTACGATCAGCTTGGCCTGCTCAGTCCGATGTACGTGGATCGTGCCAGCGGCTACCGCTATTACGCACCCGATCAACTGGAACGCCTGCACCGCATCCTCGCGCTCAAAGACCTCGGCCTCTCGCTCGAACAGATTGCCGTGCTGCTCAAAGGCAGCTTGTCCGCCGAGGAACTGCGCGGGATGTTGCTGATCAAGCAGGCCGAATTATGCCAGCGCGTCGCCGAGGAACAGGCGCGGCTGGATCGCGTGCAGGGACGGCTCAAGCTGATCGAGCACGTGGGCGCGGACGTCGAAGTCGTCGTCAAGGCTGTGCCTGCGCTGGACGTGCTCTCACTGCGCCGCGCCATCCAGCCGCTGCGCCCGCCGCATTTTGTCTTTTATCAGGCGTCAGCGGTGCTGCGTGAACGCGGCTTACGTGAGGCAGTCACGTCGATCCAGTCACGCTATCACACGCGCTATCTGATGCAGACCTATGCGGGTGTCAAGCCGGGGCGCAATCTGTTCGAAGCGGCCTATGGGATCGACCCGGCGCGCGTTAGCGAGCGAGCATTTCCGGTCGAGGGTGGCGGCTGTCTGCGCCTGCGCCAGTGGCCTGCCGTCGAAATGATGGCCTGCACCATCTATCGCGGCTCGGATCACGACCGCTATCAGGCGCATCAGGCGCTGCTCCAGTGGATCGCCATGCAGGGCTATGCGCTCGCCGGGCCACAGCGCGAAGTCTATCTCTGGCGCGCCGAACCTGACGAGACTTCCGACGCGCACGTCACCGAGATTCAGCATCCGATTCGCAAGGTTGGCGTCCCCTCCTAAATATTCAGGAGGATGAAACGTGAATCGCTTATTTTGCCTGTTTTTGATCTCGATTTTTGCAGGAGCTTTATCAATTTCGTCGGTGAGCGCGCAGGACGGCCTGTTCACGCTTGCCAGTGATCAGCCTGTCGTCGCGCACGGCAAATCAGGTCAATGGGACGGCCAGTACACCGATCCCGGCGCGGTCTTTTACGATGATGGTATGTTCCATATGTTCCGCAATGGCTTCGTCGGCTGGCCGGCCTCGGTGCAGATCGCCTATCTGACCTCGCCCGATGGCATCCACTGGACGCAGCCCTCGCCCGATCCGGTCATGTACAGCAAAGATGTGCCTTACGCGAAGGTCGCCGCGCTCGCTTCCGATGCGCTGGTGCTCGCTGATGGCACGTGGGTGCTCTACTTCTACACCTGGAACTCGTTTGATCAGAACGCCGCTCCCGGCGCGATTGGTCGCGCCACCGCGCCCGCGCCGAGCGGCCCCTGGACGCCCGATCCCGCGCCGATTCTCAATCCCGGCCCCAAAGGAAGCTGGGATGATCTCCGCGTCAATGCGCCGCGCGTCGTCAAGACCGACGACGGCTATCGCATGTACTACGCGGGCTTTGACGAAAACGGCCTCTCGTCCGGGCAAATCGGCATGGCGACCTCGACCGACGGCATCCACTGGACGAAATACGACGATCCGTCCACGACCGCCGCGCCCTATGCCGAAAGCGATCCGATCATGAAGCAGCCAAAGTCACTGGTCGCGCTCGGCCAGCCGATGGTGGAGCAGACGCCCGACGGTTGGGTCATGACCTTCCGCCAGAACGATTTCAACGGCGGCCTGCCGCAGATGACGCTCAACGACGCCCTCAGCGCCGATGGCATTCACTGGAACGCCGCGCCGCAGCCCTTCTGGGAACGTTCCACCATTCCCCGCTCGAACGGCTTCTGGTACACCGCGATGGAGTATCACGACGGCACGTATTATCAGTATATCGAAACAGGTATCGGCGGCGGCACGAGCATTTTCCTCGCCACCCATACAGGCTCGCTCAAACCCACCAGCTAGAGTACGGGAAACGTGTAGGGGCGTTCAATTGAACGCCCGTCTTTTGCATTGGGGGGAAATTAGAAGGACGCGCCTGTATGTACCCTTGTTTTGCTTTTCTCCCTCCCCTGAAATCCGCTGAGGAAAGGACATCTTTTGGGGTTGGACTGGTCACGAGACGAATTTATCCGCGTGAGGGCGGGTCTTAGACCCGCCCCTACCAACGATCCGCGCGTCAGACTTTCTCTCAATTTCAACCCTGTCCTCTCCTCAGCCTGAAATCCGGGAGGGGCTGGGGGTAGGGTCTAGCAGGATAAGAGGTTACTTATCTCACGGCGTCCCGACAATCAAATAATAGCTGTCGCTGTACTGCGGCGCATATCCACCGGAGAAATAGGCAACCGCCTGCAATGTCCCCTGCGTCATATCGACCGCATTCCACGTGATCGACGCGCCGTCGGCGAGGTTGCTGTCGATCCCCATCGCCTGCGGGGTTCCGGCGGGCGGCGTCAGATCGAATTCGACGTGATCCGCTGCCGTTGGGAACGACCCATTCCACGTGATCGTCACCAATGCGCCCGGCGTCAGGATGAAGGTGTTGTTGTTCACCGTCACAATCGGCGTGATCGACAATCCTGACCCGACCACCACCGGCGGGATCGGCGTGGGGAGCGGTACGTTCGTCGGCACAGGCGTCGGATACGAATACGGCGGTGGATTGCCATGCGGCGGATAGTTCTGATGCGGCGGGGGATAATGATTTTGCGGGTACTGCGGATACTGCGGATAGCTCGGATAATAGGACTGCACGTAGGAAACCGGCACGGGTGTGCGCAGCAAGCAGCCCACGTAAATCGTATTCGGGTTGGCGATACAGTTGCCCTGCGCCAGCACTTGCCAGGTTGTCCCGGCGCGCAGCGCAATGTTGCTCAGAGTGTCGCCGCGCTGAACGATGTAGCCATAGCCCCAGTCGCCGCGCACGGTGCATGAATACGCGGGTGGCGGCGGCTGATCATTGTTGGGCGGCGGCGCATAGCTGCTGTTGGTCGTCGTAATCGTGGTCGTGGTCGTCGTTGTGGTCGTCGTAGTCGTCGTATTGCCGGAGCTGCTCGTGCTTGTGGTTGTATTTCCGTAAGGTGATGCGTCCTGCGCGTCGAGCACCGTGATCTGCGGCGTCCCATCGCCGGAAGCGCCGCTGGGATCGTCCGGCTGCGTGCGTCCGTCGATGAAGCTCGTCTGCGGGCGCGTGTCCGCCGTAGGCGAGGCAATCGGCTCAATCGTCGCGGCGGCGGACGGAGCAACCATCGTACTGAACGTACAGGCGGTACTGTAGATCAAGGCGAGGACGGCCAGAAAAACTGGAATTCGTCCTTTCATTGGCATCTGCGTTCCCTCCACCGTTAGGTTCTTGTTATATCTTAGCACCTACTCAATGAGACACGCCCACGCCGCGAAAAGACTCGCACGATTTCCATACAAACCACAAACGATCTTCTA
>DASZXN010000719.1:0-1717 GCA_035545875.1 Phototrophicaceae bacterium
GACCGTAGAGCGCTTCTTCGCGTGGCTGCACAACTCGCGGCGGCTGGTCGTGCGCTGGGAGCAGCATGTCGAGAACTTTCTCGCGATGCTCCACTTGGCCTGCATCCGAATTCTGCTGCGGGCTTTATGAGATGGGTTCTAGTCTCGAAAGTTGCTCAAGATGAGCCATTATGGATCGTCAGTATTCAAGCAACACGTGGATCGAGTGAGTTCAACTACGAGCTTCGATTTGAACCATTTACCGGCTCTCTCGTGGGAATACTTCGACGATAGGTGGCTGCTGGTAGTGTCAGCTATTCGTTAGGAGCTTGCTGAAAAGCGCCTCCCGGTCGGGATCGACGCGGAAGGCGTCTTTTTGCGCAAGCGTGGTAATGATGGTGCGGCGATGCGGCTTACGCCAGCTGCCAGGATAGTCATATCTGCGCTCTATGTAATATCGAGTGCTGTGCTGATATACGCCATGCTTGACGTGATTGGCTCGAATCATGGCAATAGCAGTTCGTCGACGCAGCGTGTCGGTGACTCGTGGTCGTTGATGACAATTGCCTTGTGTTTCGTGGTGTACGGGGTGATAGCAATAACTCGGCCAGACATTGTGATTCGATGGGTTCTGTCCATCTATGTCGACACTGGAACGATGTATTCTGAGCGGGCATCATTCCGTATGACAGTGATGTTGCTCGGTGCAATATTCGTTTGCGCAGGAATAGCACTGCTATTGCGCTAGTGGCAGCTCCGCTGGCCTTTCGGTGCGCTCAATCAAGTCGTTTACTCCAGCAGCTTCACCAGCGCCGTCTTGTCGATCTGCTGCTGCACGGCCTTGAACAGCTCGGGCTGATAGCGGATCGAGCCCAGCACGATCAGCTGCACGGCGGTTCGCGGCTGCTTCGGATCGAAGAGCTGCGGATTGGGCGTCACGATCGCACGCGTGCGCGAGGCGCCCGGCTCCGCGAGAAACGACGCACGCGTCGTCGGCGTGCCGTCGGGATCGAGCGCGGGCGCCGATCGCCGGTCCTTCGGCAGCGCCGCGAGCTCGGCTTCGAGATTGGTCAGACGCGCCTTGCCACGTGACAGCGCGTCGCGCTTGCCTGGGCCGTCTGGCATCGACGCCAGCGACGCTTCGAGATCCGCGAACGACTTGCGTTCCTCGGCGATCCGGACGTCGAGGAACTGCTGTTCAGTGACCGGCACGAACAGCGGACGCGCGTCCTTCATGATCATGATGACGAGGAACTGCTCGCCGTCGATGTAGGCGGGGACGCCATCGACGAGCCCCGTGCTCTTCGGCGCGAACGTGAACTTCGCGTCCGCGTCCACCCGATAGCCGCCTTGTCCGATCAGCGCATCCGGATCGTTCAGATAGATCGTGAACGGCGCGCCCTCGGCCGACGACTCCGCGCGGTTCAATCGCGCGTTGAAGAAATACGGATACGCGATGTAGCCGAGCCGCGCGCGCAGCGGCTGCCGGACGTCCTGTCCGGTGACGTGTCCGAACGTCGCCCAGTCGTAGCCGCGCAGACCCTGTAGCGCCGGCGTGTCGAGCAGCAGCGTTCTGATCGCCTGAATCTTCCCGAGCATCGCCGCCGATTCCGCCTTGCTCAGCGGCGGCGACACGCTCGTCGTCTGCTCGTGCGCTTTCTTCTCGTGACCCGCGATCGCCTTCAGCGCCGCCGCGTCCGGCCGCTGCGCCCGCGCGAACACGAGCCCCGATGCGCCG
>DASZXN010000720.1:0-3036 GCA_035545875.1 Phototrophicaceae bacterium
CAGCGGCGGGATCAGAAAAACCGAAAGCGCCTGCTTATCCCAGAGCGTGTAACTGGCAATCACCACGCCGGTCAGCAGCGCGTAGATCACGCCGGGGCGAGCATTCGCCTGCCGAAACTTGCGCGGGTCGCCCGTCATGACGAAAATGCCCACCGCGATCAGCAGCGCCCCGGCGAAGGCGACCAGCGCGGGTCGCTCACCGAGCAGCAGCACCGCTGCCGTCGTCGCCAGCAGCGGCCCCGTGCCGCGCGCCAGCGGATAGACCAGCGACAGATCGCCGACCTGATAGCCCTTGCTCAGGAGCAGAAAATAGGTCAGTTGCAGCGCGCCATCGACCGCCAGCACGAGAATTTGCGGCAGTCCGAGCGGGACTTTCGTCGTCAGAAACAGGATTACGATCAGCGGCGCATAGGCAGCCGTAGCGATCAGGCTGTAGAGCCAGACGAAAGGCACGCCGCCGTAGGTGCGCTTCGCCAGATAATTCCAGGTCGCGTGGAGAACTGCCGCCGCGAGGACAAGCACAATCGCCAGAGTGGACACCGAACGCCTCCGCGCTGAAAGACATCCGCTTCCGGCGTTGGTGAACGACGAGCGCTCGAATGAGCGGTGATGGCTCTCAGGAAAACAGATCAAGTGAGGAGCCAAGATTATACGAAGGTTTAGAGCTTAAACAAGGCTTAACAATTCATGGAAGTAGTGAAGATCGAAGGCATGGCTCATTCGGGCGAGGCGTGCCTCGCCCCTACAGCCTCTCGGAACTTCCCATACCCCATTTCATCAGGGCGTGATCCTTGTTTTTCCTGAACGCGCCTCTATGCTATGATAAACACATCGATCAGCGCCAGCACACGAGGGAAGCAATGGCGGCAAACGTCGAAGCGATGGTGCGCGAGGGCATCAACGCCTACAAAACGGGTAACAAGGATGAAGCGCGCGTCCTCCTCCTGAAAGCGACCGAACTCGACCAGTACAACGAGCAGGCATGGCTCTGGTTGAGCGGCCTGATGGAAACGCCGGACGATCAGCGTACCTGTCTCGAAAACGTTCTGGCGATTAACCCGAACAACGAGCGCGCCAAGCAGGGCTTATCCTACCTGACCGGGCAAACTTCGGCGGGCAACGTCTCGCCCTTTGCCGCCGGGTCAGCGCCGCCGTCGTCCGCGCCGCCCTCCTCGATTCCGAGCAGTGTCGAATGGGCGTCGAATGATGCGCCGCCATCCACACCGAGCAGTAACCGCCCGCTGCCGCAGGAACCCGCCGGGAGCGCGCTCGACGATTGGGTCACCAACCTCAACCTGCCGGTGAATGATGCTCAATCGGGCATGGCAGCCGCGACATCGACTTCTCCCTTCGGCGATTTCGATTTCAATGACGATGACGCTTTCACAGGCGGCAACCCGTTTAGTTCACCGATTGAGGACGCCCCGGCGCAGGCTTCGGCTGCCTCGGCGCGCCGCAACCAGATGTCGCCCACGCCGACCGAAGAACCGCCGCGCCGCCGCGAAGCGCGCCGTCGCAAGGACGAATCGCTGCTTACAGACCTGGACGACGATCAGGACGGCAGGATCGAAGCGGGCGAAAGCCAGATGTTCGGCGATATTCCGGCGGAAATTCCTGCCACGCGCCTGCCCGGAACCCGCCAGCGCACGCCTGTCCTGCTCTCCTTCGGCATTCTCGTGCTGATCGTGTTGAATCTGGTCGTGGCCTTCGTGATCATGTGGGGCATCCTCACCTGATCCATGCTGGACAGAGCGGCGCTGGCTGTGCTAAAATGCGCTTTCATTCCTAAAGACCGTTTGATGAGAGGAGCAGCGGCGTCCGACTGCCGCTTAAGAAGGTATGGCTAATCACAAATCCGCGTTAAAACGCATCCGTCAGAGCGAAAAGCACCGCGAATACAACCGCGCCTACCGCAGCCGCGCCCGCACCTTCGTCAAGAAGGCGCGCACCGCCATTGACGGCGGCGAGGTCAAGACAGCAGAAGAAGCAACCCGTCAGGCGATTCAAGACCTCGACAAGGCCGCCAGCAAGGGCGTGATTCACCCGCGCAACGCCGCGCGGCGCAAGAGCCGCCTGATGAAGCAGTTGAACACACTCAAGACCAGCTAAGACAATATCAAAGCGTCGGGGCGCAGCGCTGCACCCCGACAATGAAATCGACCTGTCAAACCGGCTGAATCAAGCCGGTTTTTCTTCGTTAAATTTGTTACGCTTCCTGTAATGTTGCGGCGGTACTTTCGGAGGCGGGCGTCTCCGCAGGGATTTCCAGCCGGTAGCCGACGCCGCGCACCGTCTTGAGGTACTGCGGCTTGCCGGGGTCTTGCTCGATCACGCGGCGAATCCAGCGGATATGCACGTCGAGCGTGCGCGTGTCGCCCAGATACGAGGTATCCCAGACACGCTCCATCAGTGTCTTGCGGCTGAGAGTTTCGCCGGGATGCCGCAGAAACGTCTCGACCAGCAGCGCCAGCTTGGGTGTCAGCACGGTTTCCTGACCGCCAGCGGTCAGGACGCGCCGTGCCAGATTGACCGAGAACGGGCCGCAGGTCACGACCGCTTCATCGCCGACCGGGTGCAGCAGCCGTTCAATCGTGTTGATGATCTTGCGCGCCGTGAAAGGCAGAAACAGCACCACGTCCGCCGGGCTGTTGGCGCTCGACTGCGGGCCGGGATGCAGATGAATCAGGGGAATCGCGCCGAGGCCATCGCTCAACTGCCGCGCGATGCGTTCGCCGGGCGTGCGCATCGAAATCGCATCCAGCACCACCACCGTGTATTCACATTCCTTGACCAGCTTTAAGGCGTCTTTGCCGTTTGGAACCGTTGTGACTTCGTAACGCTTTTTCAGAGCGTCGGAGAACGCCCCGGTGCGCTCAATGATTAGGATGCGCGCCACCCCACCCTCCCGGCATAGAGCATGTGTTTCACTATGAAAAAGAGATTATAGTACGGTTTGGGCGGACGGCAAACGGTTGATCCTGCACAAATCGCCAATGTTGAGGTAATCTCTCGGCAACTTCAAGGGTGTCTCAAGGT
>DASZXN010000721.1:0-9283 GCA_035545875.1 Phototrophicaceae bacterium
GACCTGCGGCGTGTTCGGCGGCGGATTGTTGGTGGGAGAACAGGCTACAGCCAGTATCAGCAACAGGATCAGCGTCAGGCTGCGGCGATCAAATGCTCGTTTTCTTAACTTCATACCGATCTACGACTCCAAAAACGCAGCGTGCAATCATAGCGTCAAGCGTGAGGGCTGGTCAAGTGTATGCGGATTACGAATGGGTAATCACGGGGAAATATTAGACGCGAATTGTGGTTTTGTCGGGGCGCATGTGAAAACCCCTCTATCCCCGACCCTTTCTCCCACGCAAGGCGGGTGTCCCAACAAGTTGGGAGAAAGGGAGAAATACCTCGCTCTTGTCCCTCTCTCCGCTTGCATGGGAGAGGGACGGCTGGCCTAAGCGAAGCGATGCCCGCAGGGTGAGGGATTATGGTTTTCAGAACGAGAGCGCCTTGAGCATTTGCAGCGTCAGCAGTTCGCGCTCGGTGCGACCATAGATTTTCTCGTCGCCCGTGAAATCGGTGGTGGAGGTGTCGCGCACCGAGAAGTGATAGCCGTCCGGCCCCATGCCGCGATTCGGATAGGTGTATTCCGCCGAGCGCACGTCGATCAGCGGCAGATGTTCATCGGTGACGATCTGGCGGATCACGGCGTTGAAGATTTGCGGCTTGCCGTCGTTGAAGGTATCCGCCATCGGGAAGGTGCTGAGGACGGGTACGACGCCGTGATCGCTGAGGAACTGGATGATCTTGACTAGATTGTCGTGGTACTGCTCTGGCGAATAGAAGCCCATGTCGCCCACGCCGAGGTAAATCAGCGCGTAGCTCGGATGGTAAATGCGATAGCCGCATTGGAGCGGCGTCTCGCCCTTCTGACAATCCGGCTCAACCGCCCACTGTGGATCGAGCAGGTTGGCGGCGGCGAAACCACTGCGCGCGGTAAAATCGTAGTGGCAGAGCGAATGCGTCGAATTGAAGCGATCCACCACACCCTGAAGATCGTCTTTATACGGGCCGAGATCGTATTTGCCGTAGTTGAACGGGCATAGGAAAACTGTCCCGGCCATGTTGCTCTCGCCAATCTTGATCAGCATGTTCGGGTTATCGCCCATCTGCTGACCGCGATTGTAGATTTCGTGGGCGTGGTTGATGCTCTGGTCGTCGAGCCAGAGTGCCGGATAATCGTGGCTTTCGGGCGGGATCACGGGCGGCGTTGCCTGCGGTTGACCGTTGGCCGCGAGCGGCTGGCTCAGATCAACGTCGGTCATATCGGGCAGCGTGCGGATGCTGATCGCCTGATCGAACTGGACGTACTGAATCGCCACCCAACCGCGCAAGCCGCCGTCAACCGTGTGGACGAGCAGCCAGGTTTCGTTCTTATCGCGCCCCTCGATCACGAGACTGGTTTTGACTGCCAGCTTGCTGATGACCGTCCCGCTCGAACTGGGTTGATTGCGCAGATTGAGTTCGACCAGCGTTGTTCCCGTGATCGTATTTTGCGCGAATGCCACGCTGCACAGCAGCATGACGCATAACAGTACCAGCGCCTTTTTCAGCATCTTTTCTCCACCCTCGATCCTATGGATTAGGAACCGCCGTAAAAATAATCGTATGTGTACAGCCGGGGTCGTTGTCATACACGGTTTTCTCGGTAGCGACCCACGACGTTGGGCTGTTGAAAACCACCGTCACGTTGACGCTCGCGCCCGATAGCTGGCCGCCGTCGTCGCCGCTGAACGTGTTGTTGCCGCTCGGACGGAGGGTAAAGACCGCCGGAACGTTGGTGATATTCCAGGTAATCGAGCCGTTCGACTGCGGCGAAACGACCGCTTCGACGCTGCATTGAGCAATCGGCGGCGCGATGCACGTGCCCGATTCCTGATCCGCGCCGGACGTTGCCATCCACAAGGAGCGGTTGGGCGGGACGTAATTGTTGGCAAACGAGGTCGTCTGTGACGGCTGTGAAGCCATCTGCGGCGAGACCTGCGGTAACTGCTGACACAGGCCGACCGTCGTCACGTCGCTCTGCGCGATCCAGCGCGTCCCTGTCCAGTAATAGGTCGTGCCGTTGACGGTCGTCTGCCCGGTGATGGTTGCATGGCTGCTGGCGTCGAGCGTGCCGACCGAGTGGCCGCCGGGCGCGCTGTAGAGTGCTGCCGTACCGTCAGTCACACCTGCCTGACACGATACTGAGCCGTTCGGCAGCAGATCGAGCGGTGCGCTCACCAGCGAATTAAAGGCATAGCTGTTTTGCAGCGTCGGCGCGGCATCGGCAGCGATCTGCGCGGCTGACCCGGCTTTCGCGGTCACCGATTTGCCGCCAGCGGCGACATCGGTGCTGCCACTGATCACCTGTACGTTGAGCGCCTGATCGTCGCCGGACTGAACGAGCAGCGTCGCGGTCGAGAAGGTTAGCCGCGCGCCATTGATTTCGAGATGTGCCGAGTCTTTGTTGGCGGCTTGCACGAGCAACCCCGCGCCGCAAGCCGCGTTTTGCAGCGTGACGCTCTGCATCGGCTGGCTGGCGGTGCTGGAGAGAACGGCGAGCGTACTCGCGTCGTCGCCTGCCTTGACCTTCACGAGCGAAGCCAGCACCCAGGCCGCGCCCTTGTCGGTCTGGACGCGATACCACATTCCATCGCCGCTGACACCGTCCGCCGGGAGCGACTGCCCCCATTTCATCGTCGTGACGACGTTTCCAGTCTGGTCGGGGATGTCGCGCAGGTTGAGGATGTTGGCTGGCCCATTAGTCACGGTGATCGTCGTCGTTGGCTGCTGTTGCTGAGGCGTCACCGCGTTGGTGAGGGTCGTATCCCCGTACAGCACCATCTGGATCGGCTGATCGGCCTCCGGCAGATCGGCCTGCATCTTGATCAGCGCCAGCGAGCCGTCGCTTCCGGTCAGGCTGTCGAGTTTGGCAATGTCCACTGTATCGCCCGCTTTGATCAGCCCGTCATCGGGCGCAGCCTGCACCGATCCCGTGCCGAGGCACGCCTGCCCTGCTGTGACATTGGCGCAGGCAAGCTGCGCTGCCGTCAGCACGTCAGGCGCGAGCGGCGCGCAGGTCGTCGCCGCTGATTCAGCGGTGGGGGTTTCGGTCTGCAACAGGCCGACAGGCGTATAGTTCGCCGCAGCGGTACAGACGATGCTCTCGTTGCCCGCTGCGATGCCCGTAATAATCAAGCTGCATAACAAGGCTATGGAAACCAGTCGTAAAACCATCCGCGATCCTTAATTCCAAATGTCGTATTGATTGTAGCGTTTTTCGCCTCACCCCGCACCCTTGCGTCGCTTTTGCGTTTGCGGTTAAGATTTGCGCACACGAAGAAGAATGGGATTACTGGCTCATGCGCTTCCGTCTGTTCCTGATTTTCATGATCACGTTGAGCGCCTTTAGTGTTCACGCGCAGGCGACGCCTGTGTTCGATCCTACCGCCGTCGCCCAGATCAAACTCGACGATTACCCGATTCTGCCGCAGATCACCCACACCGCGCGCATGATCTACATGAAGGGCGAGCAGGCCGGGCGCGATCCGCACGCACTCTCGAAGGTCGGCGACTGCATGACCGCCTCGCCCAACTTCCTCGATCCGTTCGGCACAGCGGACGGCTACGATCTCGGTCAGTACACCGATCTACAGCCGGTCGTCGATTACTTCAGCGCCTCGACTATCGGTCAGTACAACGCGCTCGATAACCCCGGTCTGGCGACGACGACGGGCTTCACGACCGTCAGCGTGCAAGACCCCATCTGGGCGGATCCGAAGGTCTGCGCTGCCAATGAAAGCCCGCTCACCTGTGAATACCGCGTGACCAACCCGGCCTTCGCGCTGATCATGTTCGGAACAAACGACACGACCTACTTTGATCCGGCCTCGTTCAACACTTATATGCGCCAGATCATCGACCAGACGATTGCCGCCAACATCGTCCCGGTGCTGTACACCTTCCCGGAGCGCCCGGAACTGCCCGACAAGTCGATTCAGTTCAATCAGATCGTCGTCCAGATCGCCACTGATTACGATTTGCCGCTGATCAACCTGTATCGCGCGCTCGAACCGCTGCCGGACAAGGGCGTGAATCTCGCCGACCCGATCCACCTGTCGTCACCGCTCGGCGGTAATGCAGGGAATTTCACCCCGGCGAATCTTCAGCAGGGCTATACGCTGCGCAATCTGGTCACGCTGCAAGCGCTGGATGTACTGTACAAGGGGCTGATCGAGGATCAAGGGACGGAAACGCCGGCAGTCAACGCGACGGCAGCGGCAACGGCCAATTCGTAATCCATAGGGGCAGGTTTGAAACCTGCCCTCACAGAATACCTCACGGCGATTATTTGCCCTCGCCACAAACCTTCCACTGACCATCTTCCTGCGTCATACGATAGACGGGGATCGGACGCGGCGTGTTTTCGCCGTCGTAGCTGGTGACAATGTTGCCCGTGCAGGTGACGAGCGTCGCGTCGCCGTCGGTGCCGCTCTGCTTGCACGAGACGTTATCGAGCGTGGCCTGCATCGAACGGAACGAAGCGGCTTCGGCTTCGGCCTGCCCTTCCCACGCCGCACACGAGAGATCGCGGATGGTCGTTACATCGTTGGCGACGCGCGCTTGCAGATACTTGAGCGTCACGTCACCCGGATCGCCTGCCTGCTGACAGCCACCCAGCACCAGCAGTACGATAGCGCCGATGATCGTCAGTTCGACCAGCAGGTCACGGCGGACGTTAGCGCGTGGTTTCGGCCTCATGCGCGACCCCCTCCGCAATCGTGCGCGCTGTTTCGCTCGTGCTGCCGGAATGGGGTGTGGCATAGGCCACGCGGCGCACTTTCTCCGCCGCTCCAGGAAAGCCGAGATGATCGAGCATCATGCCGACGCTCAGAATCGCGGCGCGTGGGTCAGCGATGCCTTTCCCGGCGATGTCGGGCGCGCTGCCGTGAACAGGCTCAAACACAGCGGTCTTGCCCGGCTCGCCCAAGTTGGCCGAGGCCGCGATGCCGAGGCCGCCCGTCAAGCCAGCCGCGAGATCGCTCAGAATGTCGCCGAACAGATTGGTCGTGACCATCACGTCGAAGCGCCTGGCATCCTGCGCCAGTTGCAGCGCCGCCGTATCGACCAGCAGTTCATCGACCTTCAGATCGGGATAGTCTTTAACCACCTCGAAGGCCACGCGCCGGAACAGCCCGCAGGTTTCCTTCAGCACGTTGGCTTTGTGAATAATGGTTAGATAGCGGCGGCGCATCATGGCCTGTTCGCACGCGACACGAACAATCCGTTCAGAGGCGTGCGCCGTAATCACGCGCTCCAGAATAGCGGTGCTGCCGCCATCTTCGAGCCGCTCGCGCCCGCTGTACATGCCTTCAGTGTTCTCACGCACGACCAACAGATCGATGCCGTTACCAAGCGCGGGACGCAGGTTGGCGAACAGGTCGAAGTGCTTGCGCAGTTGCAGAATCGGGCTGCGATAACCCTCGACTTTGCCCATCGGCGATTGCGTCGCGCCGAACAGTACCGCGTCGCTGGCCTCACAGAGCTTGAGGGTTTCGGGAGGCAACGCATTGCCGACCTGCTCGAATGTACCGAAGCCTGCCTCAGCCGTCTGGATCGTGATCGGCAGATTCAGGGCTTCGATCACGGTACGCGCCGCCGGAACAACTTCCTGACCGATGCCATCGCCGTTAATCAGCGTGATGATTTTTTCAGTCAATTTACGCCTAATCCTTAGAAATTCTGTTCTTGACCCACATTTCAATAATCCGTATACTGACAACAGGTCAAGAACAGGCAGGGAGAAAACGATGCAAAAAATAACACCGTTTCTATGGTTCGACAACCAGGCCGAAGAAGCCGCCAATTTCTACGTGGCGACGTTCAAGAATTCCCACATCGACAGCGTGAGCCGCTACGGGGAAAATATGCTGGACTCCTCGGTAACGGTGCTGACGGTCAATTTCACGCTCGAAGGGCAGGAGTTCATGGCGCTCAACGGCGGGCCGATGTTCCAATTCACGCCCGCGATTTCGCTCTACGTGGACTGCGCGACGCAGGAAGAAGTCGATCACCTGTGGAACACACTGTCTGCCGTCCCACAGGCAGAAAGTTGCGGCTGGCTGGTGGATAAATTCGGCGTTTCGTGGCAGATTGTGCCGTCGATTTTGATCAAGCTGATGCAAGACCCCAACCCCACCAAAGCAGGCGCGGTCAACCAGGCGATGTTGCAAATGAAGAAGCTCGACATTGCGGGGCTGCAAGCGGCTTACGACAAGGCGTAAGCAACGCAGGGGCACGACCAGTCGTGCCCCTACGCAATCAAATTAAATGGTGGTAGAGGCTTGAAAACGGCGCTGAAGCATCGGCTCAAGGCCGCCCGCGCTGAGGATGGCCTGCACTGACGGCGGCAGTTTTGGCGCGATAAAGCGCTGATCGCCGACGAGCACAGTATCGCCGTCAATCTCGATCTGATCGCCCGTCTTGAGCAACTCGGTCAAGCCGGACAACACAATCGGACGCACGCCCTGATTGATGCAGTTGCGGAAATACAGCCCGCCGAACGATTCCGCGATAATCACGCCCACGCCCGACCACTTGAGCGAGGTTACGCCCTGCTCGCGGCTGCTGCCGCAGCCCCAGTTCCTGCCCGCGACGATCACATCGCCGGGGTGAACGGCCTTCGCGAAGGTCGGGTCGAGGTCTTCCAGCGCGTGCGCAGCGATGTCGGCCTCGGTCTTGAGCGTATAGGTGTACTTGCCGGGAAAAATCAGGTCGGTGTTGACGTTATCGCCGTAAACCCAGACTTTCATGACATGAACTCCTGCGGATTGGCAATTGCTCCGGCTAAGGCGCTCGCCGCGACGACGTAGGGATTCGACAGGTAGATCGGCGCGTCGGCGGTGCCCATGCGCCCCTTGAAGTTACGGCTGCCGCTGCTGATGGTCGCCTCGTTCGGCGCGGGCACGCCCATGTGATTGCCCATGCACGGCCCACAGCCCGGCGTCGTGATCGTCGCGCCCGCTTCGATCAAGTCGGTCAGCACGCCGGATTTCATCGCCTGCAAAAGCACCTGCTGGCTCGCCGGAATGATCACGCAGCGAATTTTGACCTTGTGTCCCTTGAGCACCGCTGCTGCCGCCGCCAGATCGCTGTAGCGACCACCCGTACACGTGCCGATGAACGCCTGCTGGATCGGCTGACCGACGGCTTCGCCCAGCGCGACGACGTTATCCGGCTGATTGGGCAGCGCGACCTTCGGTTCGAGTTGGCTCACGTCAAAGGCGTGGCGCTCCTGATAGACCGCATCGGCATCGGGGTAGATCGGTGTATAGTCTTTCGCCCCACGCTCGGCCAGATAATCGAACACGACCTGATCGGGCGGGAAATAAGCATTCATCGCGCCGAACTCAGCCATCATGTTCGGGATCACCGGACGCTCGTCGATTGATAAGCTGGCGAGCGTGTCGCCTGTGAACTCAATCGAGCGGTAGTCGCTACCGTTGACCGTCAGCTTGCCGAGAATTTCGAGCATGATGTCTTTCGCGGTGACGCCGGGTTGCAGCTTGCCGTTGAGCGTGATCTGCATCGCTTCGGGCACGCGAATCCATAATTGCCCAGTCGCCCAGAGCGCCGCCATCTCGGTGCGCCCGACGCCCATCCCGAACGCGCCGAGCCAGCCGAAATGGGTCGTGTGGCTGTCTGAGCCGAAAATCGTCTGGCCGGGCAGCACCAGTGCTTCTTCGCTGATCACCTGATGGCAGATGCCGCGCCCGACCTCGAAGAAATGCTCGACGTGCTGCTGTTTGACCCATTCGCGGATTTCAGCGTGATTTTTGGCGTGCTCGGTCGATGGCGCAGGCACAGCATGATCGAGTGTGAAGACGACACGCTCAGGATGCAGAATCCCCGGCGCGCCAAGCTGCTGGAAAATCTTGCGGATCGCCGCCGTGTTGTCGTGGCTGAACATCACGTCCGCCTCAACGTCGAGCACGTCACCGACGTGCGCCTCGCTGACTCCAGCGTGCTGTGCTAATACTTTTTCGGCAAAGGTGAAACCTGTCATGTTGTGACCGTCCCATCATCCATGTAGGGGCGACCTGACAGGTCGCCCCTACGATTAATTTCCCATGTCTGCTTCATACCGTCACCTTCTGTTCACGCAGGAGCGCATCGACCTCATCGAGCGTAAGCGGCTGCACGTCGGCGCGTTCCTTGATCACGCGCGTCACATTCTGGATCGCCGCGTCGTCCAAAGCGAGGCCAAGCTTCTGGGCGCGGCTGCGCACGGCGTTCCATCCGGTCAGGCGATGACCGATGGCGATCTCGCGCGAGACGCCGAAATCGGTCGGGTTAATCGCCTCATATGACTGCGGATCGGCGAGGACGGCCTTCGCGTGGATGCCTGCCTTGTGGATGAAGGCGCTCGATCCCGTGATGTAGTTGTTGAAGGGAATTTCGATGCCGCAGCGATCCGCAATCATCTGGTCAAGCTGCGGAAGCAGTTGCAAATTGTACTTGGTCACGTAGCTCTTGTTGATCGTGTAGAGCCGCGCGACCAAGCCGCCAATCGGCGTGATGCCGTTGCGCTCGCCGATGCCGAGAATGGTCGCGTCGATGTGCGTCGCCCCGGCTTCGAGTGCGGAACAGGCGTTGGCAATCGCGCAGCCGCTGTCATTGTGCCCGTGAAACTCGACATCCAGCCCGGTCAGGCGCACCAGTTGATGCACCAGGTTGTACACCTGGCTCGGCAGCGCCACGCCGACCGTATCGGCCACGCCGAGGCGATTGACCAGCCCGGTTTCCGCGACCGCCAGATAAACCCGGTACAAATCGGCCTCACGGCTGCGGAAGCTGTCCTCGGTGCTGAAGCGCAGAATCATGTCGGGCGCTTGCTCGCGGATAAAGAGCATCACTTCGGCTGCCGCGTCGATGATCTGGCGGATGTTCTTGCCGTGACTGTGCTGCATCAACTGGGGCGACGTGCCGATTACCACGTCGATGCCATGCACGCCCGTTTCGAGCGCCTTGATCGCGTCCTCTTTCTTGCAGCGGATGTGCGTCAGGATGCGCGCCTTCAGCCCCGCGTTGGTGACGGCTTTAATGTCCTCGTAGCTCTGCGGCGAAGCGACGGGCGAGGTCATCTCGATCATCTCGACGCCGAATTGATCCAATAAACCAGCGATTTCTAATTTCTGCGCTGTGGTGAAGGTCGCGGTGCTGAACTGCTCGCCTTCGCGCAGCGTGCTTTCAATAATGCTGAATTTTTCAAATGGCATGGTCTAGCGCTTCCTTAGGATATTCCAACGGGTGTCCTGCTCTAC
>DASZXN010000722.1:0-1941 GCA_035545875.1 Phototrophicaceae bacterium
CTCGCCGGACATATAGTGCAGGGCAATCGCCCGACGCGGGCGACCGCTGGTATTAGCGTGCGATCCGTGCCACGTCAGCGCGTGATGGAAATGCACCTCGCCCTTGTTGACCGGGCAGGAGACAACCTTGAGTTCATGACCATCAAACTCGCCCGGCATGGCGTCATACGATTTGAGCGTATGCAGGAAATCGATGTTGTTGCCCCACAGATACGAGCCGGGAACCATGCTCATGCAACCGTTGTCCTCGGCTACATCGTCGAGCGCGACCCACGCCGTAATCTCGCTGGTCATCGGCGTCAGGATCGGCCAGTAGGGAGAATCCTGATGCCACATATTCACGCCGCCGATCTTCGCAGGCTTGTACTGAATCTGGTCGTGCCACAGGCGCACTTCGCTCGCATCCATCAACTGCGCAATCGAGCTGACGATCTCCGGCTGATACATCAGCTTGCGGAACGGCTCGCTCGCCTCCCAGATGTTGACAATCTGCCAGACCATCGCGTCCGAGTTGCGGTTGAGGTTGTGCAGCAGGAGCGGCTGTTTGACGTTGGGATTGTCGCGGTCGTCGATCACGCGCATGATCTCGTCGCGCAGCACATCGACGGTCGCGTCGTCGAGTACCTTGCCGCCGTTGACAAAACCGTTGACCTTAAACTGCTGAACCTTTTCCTCGCTTAACATTTTTCGCCTCCAAAATGATTATTCGCATGGTTTTCAACCCTACCCCTGCCCCTCTCCGACTTCATAGCTGAGAGGGCAACGCCTGCATGGTGATTTTGTAGGGACGAGACTTGTCTCGTCCGCTGCCGAGCATATTAGGTTCACGGACGGGATAAATCCCGTCCCTACGGTAAACGGCTTCTCCCGTTACTGTCACCTCGTCAGGAAAGGGAGAAAACAGGACATACACGTCGGTAGGTATACCCCTGCAAAGCCCTATTTCATCAACGTATCCGCCCGCAGCAGCGCTGCCGAGTCGTGATCCAGATAGAGTGTGACCTGCGGCTGCGTCCGCAGAATTGACGCGGGCAGGTTTTCCGTCACCGGCCCTTCGAGCGCCGCCTGAATCGCCTTCGCCTTGCGCGTTTCCGGCACGAGCGCAAACAGATATTTTTGCCGCAGCAGCGCCGGAACCGTCAGCGAGATCGCCTGCTTCGGCACGGAGTCAAAATTAGGGAAATGCCCCTCGCCGACCTGCTGCTGGCGGCAGACCTGATCGAGCGTGACGACGTGAATCAGCCTGTCGGTCTGAAAATCGGCAGGCGGATCGTTGAAGGCCAAATGGCCGTTCTCGCCAACGCCGAGCACGCAGATCACGGGCGCGTGCCGCCGGAGCAGGCCATCATAACGCGCGAGTTCGGCGTCAATATCCGGCGCGTCGCCTTCAATGAAGTAGGTCGCTTTGGGGTGAAACGGCTCGCTGATTTTCTCGCGGATAAAGCGGCGAAAGCTGGCCGGATGATCGGCGGGCAGGCCGAGGTATTCGTCCATGTGAAAGGCGCTGATTCGCTCCCAGGGCAGTGACAGGTCGCGCAGCGCGTTCAGAAAGCTCAACTGCGAGTTGCCCGTCGCAAAGATAATGCTGATCTCGTCATAGTTTTGTAGCTCACGCTCGACCGCAGCGGCGAAATCATGTGCCGCCGTCCAACCCAGCACCTGATTCGTCCCACAGACCACGACCGACATTTCTCCCACACGTGCCCGAATCGCCATAGCTGCTCACTCATGCTGAAGTGGAATGCTCATGCTTATACATCGCGGAGGGCAAATCTGCAACAGCCCAAACCAAGAACAGCAGGGCGAACGCATCAAATTTATGTTCGGGTCATGAAAGGCGATACGGATTTTGTAGGGACGCGATAAATCGCGTCCGGCAGAGCGGACGGCATCAATGCCGTCCCTACGATTCCTTGTGACCCTTTGTGACTTTCCATCTGA
>DASZXN010000723.1:0-2234 GCA_035545875.1 Phototrophicaceae bacterium
GAAACGCCGCTTGCCAGCCGTCTTTAGACGGCTTGAATTCCTAGCCAGAGGCTTCGAGCCTCTGGCGACCTGCGCACCGAGACGATGCACTTTCCGATTAATGCACCGTGCCGAGCGCTTCGGCGAACTGACCAAGCGCCTCGTCAATCTGCGCCTGATTAACGACCAGCGGCGGAATCCAGCGGATCACGTTGTCGAACGTGCCGCAGGTCAGCAGCAGCAGGTTGCGCTCCAGACAGGCTTTCTGGACAGCGTGAGCGGCGGCTTTATCGGGCTTATTGGCCGCGCCGAACTCCACGCCGACCATCAGGCCGCGCCCGCGCACGTCGCCAATCATCGGATACTCCGCTTGCAGTTCCTTCAGCCCTTCGAGCAGGCGCGTCCCCTGCTTCGCCGAATTGCCGGGTAAATCCTCATCGCGCATCACGCCGATGGTCGCCACGCCCGCCGCCGCCGCCAGCGCGTTGCCGCCGTAGGTTCCGCCGTGCGATCCGACCGTCCACTGTTCCATCAGTGCCCGCGACGAACCAATCGCCGAGATCGGCACGCCGCTCCCCAGCCCCTTCGCCATGATCAGGATGTCGGGGACGATGCCCGAATGCTCGAAGCCGAACATTTTCCCGGTGCGCCCAAAGCCCGTTTGCACCTCGTCGATCACGAGCATAATCCCGTAGTGATCGCAGATGTCGCGCAGTTCCTTGAGGAAGCGCGGCGGCGCAGGGACGTAGCCGCCCTCGCCCAAAACCGGCTCGATCACGATGGCGGCGGTTTCCTCCGGCGCGGTCTGCGCCTTGAACAGCGTATTCAACTGATCGACGCAGAAATCGACCGCCTGCTCGTCCGCCATGCCGAGCCGGAAGCTGTACGGGTAAGGCGAGACGAACACGCCGCCGGGGAGCGGCTGGTAGCCCGCGCGATAGATCGTCTTGGAAGTGGTCATCGCCATCGTTTGGGCGGTGCGCCCGTGAAAGCTGCCCTGAAAGACGATCACGTTGGTGCGCTTGGTCGCCTGCCGCGCCAGCTTGACCGCGCCCTCGGTCGCTTCCGCGCCGCTGTTGGTCAGGAAGAAGCAGTCAATCGATGGCGGCGTGATCTCGTTGAGCTGGTTGCCCAGTTCGACGGCGGCAGGCGCGATCACGATGCCAATCTGCCCGTGAATCAGGTTGGCGACCTGCTCCTGAATCGCGGCGACGACGCGCGGGTGGCTGTGCCCGGTATTGGTCACGCCGATGCCGCTGGTGAAGTCGGTGTAGCGCTGACCGTCGGCGTCGTAGAGGTAGATGCCTTCGCCGCGCACAGGCTGAACGGTCGTCAGGTGCGTCCAGACGGGGGACAGGTGATACAGCGGATCGTTGATCATAAAAAATCCTTGAGTATGTCCAAATTGTGCTAATCGTAGACCATTTCCCGGTTGTCGGGCAAACTTCACCCTGTCATACTGAATAACGTCAGTTATGGATAAGCCGCAGCAGGAACGGGTTTTTCCCTTGTAGGGGCACGACATGTCGTGCCCCTACGATAAAATGCTTCGCCCAGAATCGCTATCCATAACTGACGTTGAATAATACTTTGCGCCTTTGCGTTAAATCTTTTCTATGCGGACGGCTATGGATACCCTCGCGCTCAAGCTGATCATCACACCGACGCTGATCGGCTTTGCCACGTGGGTCGGGCGGCGCTGGGGGCCTGCCGTGAGCGGCTGGCTGGTCGGCATCCCCTTCACCTCCGGGCCGATCACCTTTTTCATCGCGCTCAGTCAGGGGACGAGCTTCGCTGCTGCGACGGACGTTGGCATCCTCGCCGGGACGATCTCGCAGGCGGTGTTTTGCCTCGCTTATGCGTGGATCGCGCTGCGTTTCAACTGGCTCACCACCATCGTTCTAAGCTGCATCGTCTTTTTCATCGCCACCGCCGCGCTCGAACTGCTGACCGTGCCGCTCGTCCCGCTGCTCCTGCTCGCGTGGGGCAGCCTCGCGCTGGCGATCTTCCTGCTCCCGCGCCGAAGTGAACAAGCGCCGCCCATCCCGCGACCGCCCTCGCGCAGCGACATTCCCCTGCGTATGATCGTAGCGACAGCCTTCGTGCTGCTGCTGACGGGCATTGCCCCCTTGATCGGCGCGCGCCTGACCGGGCTGCTCTCGCCGTTTCCGCTCTACACGGCGATTCTGGCGGTCTTTGCGCAGCGATCCGCCGGCGCATACCCGGCGATCAAGGTCGTGCGCGGTCTGCTCTAT
>DASZXN010000724.1:0-2864 GCA_035545875.1 Phototrophicaceae bacterium
TTTACTCCCATCCGTATTGGTTGTTCGTGACAGGGTAAGGTCTGGAGGGGCGCACCGCCGTGCGTCCCTGCCTTTCACCTTTCTCCTCCTGAAATCGGGGAGCGGGGCGAAGTCTGCTTAGGACTCCGGCGTGGCGTTCGGCGTCTCCGCCGACGATCCGCTGATGCCACCCAGCCCGCCCAGACCCGCAGCTTCCGGCGTGGCTTCGGGCGTTGATTCCAGTCCACCGAGTCCGCCCAATCCTGCCGCCTCCGGCGTCGGCGTTGCGACGGGCAGCGCGGGCACGTGTACCGAAGCGACGATACTCTTGAACGTGTCTTCCAGCGCGGTGAAGTCGTCTTCCGTCGTTCCGGTCGCCGTCACGTAAGCGATCTGGTCGCCAAACGGGATTAGCACGAGGAAGCCGTGTTCCGTTCCGGCGATAATCGCGTAGACTGCGCCGTCCATCCCCGGCACGGCTTCCGGCTGCTGGCTGACGGTATAGCCCTTCAGGTTGCCCAGCGCCCGCGTGATCAGCGGCATCAGGTCAGGCTTGTTCGGATCGATGCCAAACTGGGACATCGGGTAGAGGACAACCACGCCGCCATCCCCGCTGATCACCGTCTTGGTCGCCAGATCAGGCTTGACCGAATAGAGCCGCGACATCGCCGCGTCCGGCGTATCTCCGTAAGCGAGGATCGCGCCGTCCGCGATGTGATCGAGGATTGTCCAGCCCGAAGGCACGTCGAGCGAGAGCTGATTATCGCTGCTGCGATAGGTCTCGACCTCGCCGGAAGCCACTTCGGTCGGCGTGATTGGTGCGGTCTGCGTCGGCTGTAACTCACCGCTGGTCTGCCTGCTGCCTGCCGCCGGAATCTGGATGCTCTCGATGATATTGAGCATCAGGCTGTCGTTGGTCGCCTTGTCGTCGCTCAAAACAATCGCCACCAGCACCTGATCGGTCGAGTGCATCACGGCAATATAGCCGATGTTGAGTTCCTGAAGTTCGCCGGGATACTTCCCGCCTACGTTCTCTGTCTGCGGGCTGCCGACTGCCTTCGCGCCCGAACTGGTCGCCAGTTCGGTTAGCTTTTGCACCAGCGGATCAACCACCGTGCTCAACTGTGCGCCTGCAAGCTGCTGCGTATCGACCGCGCCGATGAAACCGGACACGCCCGCGAATGGCGTCAGGTTGCCGCCATTGACGATCACGTCATTGCTGAGTTGCAGCGCCGCCTGATCGCTGCCGAAGACGACGACATCGCCGAAGTTGCTCACGTCCGCGCGCGTCTGGTTGACCCAGCCCTGTGGCAGATCGACCGAGAACGTCCCGTTCTGGCCGACCGAGAGCGTTTCTGTGCCCGCGCTGTTGTTCGTCTGATTATTCGGCACACTGGTCGGCTGTGTCTGATTGTTGTTCGGCGTGCTGCCCGCTTCCGCCGGAATCCGTACCGTATCGACGATGCTGCCGAGCATCGTGCCGTTCGTCGCAAACAGCGATTCCGGCGATGCGCCGATCACGAACACCGCGACCTGATCGCCGTTCGTGAACGCGCCAAACACCGCTTCCGTCTGAATCGACGGGCTGTCGCCCACGGCTGCGATAGCATCATAAGCGCCGTTGCCCAGCGTCAAATTCTGCTGCTGGATAATGTTGCCGCCCTCCTGCTTGATCGAGTTGACCAGCGAGTTGAACAGCGTCTGGATCGCCGTATCGGGCGCGGTCGAACCGAGCAGCGACGGCGAGACGACGGCGATCACCCCGCTCATGCCGGGGATCGCCGTATTTTGCTGCTGTGTCACCGAGTCGACCGCCGCCTTCAGCGAGGTCGGGGTATCGCCGAACGCCAGCACCGACGAGTACACGTCCGAGGATGTATCCTGTTCCAGCCAGCCTGCCGGAATATGCGCCGAGATTTGTCCGTCTTTCGTAGCGACCACCTGCGTTAGTTGATCCGACTGCGCGTTTGTGGCGTAGACGGCGCTCAATGCCAGCGCCAGAACCAGAATCAAAAGGACGCGAACCATGCGTCCATCCCGTTTGAACATTCGAAAACCCTCCACTTTGTTAAAGCGCATATAACTTCACTGACCATTATAGAGCAATCACGTGACTGCCAATCAAGTGCACCGTGATTAATACTGCTTTTTTACGAGTTTGGGAGGAAGTTGTTTCCACCGTCCTATAGCTTTTGCCGCCATTGGCATCGAGCGCCGTCAGCGCCCGCACCTTGAACTCCACGCGATACCGTTCTCTTGGCTTCCGTTCCATCGTCTCCCCTTTGTGGAATCAAAAATCGGCCTTTCCGCCGATTTTCTCGCCCAAATTTAGAATTCACGTTCTATATCAGAACTCTACTACCGCTCCTCGATCCGTCAAGTCACAAATGTTTACTTTTGTCTATTGAGAGCGATCCGATTCATTTTCTCGCTGAATCTGCTCGTCAAACTCAGTCTTGTGCATGTAATACCATGCCATCGCCGCATGAACTTGACCGATATGAACGCCGAACTGTACGGCAAGTTTCCCTGCCGATCCCTTGTCTTTAGGATCGTAGGCACATACGACATCAATCACTCTAACTTGCGAATCTTTGATAACAACTTGCCCATTCTGAATATTGGGATCAGAAACAAGCTCATCAATAGGGAGGATCGTCTCCGCCATCGAGTTACCTTTCAGCCGACTTCAGTCGGCTTGGGTTTGTTAGCCAGAGACTTCGACTCTCTGGCGACTATTGCCAATTTGCTGATGCCTATACCGCCACCGACCCTATCGAACATATCTTCTATTATGATATACTTATCTACCTTCATTATAGTCTAGATTTACGAGGCAGTTGTGTCCCAGCAATACACCTCACGCGACGTAGATTTGTCAACGT
>DASZXN010000725.1:0-6669 GCA_035545875.1 Phototrophicaceae bacterium
CACGTCAACGAAAATAATCACCGCGATGACGGCAATGACGACGATCAGCAGCGCAAGCGAGAGAAGGGCGCGTCGAGACATGGGTTGATCCTTTTGGATGAACTCATTATACGGTGAAAAAGCTGACCCTACCCCAACCCCTCGCTACAAAGTGGAGAGGGAAGAAAAACGGCACGATGATCTTGTAGGGACGCGATAAATCGCGTCCGCTGTTCAAGGTTTCGCGTGAGCGGACGAGACAAGTCTCGTCCCTACGAAGGCGGGGGATGGAGTGAGATGAACGTATGAGGTGCGAAAATCTGAGGCGGGCGCAGGCGGTGTTATACTCAATCTTGCATCTCTGTCTACCCTTGTAATGAACGTTTATTCGTATAAGGAGCATGTGATGTTGAACCGATCCTTCGCCAAGCCGCGCCGTGCCTTCGGCGATCCGGTTGAGCTGCCCAAGCAGCACGCCCGGTTCGAGCCGCCGCCGTTCACCAATTACGTGAATCTGAATCTGCCGCTCGACATTGTACTGCCGGGGATCGATAACTCGATTCAGCAGTCACAGCAGCTTGTGTTTCACACGGTCGGCGACACGGGCGGCATTGCCGATGGCGCGGTCACGCAGAGCGAGATCGCTAAAGCGATGGAGGAGCAGATCACCAGCGCCGCCGACGCCGATAAGCCGATTTTCTTCTATCATCTGGGCGATGTGGTCTACTTCAACGGCGAAAGCAGCATGTATCCCGAACAGTTTTACGAGCCGTATCAGTATTACCCGAACCCGATCTTCGCCATCCCCGGCAACCACGATGGCGATACTCACGTCCAGCCCGGCGACGCGCCCGACACGGAAAAATCGCTGACAGGCTTCATGCAGAACTTCTGCGACAGCCAACCGCGCCACAATTCGCCCTACCGCGAAACGATGACGCAGCCTTACGTTTACTGGACGCTGGAAGCGCCCTTCGCCACAATCATCGGCCTGTATTCGAACGTCGATGGCCTGCTCGACGGGCGCGGGACGAATGAGCAGCAGCGCTGGTTGCAGGATCAGCTTGCCAGTGCGCCCATCGACAAATGCCTGATCGTCGCCGTGCATCACCCGCCTTATTCGCTCGATACGGCGCACGGCGGCTACTCGGACATCGGCAGCGCGCTCGACCGCGCCATGCAGATCAGCGGGCGTAACGTCGATATTGTTTTCTCCGGTCACGTTCACAGCTATCAGCGCTTCACCCGCGTCAAAGACAATTACCAGATTCCCTACGTGATCGCTGGAGCGGGCGGCTACGCGCACACCAGCCGCGCGCTGCACAAACTTCAGGCCGACGCCAACAAGCAACCGATCCAGCCGCCGTTCCAGACAACCCTGCCCGACGTGTCGCTGCAAGCCGCCAACACCGAAGAACCGGGCTACCTGCGTATCACGGTCAACGCGCAGACGCTCACGGGTGAATATTACCTCGTGCCGTTTCAGGGCGATCCGCCCGCCGCTCCGGTCGATGTGTTCACGCTCGACTGGAAGCAGCATACTCTGAACTAAGACGCCTCTCTCGCTTGTGTTCTCGTAGGGACGAGACAAGTCGCGTCCCTACGAAAATGATGCGGCATCAAGCAATGCGGGTAGTGTCGATTACAGGTTCGCAATCTCGGCAAGCATTCCCAATCTGCCAATATGTACAAATGTCGATTCCAGTGTTGAACAGTGGAATTTGATCTGACTTTCGTTGCTGGTGGTCGGCAGCCGATCTGAAGGGAGGTCACGCGAAAATCCTGCCGGAGTGTCGTTGTTAGCGATGATGGTCTATCGGTAGAGTCATGAGTATAAGGTGCAAAAAACGTGAAGAAGACGCTCTCGTTGTTGATCCTTATCTTCTCGATCAGTCTCGTGGCAGTTTTCCCGACCTCGGCGCAGGCCGGCCCCGACCCAACGCTCGTCACTTTCATTCAAACGGCATTTCAAAATACGCTCGCGGTGTCCAGCCTGGCGGTCACGGCGGACGGCATCTCCGCGAACATGGCGGCAGGTCAAACGACTGGGACGCCCACCCTTGAGCGCATGTCCAGCTACCAGTTATCGATGAGCGGCGGCGCATGGAATATGACGGGCACACAGAGCTTTGGCCCACCCGCCAGCGCTGCGACTCCCGAAGCGAATGCCACGCCGGAAGCGGCAACCGAACAGGCGCTGACCGGAGCCAACGTGACTACGCTGCAAGAAGTCATTCTGGACGGCAAGACCTACATCCGTTACACCGCGATTCCGCAGCGCATGGAGACGCAGAATCCGCCGCCGAACTGGACGGATACCTCGACTCTGCCCTCCGGTACGACTTTCGCGGGCGGCATTCCGACAGCGGATCAGGTTCTGCAACTGCTTGCGCTGCCGATCAGCACGACCAGCATCACCAACCTGAGCGAAGGCACAGCGACGACGATGGACGGTACGAGTATGCGCGTTTTCAACGTCACGATGGACGTGCAGTCGGTGCTCAACAGCAGCGCTGAGAGCGTGCTGAACATCGGTCTGGGCGGCGCGCCGCGTCGTCCCGCTGGAACGGCGACACAAGCGGCGGTCGCTCCCGCCGCGACGCCTCAGGCACGCGCGCAGGGCATGACTCCAGCCAACACCCAGTTGACGCTGACCGTGTGGATCGGCAGCGACAACCTCGTTCATCAAATCACCAGTGTGGTCACGCGCCTGAACATGGGGTCGAATGCCGACATGACGACCACGCTGACGACGACCACTGACTTCACCGATTTCAACCAACCGGTCACGATCAGCGCGCCGACGCTCAGTTCGTGACGAACCGACTGCGCTCGATCCTCTTTTTAGCCGCTGGCTAGAGAGAGGATTGAGGGCAAATGCTTGATTCACGTTTAGATAGGGATAAGTTTTGGAAATAAGCCGTTAAATCCCAAAAATCAGCTAATTTTTTGGAGACCGCTCGACTCGCGCCGTTATACTCCGGTTATCTGTGATCGACGCGCAATGAGTTGATACGGAGGAATGGGGATGGATGAGGTCGAGCAGTTGATCTCGTATCTCTACACCTTTGACGCGCGGGCAGCAGCGACCCGCCTGATCGAAATTGGCGCGGCGGCAGTCGAGCCGCTGGTCGCCGTGATCAACGGGACACGCGAAGCCCCGGACGTGTGGCGGCTGAAGAAGGCAGCGGACGTGCCTGCTCCGCTGATCACCTGCCTCGAACTGATGCCGCAAATCGACAGCGCCGCCGCTAAAGAACGCGCCGCTTACGTCCTCGGCGACATTGGCGATACCCGCGCCGTCGAGCCGCTGATTACGGCTTATCCTCATGAGAGCGAGCGCCACATTCGGCTGGCGATCCTGCGCGCGCTCGGCAAAATCGGCGATGCGCGCGCGGTCGATACCCTGATCGCGGCGCTCGACGTGCCTCCCTGGACGCCCGAATACACCATCGTTATCAGCGATTTGGATCGCATCGGCGGCGAACGGATCGTCGAGCCGCTGATCCACTTCCTGCACAGGCCACGTTACAGCTATGGCTGCGCGGCGCGGGCGATTCATGCGCTGGTACGGCGGCGGAACGATCCGCGCGTGCTGGACGCGATTATCGACTCGCTGCGGCTCGATGCCGAGTTCGTTACGCTCGACGCGGCGTTCTCGGCGCTGGAGGACATCGGGGATCGGCGCGGCGTCAAAGCGCTGCTCAACCTGATCAACCAGATGATCGATCAACCTGCGGAATGCTGGGACGACCGCGACGATAACCTGAGCGAAACCGAGCAGGGCGTGATTTACCACGTGCTGAGGACGGAATTCCAGCGCGCCGTCGCGGTGATTCGGCGCGTCGGCGATGCGGACGCCAGCGCCGTGCTCGACCGCACGCTGGACAGCGCGCCCGCCTATATTCAGGCGTTGGCGACTTAAGTCGCACCTTACGTTGCTTTAGCGTCCTGATGTTGGAAGTAAGCGCGCAGCACGAGGCGGCCTAAGCGCAGTTCGTCGCCGTCACGCAGCACGCGGACTTCCTGCGGGTAAAGCTTCTGACCGTTGATAAAGGTGCCGTTGGCGCTCTTCATATCAGAAACGCTCAACAGATTATTCTTGGCATTGTACTGAAGCGCGACGTGCAACCGTGAGACGCCCATCTCGCCCGCGTTGTGAACGCTCAGGTCGATGTCGGGTTTCATGGTGCTGCCCTCGCTGCGCCCGATGACCGTTTCGTGCTTGTAGCGCTGCGGCTGGATGGTGTAGCTGTAGTTGCCGGGGATCACGACCAGCACAAGGCTCGATTCGGGGCCGAAGAAATCTGGCCCGCGTGACAGCCCTTCGGGATCGGCCAGCTTAGTCGTTTCGTTCGGGTTGACATCGGTGCGCAAAAAGTTGCCGCAGTGAACGCAAAAGACTTCGGTGGCATGATTGGACTTACCGCAGCGCGGGCAGATCACGGTTTTTTCGGCGCGCGGTGGCGGCGGCTTGATGGCCGGGGGTGGCGGTGGCTGGATGACTGGTTTTTCCGGCGCGGCGGCAGGTCGGTGGGATTCCCAGACCTTGACGCGGCGCACCATCTCGGCACGGTCGTTCGGCTGGAGCGTTTCGATGCGCGTGCGCAGCGCTGCCAGCGTCGCTTTCGCGTCCTTGCCGCTGCTGCGCATCTGAACGTAAATCTGAAAGGTTTCTTCGAGAAGCTGCATCCCCATACGGACAAATCCACATTCGGCTGGTGCGGATCACTAGCTCTATTCTACACACAATTGTGAGCGATCTGGAGTCAAGAGAATGCAGGCACCATTAACGCACGCCTGCAAATTCATTGACAATTTATTCACCATGCTGTTCGATTGAGGGCGACAACCCAGAGTGAACTCGACAACTATACCGCAGGGTGATGGTCGATTCCACGTGGATATATGGGGCAAAGCGGACACAATCAATCATGTCCCTATGCAGGTGAAGGCGGGTGTGCCTGCTTCGCAGACCTGAACCCGCCCCCACAGGGAACTGGCGGAGAGCGTTAGCTCGCGCTGACAGTGGCGAGCGAAGCGCACGAAGCGCTGGCGGTGACATATTGACCACTGACCCATCCGGTCTGATCGTTATAGCTGACGCGGTACCAGCCATCAGCAGTTTTGCCATCGGTCGTGACCGTCGTGCCATACGGGATCGAGAGCAGGACGGTGCTGCCGTCGGTCGTGGGCTGGTTGCGCAGGTTGAGGTTGTAATCGACCGTCAGCGTGCAGGTGGCCGCGTTCGAGACGGTTGCGGCAGTTGCGGCTGACGCTTCGGCGGTGACTTCCGTTGTCGCCGACACTTCCGGCGTGGGCGTATTGGTCGGGAAGACAATCGGCGTGGGGCGAACCACTGTCGCGGCCTGCGTCGGAATTGCGGTTGCGGTCGGGATTGTTGTCGCTTGAGCCTGCGGCGCGTTCTCCGTTGTCTCCGCCTGAGCCTGGGCGGTGGTATTGGTCGTTTGGCTAAAAGGATTCTGTGCCGAGCGATCCGAGGCCAGCACAATCTGACCGCTGTCCGTATTATTGCTGGTCGTGCTGGTCGTGGTCGCGCTGTTGGTGCTGACGGTGTTGGCGAAAGCGGGAGGCGCGGCGCTGCTGGTGCCCGAAGTCAGCAGCGGCAGGGCGAACATCGCCACGACCAAAATCATGCTGACGCCGACACCGAACATCCCAAAAGAATGGCGTGGGTCACGCTGCGGGTTGCGCCGCTCGACCAACAGAGTGAGCAGGCTGGCGATGAACACGACCGCCGCGTTGATCAGGATCGACTGGAGCAGGCTGGCGTGGACATCCGCATCGCTGCTGAGAATGTAGGCGATCACGGGCGCGGCGACAGCGATTAGCGCCAGCAGGGTCGCGGCGATGCCCTGCTGCTTATGGCGGAGCGCCTGAAGCAGCGCAAACAGCGCATAAATCAGGGCGAGGAAGGGAACGTAGGGCACGAAGGTTGACAGGTTCATGATTTAGACCTCTGACTTACTCATAGCGCAGGGCATCGATTGGATTGAGCCTGGCTGCCCGCGTCGCAGGATAGACACCGAAAAAGAGACCGATGGCCGTCGAAATGCTCACGGCCAGAACGATGCTGGCGATCTGAACGATCACCGTTAGTCCGCTGACGAGCGAGCTGATAAGCGCACTGCCGCCAGCGGCGACCATCACGCCCGCCACGCCGCCGATCAGCGTGAGGACAATCGCCTGCGTCAGAAAGAGCAGCACGATGTCGGAATTCTGCGCGCCCGTCGCCTTGCGCAAGCCGATTTCGCGGGTGCGCTCGGTGATGGTCACGAGCATGATGTTCATGACGTTGATACCGCCGACCAGCAGCGAAATCCCCGCGACCACGCCGAGGAAGATGGTCAGGATTTCGATGGTGCTGGTGAGCGACTCGACAATCGTCGAAGCGGTGAAGACGTTGAAGTTGTCGCTGTCACCGGCTGCCGTATCGATGCCGCGCTCCTGGCGCAGCACCGTTTTGAGGTTGGCCTCGACGGTATCGATGGTGTTCACGTCCGCGACCTTGACCAAAATCGTGCTGACGATACTTTCGCCCGTCGAAGTCTTGCTGTTGTTGAGGCGCTGCTGCATGGCCGTCAGCGGGAGGATCACGGTATCGTCGGTGCTGGTCGAACCGCTGGTGTCGAGCACGCCGATCACCTGAAAGAGCACGTTGTTGACGCG
>DASZXN010000726.1:0-9715 GCA_035545875.1 Phototrophicaceae bacterium
ATGCCGACGATGCCCCCTTTCGAGGCCGCATACGCTGCCTGCCCAATCTGCCCATCAAAAGCCGCGACTGAGGCCGTGTTGATGATCACGCCGCGCTCACCTTCGGGATTCGGCTCGTTGCGCGCCATCGACGCAGCCGCCAGGCGGATCACGTTGAACGTGCCGATCAGGTTGATACGGATCACGCTGTCGAATACGTCGAGCGGGTGCGGGCCGTTCTTGCTGGTCGTGCGCAGCGCCATCGCAATCCCCGCGCAGTTGACCAGAATTTGCAGTGATCCAAAGCGCGCGTGGGTCGCGTTGATGGCTTCGCTCACTTCTTCCTCGCTGGTGATGTCGGCGGTCACGGCAATCGCGTTGTCGCCCAACTGCGCGGCAAATTCCAGCGCGCGCGCTTCATCCCGATCCAGCACGACGACGTTCGCGCCTGCCTCGGCAAACCGTCGCGCGGTCGCTGCGCCTAAGCCCGACGCCGCGCCGGTGACCAATGCAGTAGCTCCTCGAAGATCCATGATCATTCCTCCAGAAAGACGGAGAGTTAAAAATTAAAAGTCGCAAGTTAAAAGTTCATTCTCGCAGGCACGTCACCTGAACCTGCCTAACTTTAACGCGAGATGCCGCTTTTTACTTTTAACTTATCCCCTTTAACGATGTACGATTTTGTCAATCCAGGGCTGATGTTCGGCGTAGTGCGCAGCGGTGTTACCGATCATGGTGCTGATGACTGGCCCCTCAAAGGTCGAATCGGGCTGGTAGAAACGATATGGCCGCTGCAATTCTTCATCGCTCATCGCCTCGATCTTGTTGATCAGGTGCTCATGCACATCCCGAAAATGCTGCCGGACTTCCGACAGCGACAGGTCTTGATTGTGCTGGTAGATGACGGCATTCACGGCATCCCAATCGCCGCGCTGCCAGGCGTCACGATCAACAACGCCCATGCTTTCCATACGGCTTTTGCCCTCCAGCAGTGCGTTCATGCTGTCTTCCCAGACCGCCAGATGGATGATGTGATCTTTGGCCGTCCAGCCCGCCGCGTCAGTGGGTTGCGTGAGCTGCGCCTCGGTCAGCGTGTCGAGATAGGCGTTCAGTTGATTCCAGCCCTGCTCGATCTCAGCCAAAAGCTGCGCCTTGTTCAGTTCCCTGAACGGCTGGACGATCACGCCGATGTAGTCCTTGTGCTCATCGTAGTGCGGATAGGTGTCGATGATCAACCAGTGGATAATCGGGTTGTCGAGCGTCGAATCGGTCTGAAACTCCCGGTAGGGACGCTGCAAATCGGCGTCGGACATCGATTGAATATGCTGGATCAAGCGGTCGTGGATGCCGAAAAACAGCGTACGCAGGTCAGCAACGGAAATATCGTGATAGCGCTGCTGAATGATGGCGTTGACCCGATCCCAGTCGTTATTATCCCATGCCGTCTGGTCATCGATGCCCATGTACTGGCGACGCGGCTGCTTCTCAAGCAGCGCGTTGAGGCTGTCCTCCCAGATCGCCACGTGCGCGATGTGATCTTTGGCTGTCCAGCCTGCCGGATCAGCCGGAATCGTGACCTGCTCATAGGTCAGGGAGGCGAGATAGTTCTGGAAATCGTTCCAGCCCTGCTCGATGTTGGCGAGCAGTTCGGCTTTGCTCATTTTTGTCTCGTCAGCCGCCATTGTTGACCTCCTGAACGTTTGAATAGCTTTAAATAGCGCCAACCCGGTTAAAAAGTTTGATCAGGAACGGAGAATTTACATTTGCGCGTCGTAGGTTTTGACCAGCTTTTTGGGTGCGCGCCGCCGCCACGCCGATTCGATCAGATCGCGCAGGTCGGCATCGTCGAGTTGATCCATGCGCACCAGCACGCCCGGCCAGTCGCGGAAGTGGTCGGTGATAAAGAAGATGTCCGGCTCGGCCTCGATGCGCAGGTCACGCTCGACAATCTCCATCGACAGGATCAGCACATTGTCCTCATGCCACATTTGCGCGAGATATTTGCCTCTAACCTTGAGCGCAGGTGTGCCAAAGGTCAGCCCTTCCGCGACGCCGGGCAGCGCCAGCGCAACGGCACGCACGCGATCAAATGAATCGGGCATCTCGTAGCTCCTATGTTCTAGATAGCTGCGAAGTTTAGCCCGATTCAGCGAGACTTGTCAACGGAATTGTAAGATGTGACCAGGGCGAACGCATCAAATTTATGTTCGGGTCATGAAAGGCGATACGGATTTTGTAGGGACGCGATAAATCGCGTCCGGCATAGCGGACGGCATCAATGCCGTCCCTACGATTCCTTGTGATCCTTTGTGACTTTCCATCTAATCTTGATGCGTTTGCCCTGAAGATGTGACGAGTTCACAACGCCCGTAGGAGCGCAGCGTGCCGCGCTCCTACAAAACGGCTCACGATGATTCAGTCAGAAGTGGAAATCAGGCGCTGACGGTGAGTTCACGGTCAGTTTTGAGGCCAGCGAACAAGGCATTCAAATCCTTCGGCGGATCGCCGTAGTCCGCGATGACCTCGAAGGTCGTGTGATACGTGGAAATATCGTCGAGCGCCGCGAGGCAGATCGAGGCCAGATCGCTGCGGCTGACCTTGCCCGCGCTGATCTGATCGCCCTGCGCGATTTTGAGCGCCGTTTTCCCGCCCGATTCGTCGGTCAGCGTGCCGGGGCGGACAATCGTCGAGTTAAGGTCGGCGGCACGCAGCGCCTCCTCACCCCTGAGCTTCCAGTCGAGCGCGCGTCCGAAATTGTTGAAGGGATGGTTTGGATGCGTCACGGCAATCGACGAAACCAGAATGAAGCGGATAATCCCAGCCGCCCGCGCCGCATCGACCAGATTGCGCACCCCTTCGTAATCGATCTTCTCCGGCCCGCTCGCGCCAACCGGAGCTTTAGCGCGAATTGTGCAGATTACGGCGCGCACTCCAGCGAGCGCGGGCGGCAGCGTTTTCGGCAGGCGGGCATCGCCTTCAAACACGTGCAGACAGGCCTGCCCCGCGAATAACTTCTGCCCCAGTTCCAGATCGCGCACGAGCGCGTACACGTCCTGATCCTGAGCCGTCAGTTTGCCGACCAACTGGCGACCGACGCCGCCGCTCGCCCCGGCAATCAAAATCGGCTGTGACATGGTGCTTTACTCCCCAGATGCTTCTTGATCCACCTCAAGTCGAGTCGTCTGGGAACGCGACATCAGATTACGCGGGATGGAGAGGAGGCTGGTGCGCATTTCCTCGTCACGCCAGACGTGGATGATGCTCGGCAGCAGCGAAACAACGATGATCAGGAAAATAATCGGCAGCAGATACTTGTCGATGTCCTCGCGCGGGATCAGGTTGCCGAACAGATAGCCCGCAATCGAGACGCCGCACGCCCACAAAAGGCCGCCGATGATGTTGAAAGTCACGAAGCGACGGTAGTGCATGTTGCTGATGCCTGCGACAATCGGCGCGAAGGTGCGGACAATCGGAATGAAGCGCGCCAGCACAATCGCCTTCGATCCCTGCTTCTCGTAAAATTCCTCGGCGCTGATCAGGTATTTCTTCTTGAAGAAGGTCGAGTTCTCGCGCTCGAACAGCCGTCGCCCGACGCGCCGCCCAAACATATAGCCCACACTGTCGCCCAAAATTGCGGCGACGCCGCAGACGATGCACAGTTCCGGCAGAGAGAATGTCCCCGTGAAGGCCAGAAAGCCCGCCGTGAACAACAGGCTGTCGCCGGGGAGAAAGAAACCGATCAGCAAGCCTGACTCCGCGAAGATCACGATGAAAATGCCGAGATAACCTGCCGTGACGATCAGGTGCGTTAAATCCATGCTTCCGTCCTCTATGCCAGAACAATTCATGCCGCAAGCGGCATCTATTCCCATTGTACCTGACAGTATAGGGGCAAAAGCGTGTAAATCAGCTTAACGAACGGAGTCTTTCCGAAAGATTTAGCGTATGCTCCCCTGCAAGCGCGTGTTGATTGCATCGAGATCGAAAGCTTCAGGGTCGAACGGTTCTTCGCCCATCCATTCCATATACATCTCGTGATCGGGATGATTAGGGTCTTGCAGCGCCTCAAGAAAATAAGGGTAGCTCCAAATACCGCCGCTGTCGTCTGGTGGACAGGCGCGCTTGCCCTTGATGCAAAGCGGAAGCTTCTGACCGGGATCGAAGGGCAGAATCTTCTCGACCAGAATGTCGTGATACCAGCTATCGCCAAAATCGTATTCGTAGACAAACTTAAACTTTTCGCCGGACACGATTTTGTGGAGTGGCACGCGCCGCTCGTCTTTCATATCCAGTTCCGCCAGCGCGCCGGGTTCATAAGGATAGCTGTAACGCGAGCCGTTAACCTCAAACATGTGCAGATGCGCATCTTCCCAGGGCATGACCGTCTGGATAATCTGGTGCAGTTGATAGAGGGTCGTCGCACTCGACACGAGCAGCCTGCGCCAAATCGGTGGCTTGCTGTCCGTCAACGTGATTTTGATCTGATAGATTTGAGGCTGTTCCTTTGCCACAGCTAACCTCCCCTGTGTAAGCGGTCGCTGATCTGATCGAGTTCCGCGACTTCATCGGCGGTCAGCCGCCAGCCGATTGATCCGGCGTTCTGCTGCACCTGACCCGCGTTCTTCGCGCCGGGGATCGGCAGCGCGCCCTTGCAGATTGTCCAGTTAACGGCCACCTGCGCCAGCGTCTTGCCGCCGTGCGCCTCGCCCAGCGCCTTCATACGCTCCAGCAGCGGCGGGATTTTTGCCAGCGCGTCTTTCGCGCCGCTGGCGCGGCGTCCCGGCGGCGGGTTCTCGACCGTGTACTTGCCCGTCAACAGACCTTTTGCCAGCGGGCTGTAGGCGATCACCTTGACGCCGCGCTCCTGACAGGCTTGCAGCGTACCGTCGCGCTCGATGTGGCGATCCAGCAGGCTGTACTCGACCTGATTCGAGGCGAGCGGATAACCGCGCTTTTGCAGCGCGTCGTAGCTGCGGATGGTGCGCGCGCGGTTGTAATTGGAGACGCCAACCGCGCGGGTCATTTTGAGATCGAGCGCGTCCGCCAGCGCGCTCGCCCACGTTTCCACACGGACGGGCGGCATCGGCCAGTGAATCTGATAGAGATCGACGCTGCTCATTTGCAGGCGCTTAAGACTGCCGGAGAGCGCCGCGATCAACTGCGCTTTGGTGAAGCGCCAGGGAAAGGGTAGAAATTTGGTGGCGATGTAGATGTTCGGGTGCTGCTCGGCGACGAATTGGCCGATAAACCGCTCGGATTTGCCCCACCCATAGAGTTCCGCCGTGTCGAAGAAATTGATCCCCGCATCGAGCGAGGCTTGAAAAGCGGCGTGAATCTCGTTTTCGCCGTAGCTGCCACCGTAGCCCCAGACCATTGTATCGCCCCACTGCCACGTCCCCGTGCCGATTTCGATGGAAGCGGGGATCAGGTGGTTCTCGAAGGGTTTTGTCAGCGGTTTCGTCCCGTTCATTGGTTTTCCTTTAAATCATCGCCTATTACCTTATTCGCAGGGCACGATATATCGTGCCCCTACAGGGATTGCGCTTCAGGCATTTTCGAGCGTGTCAATCGCCTGGCGGACAATCGAGGCGCTGCGCCGGAGCTTCTCGGTTTCTTCATCGTTGAGGCGCAGCGGCAGTTGATCGATCACGCCCGTACCGCTAACCAGACGCGGCAGGGAAACGGTCACGTCCTTCACACCAAAGACATCTTCCGTCGGCGTGCAGACCGTCAGAATGGCGCGCTGATCGTGCAGAACAGCATCGACAATCCGCGCGAGCGCGCTGCCAATGCCATAGTAGGTTGCGCCTTTGCCTTCGATGATGTGATAGGCCGCGCGGCGCACCTGCTGATCGATCTCATCGCGTTTGGCCTGATCCGGCTTGAGATGGCGCGCGGCGATCAACTGATCGAGCGGGATGCCGCCAATATCGACCAGCGACCACGCCAGCACCTCCGAATCGCCGTGTTCGCCGAGGACGTAGGCGTGAATGTGCTGGGCGTCAACGCCGAGCGCGCGCCCCAGCAGCGAGCGAAAACGGGCGGTGTCGAGCGTCGTGCCGGAGCCAAAGACCCGCCCCGCCGTCCAACCCTGCTCGGCGGCGATACCTGCCGTGTAATGCGTCATGACATCGACCGGATTGGTCGCCACGACGATCACGCTGTCCGGGGCATGTTCGACAATCTGCGGGATCACATCGCGGAACACAGCGGCGTTGCGGCTCAGAAGCTCCATGCGCGTCTCGCCCGGCTTCTGGTTGACGCCCGCCGCCATGATCACGACGCGGCAGCCCTCCAGATCAGGGTAATCGCCCGCGTAAATCTCCATCGGGTGCGCGAAAGGGACGGCGTGCTGGATGTCGTCGGCCTCCGCTTCGGCGCGCTTGGTGTTCTTGTCCACCATGACAATCTCGCGCCCAACGCCGCGCATCACCAGCGCGTAAGCCGCCGTTGCCCCGACAAATCCCGTGCCGACGATGCCGATTTTCATGGTTCTGCTCCAACAATATCTGCGAAGTATTTCCAATATTGTAACGAGCATCTGTAGGCTTGTCGATCTGAGCATGTTTATGAAATTCGTAAATTTTCTTACCACAGAACGATCTTTTGTCACGAAGGAGAAGGGGTTTATTTGCGCTTCACGAATTTCGGCTATACTTGCAACGACGCTTGGATTACGCTCACAAGGATAGGGCCGAAATGGTACAGGACAGCGCAAACCTGCACGCTCAGTATCCTGATTTTTCGCGCCACTGGTGCGATACGTCAGAGCAGTTCGCGGGCGGGGACGCCCTGCTGACGGCGATGCAGAATCACTGGGTTGCCGACGACACCTGCTACGAGGAGCAGTTCTGGCAGGCCGGTACGCGCCTCGTGACCGTCTATCACTTCGACCTGCACAACGGCGGCGACACGATGCACATGCCCGTGATCGCCAACCCATTCGTGCGCCGCATCGTCCGCGAGGAGCAGTTCAAAATCCAACCGATTGACGAGGAGCGCGCCGCCGAGCGCACGAAGCGCTACGAAGGCAGCAAAGCCCACTCAACATCAAGCCAACGCGAAGGGTCGCTCTAACCCCACGTCCCCTCCCCGACTTCAGGAGGTGCGAACAGCAAAGCCGTTTGCGGGGCGTAGATTGCCATTGATGAAGATGCCTCTATTCAGCCCTCAGACGAGGGCTGAAGTGTGTAACACCGAGTAAGCAACAGACATCAGGCAAGCGCAAAGGCGCGGCGCAGTCGGGACGGCAGTAACGGCAGCAACCGCGCCAGTTCTTCCCCATCGAGCGGACGCAGCGCCAGCAGCACCCCGCCGTACACCGGAACCGACACGATCAGCGCCAGAATCGGCTGAATCGGCCAACCGACCAGCAGCACGGCGGTCATGACCAGCGCCGCGACAATAGGCTTCCAGAGCACCCGTCCCCAGGGCAGCGAGCCGAGCGCCTCGCGCATCAAGAGCGCGAACGGCACAAACAGCACCGCCTCGGACAAAATCGTGATGATCGCCGCCGCCTGATAGCCATACTGTGGGATGAAGATCAGGTTGGCGATGAGGTTGAAGGCCACACCGATCACAAAGGCGCGGGTGATGCGGCGGTGCATATCGACCGCGATCAACACGTACTGAGTCAGACTGTTCATCCAGCCAATCGGGATGCTCCAGATCATCAACTGGGTGGCAATCGCGCCATCGGGGAGATACTGCGCGCCGCCGAGCAGACTGGTCAGCCAGTAGGCCATGAAGGTGAAAGCGACGGCAATCGGCAGCGCCGTGCAGACCAGCAGCTTGATCGCCAGCATATAATTGCGCTTGAGCGCCGCGCGATCTTCGTGCGCCTGCCGCGACATCACCGGCAGGAGCGCCTGCGTGAAGAACGACGGGATAATGTTCAGCCCGGACACCCATTTATAGGCGACCGAATATTCCGCGACCATACCCGATCCGTGAAACGGCTCGATGATCACCACGTCGATCTGGTAGAAAATCGTCGCCAGCAGGTGGTTGAGCATCAGGAACCAGCTTTCGCGCGTCATTTCGCGGATCATGGGCAGATCGATGATGCTTGCCCTCACCCTCAATCCCTCTCCCTCAGGGCGAGGGACTTGAACACCTGATACGGGTTCTTCTCCCCTTCTCCCTGAGGGAGAAGGGGCTGGGGGATGAGGGTAGATGCGCCGGAGCATATCGCGGCCATTCCAGAGCAGCAGCGAGAGCGTCAGGACGTTGGTGACGATGCTGACGCCCGCCAGCCCGATGATCCCGAAGCCTGCCAGCAGCGCCAGCAGACCAAGCACGACTTTGTTGATCGAAGCGGCGGTCGCCACCGCCGCCGGGACTTCGGCACGCTCGAAGGCATAGTAGACGGCGGTCAAGCCGGTGCTGAGGCTGTTCGGCAGCAGGCCAACGTAGAGCAGCAGAATGGCGATCAGCGCGGCGGGGTTGATCGGCGGCGAGACAGTCGCCTGACGGATGGTCAGGAAGGCGAGCAGCAGCGGCACGCCGAGGATCGACAAGCCAATGCGCATCGCGCTGGTGTTGATAAAAATGTGGCGCGAGCGTGACCGATCCCGTGCGACTTCGCGGGTGAGGAACAGATTGAGGCCGAAGTTGGTGAAGATGTCGAACCAGACGAAGATCACGCCCGCGTAGAAATACCAGCCCGCGTCGGTGGGGCCGAGGATGCGCAGCATGACAATCGCGAACATGAAGTCGATGCCGCGATTGAACAGATTGAGGATGATCGGCGCGACGCTGTTGCGGGCGACACGGACGGTCGTGTTGGCGCTGTGCTCAACGCCGACGAACATGCGCCAGAGCCACAAGCCAAGCGCGAAGGCCAGCAGAATCGCGCTGATGAAGCTGGTGAACAGGCCGACCTGAAAGCTCTGCGGGCTGTAGACGAGGCGCACCGTCCAGTTGCCCTCTTCAGGCAAAGCGATACCCTGCAAATCGCCCTGCACCTGCGTGACACTGGTCTGAATTTCCTGATCCTGCGTGCCGCCCTGCGGACGATAGTAAGCCCGCCAACCATCCGAGTAGGTCTGGCTGACGACGAGCGTGGTCGGCGCGCTGATATTCACGTCGATCATCTGCTCGCGCCCGGTGTCGCTGGTGATGGTCGCGGGTGTGAACGCAGTCGGCACGGTCAGCGCACTGGGATCAAGCTGATCGACCGTGTAGGCGCGCGGCAAAGCCTTCGACGGGTCGCTGCGCTGCCAGATGATCACGGCCTTATCCTGATAGGCGATGCTGTAATCCGGCTCGTCGATGGTGGTGGTCGTGTCGGTGATGACGTAGCGCACGTTGAGCAGGTCGAGGATCGGCGATTCGAGCGCTTTATGCGGGTCGAAGCCGTCCTGATAGGACGTGTAAATCGGGGCGATGCGGTTGTAATCGAGCTGCACCTGCGGCGCCAACTGCTGCATCAGATTGACATACGACTTGGGGATGATGCTCTCGTAGCCGCGCACGTCGGAAATGCCGTAGCGCATGGTCATATTGGCGTCGAAGGGCTGCGAGGGCGCGTGGGTCGGGTCTTCGTAGGTGATGTAGCGCCAGTCGCCCGGTTGCGCTTGCAGCCACGCAATCGCGGGCGGCGTGTAGTCGAGCAGCTTGGGATCGCTGGCGGGATTGAAGCTGTAGGAGGCGATCATCAGGTCGGCGGCGATCAAGATCACCCCGAAGATGGCTATGTAGGGGCGGGTTTGAAACCCGCCCCTACGGACTGCAA
>DASZXN010000727.1:0-1629 GCA_035545875.1 Phototrophicaceae bacterium
GCACGATTGTCGCGGGCGCGATTCAGATCGAAACGGTCTTTTCGTGGCCGGGCATCGGTCGGCTGATCTACGATGCCGTGTCCAAGCAGGATTATCCTGTGCTGCAAGGCGCGTTTCTGCTGCTCGCCGTCAGCGTGATCCTGACCAACCTGCTCGCCGACATTTTCTATGCGGTTCTCGATCCGCGCGTGAAGCTGGCGTAGGCGATGACGATGCTGCGCACGTTTCTGCGCTCGCGCATGGGCTTGATCGGTACGATCATGCTGACATTCGTTGTCCTCGTAGCGATCTTCGCGCCGCTGATCGCTCCCTACAATCCCTACACGCCGATTCAGGTGCAGGCCGACGACATTCTGCAACCGCCGAGCGCCGCGCATCTGCTCGGCACGGACGACGCAGGCAAAGACGTGTTGAGCCAGTTGATCTACGGGGCGCGTGTCTCGCTGATCGTCGGTTTCGCCGCCTCGCTCATGACCATGCTGATCGGCACGGCAGTTGGGCTGATCGCCGGATATTTCGGCGGCGTGATCGACAACCTGCTGATGCGGATTGTCGATTTTCTGCTGGTGATCCCTGACCTGCCGCTGGCGCTCGTGATTATCGCCGTCTGGGGGCGCGGCCTCGCCAAGATCATCTTCGTGATCGCCATCCTGGGCTGGACGACAATGGCGCGGTTGGTGCGCGCGCAAACCCTGACGATCAAGGAGCGGCAGTACATTCTGCGCGCCAAAGCTATCGGCGCGGACAGCCAGCGGATCATCCTGCGTCACATTCTGCCCCAAGTGCTGCCGATCATCATCGCGCAATCCGTCCTCGACATCTCGGCGGCGATCCTCGAAGAATCGTCGCTCAGTTTCCTCGGCCTCGGCGACCCAACGCTGGTCAGTTGGGGCAACATGCTCAACTTCGCCTTCCAGCGAGCGATCAGCGCACAGGCGTGGTGGTTTCTGCTGCCGCCGGGATTTGCGATCCTGTGGGTTACGTTGGCGCTGATCCTGATGGGCACGGCGCTCGAAGAAGTCGTCAACCCGCGCATCAAGGCGCATCACCTGTTCGACCCGCGCTGGATGATCGCGCTGATTATCCCGGTGCCGCCCAAACTGATCTCCGCGCCAGTCGAGGAGGAAGCCTGATGCCGATTCTCGAAGTGGAGCATCTGTCGATTGACTTTCTGGCCGACGATGGCACGCCGCTGCACGCCGTCGAGGATGTGGGCTTTCAGATCGAGTCGGGACGCTCGCTGGCGCTGGTCGGTGAATCGGGCTGCGGCAAAACCACGACCATGCTGGCGCTGCTGCGCCTGCTCCCGGCGGAGGGGCGAATCACGAGCGGACAAATTCGCTGCAATGGGGTGGATTTGCTTCAGCTTTCCGAGGCGGAGATGCGCCGCTATCGCTGGCGGAAGATCGCCATCATCTTTCAGGGCGCGATGAACGCGCTCAACCCGGTGCGCAAGGTCGGCGACCAGATCGCCGAGGCGCTGACGCTGCACGGTCAGGCCGATAGACGCTCGGCACGGCTGCGCGTTGGCGAACTGCTCGAACTGGTCGGTATCACGCCGGATCGCGCCAGCCAGTATCCGCACCAGTTCAGCGGCGGGATGCGTCAGCGCGCCATGATTGCGATGGC
>DASZXN010000728.1:0-1628 GCA_035545875.1 Phototrophicaceae bacterium
GGCATCATTCACACGCTGGACGGCGTGATGCTGCCGCCGGACGTGGCGGCGGCGCTGGCGACGCCGGAAGTGACGGCAGCGCCAAGCGAGGAAGCGACGGAAATGGCGACCGTCGCTCCGGCAACACTGACGGCTGCTGCGCCGATGGCGACGCCTGAAGCGACGGTTGCTCCAACCGCTGAAGCGACTCAGGAAGCGGGCGCACCTGCTGTACGTCCGAACATCATCGACACGCTCAAGGCCGACCCCGCCGGTCGCTATACGACGCTGATCGCTGCTCTCGACGCTGCTGGCCTAACCGATACGATTGCCTCTGGCGGCCCGTTCACGCTGCTGGCACCGACGGACGACGCGTTCGCGGCGCTGGAAAAGCAGACGGGGATGACGCAGGATCAACTGCTGGCGGATAAGCAGACCCTCAGCGAAATTCTGACCTATCACGTTTTACTGGGACAGCACTTCTTCCGTACCCTGACCGGCGGCTCCACGCTCAATACACTGCTGCAAGGTCAGCCTGTGACCTTCAGTCTCGACAATGGCGTGTTCACGGCGCAGGGCGCGAACATCAGCGACGCGGATACGCTGGCCGGGAATGGCATCATCGATACGCTCGATAGCGTCATGCTGCCGCCCGATGTGGTCGCAGCGATAGCGACGCCGGAAGTGACGGCAGCGCCAACCGAGGAAGCGACACCTGCCGCAACTCCGACCGCCGCGCCGACCGAAGAAGCGACGCCGGAAGCGACGGCGGCTGTTTCGCTGCCCGCCAACAGCCCGCACGTCCGCTTTGTCAACCTCTCGACCGACGTAAGCGACGTGGACATTTCCCTCAGCGCATCGAGCAGTCAGAACAATCTCGGCTTCGGCACGGTGACAAGCTGGGTGCAGGTTGACGCTGGCACTTATCAGATCAACGTCACCAAGTCGGATGGCGGCACGTCCATTGGCACGGTCAGCGCGGATTTGGCGCTGGGCGATTATGATACGATTGCCATCACCGGATCGTCGGCGGACAACACGCTGCTCGTCAACGTGCTGCACGAGAATTACGGCGCGCTGGCGACGGGCAAAGCTCGCCTGAGCGTTTTCAACGGTGTGCATGGCAGTTCCAGCTACAACGTGGTTCTCAGTGGCAGGACGGTCATCATCCTGCTCGGTTATCCGGGAACGCAGGGCGCGAACGACGGGTTCTACAACATCGACCTGAAGCAGGGAACCTACGACGTGCGCTTCGTCCTCAACCGCGACGGCACAACCGTGATTGACCTGCCCAATATGAAACTGGAAGCAGGCTTCAATTACTTCATCGCTGCCGCCGGAGCCTCGGCGCAGCCGGGCGCGGTCACCAGCGTGAGCGGTGTGCCTGCTCAATAATTCGTCTAGCGCGTATGGAAAAACAGCCTCGCCGCGCGCGGGGCTGTTTTGTTAACTCGCCATGACCAAATTCTGGTTGATCTGCGCCGCGCTGCTGCTTTGCAGCGCTCCGGCGACTTCGTTGACGGCACAAACCAATCTGACCATCCCGCAGCAGTTGGCGGCTGACCCGCAGGGGCGCTTCACGATTTTGATCAAGGCGCTCGACGCGACCGGCCTGAGTGATTTACTTGGTGGTACAAACCAATACACGC
>DASZXN010000729.1:0-12264 GCA_035545875.1 Phototrophicaceae bacterium
TCCGGCGCTCCATGAATCGGGATTATTTCAAGGGCTTTGTGCGCGTTGGCATTTTCATCGGCGGGACGGCGCTGGTGCTGCTGCTGTTCGAGCCGCGCGACCGCCCGGAATGGACGGTCAGCCTGTGCAGCGTGCTGATCGGCGCGACGATTGTGCTCGGCGCGTTCGCGCTGGATCGGTTCATGAAATAGCTTAAATGGTATTCCGTAGGGGCGACCTGCCAGGTCGCCCCTACACAGAAAAACGACGCGGCTTTGGCATAAAGGAAATTGGATTGATGGACTTGCACGACAAAATCGGGCAGATGCTGATGGTTGGTTTTCACGGGCTGGAAGCGCCCGCCTACCTGCTCGACTGGCTGCGTGAGGGGCGAATCGGCGGCGTGATTCTGTTCGCGCGCAACGTCGAATCGCCGGAGCAGGTCGCGCGCCTGACCACCAGCCTGCACGCCGCCGCCAAATATCCGCTGCTGATCGGCATCGATCAGGAAGGCGGGACGGTCGCGCGGCTGCGGCAGAGTCAGGGTTTCAGCGAAAGCCCCGGCGCGATGGCACTCTCATCGGCTGCCGATGGCGCTGCGCTGGCCGAGCAGGTCGATCAAATGCTGGCCGAAGAAATGTGCGCGCTCGGCATCAACTGGGATTTCGCGCCCGTGCTGGACATCACCTACAACCACGCCAACGCCTCGGTCGGCACGCGCTCGTTCGGCATGGATCGTGCGCGCGTGGCGCAGATGGGCAGCGCGGCGGTGCGCGGCTTTCAGCGCGGCGGGGTCGCGGCCTGCGCCAAGCACTTTCCCGGCCTCGGCACGACCTCGACGGATACGCACGTCGCTCTGCCGATTCTCGATACGCCGCTGGAAACGCTGGCGCAGCAGGATATGGAGCCATTCAAGTCGAGCGTGAGCGGTGGCATCGCCAGCGTCATGACCACACATACGATCTTCTCGGCGCTCGATGCGCGGCTTCCGGCGACACTCTCGCCCGTGATCATTCGGCAGCTTTTACGCGAGAAGCTCGGCTTCGACGGCGTGGTGGCGAGCGACTGCATGGAAATGAAGGCCATCGCCGATCACTGGGGCGCGGGCGAGACGGCGGTGCTCGGCGCGCTCGCGGGGCTGGACGTGATTCTGTTCTCGCACACGCGCGAATTGCAGGAGGCGGCGCACGACGCTTTGTTCGCGGCGGCGCAGAGTGGGCGCGTGCCCATCGAGCAGATTGACGAGGCCAATCGACGAGTCGCGGCGCTCAAGGCGGCTTATCCCGCACACAATGGTGATCTGTCCGTTATTCGCCCGCCCGATCACGTCGAACTGACGCTCAGGGCGGCGCGGGCTGGCACGACGCTCCTCCGCGCTGGTGGTCTGCTGCCCTTGAGCGGTAATGCCGCGCTGGTCGAATTTCCCTCGAATCTCGAAAGCGGGATTGTCGAGAGCGGCGGCCTGACCGGATTTGCCTCGGCGCTGCGCCCGTATTTTCCCGACTTGCCGATGATGGCGCTCACTTCGGCCAACGTCGAGCAGGCGCGTCAGATCGCGCAATCTGCCGGGACACTGGTACTGGCGACACGCAACGCCCATCTGAATCCTGACAGCGTGAAGTTCGCGCAGGAACTCATCAACACGGCACAGCAGACGGTACTCGTTTGTTTGCGCGCACCCTACGACGCGGGCAAATTGGCGGGCGCGCAAACCGTGATCTGCACCTGCGGCGACAGTGCCCCCTCGCTGCAAGCCGCCGCCGAAGTCCTCGCGGGCCAGTTCACGCCGACGGGTAAATTGCCCGTGACCATCGAATGAGCGTGCAAATCGGCATCGACGTGCTGCGGGCAGATAACTACGCCGTTCTGCGCGGCAGACGAGTCGGCCTGCTGACCAATTTGAACGCGGTCGATGGCGATCTGGTCACGACCTACGACATTCTGCGCACGGCTTCGCAAGTGAAGCTAACCGCGATCTTCAGCCCGGAGCATGGCCTCGCAGCCGTCGCCGCCGACGGCGAAAGCGTCCATTCGAGCGTCGATCCGCTGACCGGACTGCCGATCTACAGCCTGTATGGAGAGACCAAAGCGCCAACCGCCGAGATGCTGGCGGACGTGGACGTGATCGTTGGCGACATTCAGGACATCGGCGTGCGCTATTACACGTTCACCTGGACAGTCACGCACGTCCTCGAAGCGGCGGGCAAAGCGGGGATTCCGGTCGTGATTCTGGATCGCCCGAATCCGCTCGGAAGCCGGGTGATCGGGATGCCGCTCGATCCGCGCTTCGCCTCGCTGGTCGGGCGTTTTCCCGTGCCGACGCAGCCGGGCATGACGCTCGGCGAACTGGCACAACTGGTCAACGCGCGCTGGAATCCGACACCCGCGCCGCTCTCGGTGATTCCCTGCGGCGGTTATCGACCCAACATGCTCTGGGACGAAACCGGGCTGATCTTCGTGCCGCCCTCGCCCAACATGCCGCACGTCTCGACGGTGCAGCATTATCCCGGCTCATGTCTGATCGAAGGCACGTCGCTTTCGGAAGGACGCGGAACAGCGCTGCCCTTCGAGATCGTCGGCGCGCCGGGGATCGACGGCGCGGCGCTGGCGAAAACGCTCAATGCGCACGGGCTGGCGGGCGTGCGCTTCCGCCCGTACAGCTTCAGGCCGACGGCGAGCAAATATGTCGGGGAAATCTGCGGCGGCGTGCAGGCGCACATCACCGACGCGCACGCTTATCAACCGCTGGAAGTCTGGCTGACGGTGCTCGCTGCCATCTATCAGCAGCAGCCGTTCACGTGGAACGATCATTTCGAGCGGCTGATCGGCGTGGATGGCGTGCGCGATCTGATCGAGCGGAATGCGCCGTTCGACGAACTGTTCGCGCAGGCGCGGGCGTTCTGCACCGCGTTCGCGCAGCAGCGCCAGCCCTATCTGCTCTACGGAATTTGATCGCCGGTTGGATTTTAGCGCAACTCACGGCCTGTCGAGCGAGTCATCCGTGACCAGATGATGGCGGACGGACAGCGAGACGGCTTCGGTGCGGCTGCCCACTTCCAGCTTGGCAAGAATACTGCTCACGTGCTTCTTGACCGTCGAAATGCTGATCATCAGGCGCTCGGCGATCTCGATGTTGCTCTGCCCCTCGAACATCAGGCGCAGCACTTCCTCCTCGCGTTTCGAGAGCGGATAGCTCGGCACGGTTGGGCGGTGCGCGGCGTTCGCCAACGCCAGCGCCGCTTCAGGCGCGAACGTCGCTTTGCCGACGTAAGCTTCGCGGATGGCCTTCGCCAGCGTATCAATCGAAGCATTTTTGATCAGATAGCTGATCACGCCTGCGTTGAGCGCTGACGTGACCAGATTCTCATCGGCGAAGGTTGATAGTGCGATAATCCGAATTGCCGGGAACTGCTCCCGAATCTGGCGGGTCGCGGCAACGCCGTCCATCTCCGGCATCATCAAGTCCATCAGTACGATGTCCGGCTGCAAGCGCGCGCATTGAGCAAGCGCTTCCAGCCCGCTGCTCGCCTCGCCGACCAGCAGCAAATCGGGCAGGGTTTGAATGAACAGTGCTAGCCCGCTGCGCAGCATATCGTGATCATCAACGATCAGAACGCGAATGGCTGGCACTTGGGAGGCCATCTCCATCTTCTTTCGCTTCTCCCCAGGTCACGGTGATGCGCGTGCCCACTTTGGGCAGCGTGGCGATGTCGATCTGCGCGCCCACTTCATCAGCGCGCTCGGTCATAAAATTCAGCCCCAGGCCCGTCGGCGTCCCTTTTTGCGAGAAGCCGAGGCCGTTATCCTGTACCACCAGCCGCAAATGATTCTGCCGCGCTTCCAGCGTGACGCGCACCTCGCTGGCATGGGCGTGTTTGACGACGTTATTGAGCGCTTCCTGCGCGATGCGGTAAAAGGCGATGCGCACCGCGCTGGGAACCAGTCCCTCCGTCTGTGCCGTGAACTGGATGTTCATGCGTTTGCGCGCCCGCAGCGCGTCGAGCAGTTGGCGAATCTGCGCTTCCAAGTCCATGTTGGCGAGGTATTCGGGGCGCAGTTCCAGTAAAAGCGTGCGCATCTCCGCGAGTGCGCCGCGCGTAAGCATCTGAAGCTGTTCCAACTGCGTCCGCGCCGGATCGGGGATGTTGTCCCACAGACGCGGCAGCGTGTCGGCGATCATGTTGGCGGAAAAGAGCGTCTGAGTCACGGCGTCGTGCAGTTCACGCGCCAGCCGATGCCGCTCGTTGACTACTGCCAGCGCCTGCGCGCCCTCGTGCGCGTGCGCGTTCTGGATGGCAATCGCCGCCTGCGCCGCGAACGTTTGCAGCAGGCTCGCATGTTCGGGCACGAAGAAATTGGGCGTGCGGCTCAAGAGCAGCAGAAAGCCAACCACTGTTTCCCGCTCCAGAATCGGCGCGGCAACCAGCGAGCGCATCTCGGCCATGCCGGGAGCCTGATCCCAAATACAGTGATCTTCCCAGCGCGAGCGCAGGATCGGGCCGTTCGTCCGCAGCATGTGATCGATGTGATCCACGTCCGCCAGCGTGATCTGAAACCCCTGCAAATCGGTTTCCAGCGCCGCGTCCAGCGCGCTCGTGCCGCGCGCCCGCTCGACAGACACCATATCGCCGTCCAGCAGCAGCAGCAAGGCCGCGTCGTGCGGCACAATGCGCCCGATGTTCGCCAGAATGTGGTCGGTGACTTCGGCAACGTCGAGCGAACTGGTCAGTGCCAGCGCCGTATCGCGCAACGTTTCCGAAAACTGGCGCTGCTGATGTTCCGCCGCTTCCATCTGCTTGCGCTGAGTGATGTCCTGATAGATCGCGGCAACGCGCCTGCTGCCGGGTTCCCCGACCTTGAATACGTAGAAGTCGTACCAGGCGTGCAGCGGTTCCGCCCGATATTCATGCCGTTCGGCAATGCCCGTCTTGGCGACCCGACCAAACGTTTCGTACCAGTGCTGCTCGTAATTTGGATCTAAGTGGCGTGTCGTTTTGCCAACCAGTTCCGTCCCGGTCATGCGCACCGCCGCCGGGTTCGCGTCGAGATAGAGCATATCGACGGGCTGATCGTGCTCGTCGAACAGCACCTGCACGAGAATGTAGCCTTCATCCATCGTGTTGAAAAGCAGGCGATATTTCGCTTCCGACTCGCGCAGCGCCGTTTCCGCGCGGGCGCGTTCGAGCAAATCGGCGACCTGCCGCGCGAGCAGATCGAGCAGCCGCAGTTCATGATCGGACGGCTGATGGACTTCGCGCCAGTGAGTCGAAATCATGCCGAGCAGATGACCACCGCGCGAGATCAACGGCGTCGTCTGCGCCGACCGGATACCGAATCGGCGGAACTGTTCCAGGTCTTTTGATCCAGCCATAAAATCCGAGGCTTCGAAATCTGGCACGATCACGCGCTTTCGGACGCGCAGCGCCGCACTGCACGAGGTGCGCGAGTACAGATCGATCCATTCCCAGAAAGCCACTGCCTCAGGACTGAAGCCCTTCCAGGCCAGCATCCGCAGTTGATCGCGTTCTGGATAGTAGACCTGTATACTGCCCATTTCTGAATGCAGCAGGGCAGTCGCGGCATTGAGGGTTTCGTCGTAAAAGACCTGAAGATTGTCCTCGGAAACCAGCCGCGTGCTCAGATTGAGCAGAATTTGCATGTCCTTGAGATCGTCGGCGAGGGCATTTTCAGCGTGAGCGCGTTCGACCGCCGCCCAGGTGCGCTCGGCGACTTCTTCAGCCAGCGCGATTTCGGCGCTCGACCAGACACGCGGCTCAACCATCGCCAGACCGATGATGGCGACCCACTGTCCGGCTTTCACCAACGGAATCACGATGAACGACCGAATGCCGAGCCGGGCATAGCGGAGCAGTTCCGCTGCGCTGAGGCCGGGATAGGTCGTGATGTCGCTGACGACGAGCGTTTCACCCCGGCGCAGCGCAGCAATGATCGTGGTCGCGCCGAAGTCCTTCAGCAGAAAGTGCCCGGTCATTGAGGGAAGGCCGCTGACGTAATCCTGACGAATGATCGCGCCATCCCCGACAATTTCGACGTAGGCCACCCGGTTGACTCGGAGAAATTCTCCAATCAAGCGGCTGGCTTCGGCCTGAATTGCTACCGGGTCGGAGAACGGACGCAGCCTGTCCGCCAGCGTAACGCGGAACGCATCCAGTTCGGCAGCGCGCGCTTCTTCGGCCTGCGCGCCTGTTTCCGCTGCATCGCGCGGCGGCTCCGGTGGAATCAGGTCTTGGAGTGGTTCAGTCGCTTTTTCCAGAGTCAACGCCGACCTCACTGACTAGACGGCTGCCTATTGTGGATTAAGCTGCGGGGGGGCTGTCCGTTAAGCAACACAATTTACGCCGTCATTATAACGCAGATCAGCGCAGATTGAGGCGATACGTCGATAAAAATGGGTCAATCGGTCAGGTGCTCTCGCAAATGACTTGAATTCGTCGAGATGCGATTAGAATCTGTCTGAAAATTTCCATATGGAATTAGACATAGGACGGAGCAGCAGATCAATCGCGCCAGGGCGTTGTTGGAACGAAAGCGCTGGGGGCGGTTTGCGTGTTCGAGCATCGGCGTGATCAACAGGCGATCAGCGAGGCAATGATTTGCCTCGCTGCCATTTGCACCTTGCCCAAGCGTTTCACGGCTAATTGTCGGATGTCTCCATCCGTTCGATCTGGAGCTTGAACGTCTCAATCGCGTGATGGCCGACGCGCACGTTGAGCGAGTCATCCTCCAGCGCGACCGCCTGCCCATCTTCCTCGATCAGATTGGTCTGTTCGGCGGACTGAATCGGGAAATCGAGACGCAGAGTCACATCGGTATCCTTGCCTTCGAGTTCAACCACGCGCACGACCACGCGGTCGTCGTCCTCGGCCTTCTTGAACGCCGTGATCGCCACGTTCTCCGGCGCGAGGCTGGCAAAGCTGCGCGTCGGCGGCAGATTGGCGTCGGGCAGCGGCTCGGCAGCGACGACCGCCCGCAGATCGTGATTAGCGGCGGTGGCGGGCTGGCGACCCGCACGCCAATCAGGATTATGGGAGAAGATCGAGAAGCGGAAATGATGCTCACCCGCTTGTAGATACCAGTTGCCCTTCGAGTGGCAGCTTTTGCGCGAAGCGATCAGGATCGGCTGCAAAATCGGGTACTCGGCAGGCGAGAGCAGCGGATCGATCCAGTCGGCGACGGCGACGGACGAACTGAGCGTCACGCCGAAGCGCTCGCCCGTCGCGCTGATGAAGTTCTGGATTTCGCGCGGATGCACCTCGGCGCACACGTCGAGGTAGGCGGGGCCGACTCGATGGACGCCGCTCACCACGTCGTCGCCTTCGTAGACCGGGCCATCCGTGACCGCGCCGACGACCTCGCCCTTGCCAACTTCGAGCACGCCCATCGGCACTTCGTAAGCGATCTGCGCGCCCTCGGCGTTGATCGGCAGCGCCATGCGGAACTCGCGGCTCTTGGTGCCGTTCCAGTTGTAGAGCGCGATTTCCACGTCGATGCGCTTGATCGCGTGGTAGAAGATCAGGCTTTGCACGAGCAGCGCATAGTTCAACGGCTGCGTGAAGGTGTAGGTCGTGTAGACTGCGCCCGACTCGCGGATTTCCCAGCGGCGGTTGTAGGCGCTGGCGCGCTCGAAATCAGCGGCGGCGGAGGGCTGCTGCACCGATCCGAACTCGCCCGCGCCGTTGCCCGTTGATTCAAGCATGATCACTTCCGCGCCGAGCAGCTTGTCGGTGCGCAGAACGTCTGCGCCCAACTGCTTGTCGAACAGGCTGCGGATGCCGCCGGGGACGAGCGCGACCTTGTAGAAGTCGTTCTCGTAACTCGATTCGTCCTGCTGAACATGGGCAGGCAAATCCGACGATGCGGGCGCGTTATCCGCGACGAGCGCGTAGCTGCGATAGCCCATCGGCGGGACGCTCGCCACAAACGCGATCTCCATGTCGATCCCGGTGGTCGGCGAGACGCGCTGGAACGGCACGTCGTTGCCCTGCTCATCGACCAGCTTGACCGGAGGGTTCGGCGCGGGAATCGTCGCGCGCACGGGATCGCTGCGCTGCCACGAGAGCGCGTTAAAGACCGTGATCGGTGTGCCTTGCGCGGGCTTGACGCGGCGGGCAATCGCGGTCGTCGCCTTCGTCAGCAGATCGTCGCTCAGGTCGCGGGCGAGTTCGAGTTTTTGCCGGAACACCTCGTCGGTGATGTGACCGTTATTGCCGCCCCAGCCGTGATCGTCGTAAAGGGCGTTCGCCCACGCTCGGTTGAACTGGTGCGTCGGGTAGCGGGCGAAGCTGCCCGCCAGCAGCGCCTCAATCGTCGTGAACATCTCGGCGGCAGGGAGCAAAATACCCGCTTCACGCTTGGCGTCGATGGCGTGGTGGTGCGTCGGCCCGTGAATGTAGAGCCAGATGTCGGGACGCTCGCCGCAGATGGCTTCGAGCGCCGGGTTGCCCGCGCTGACGGCATCGAAGAACTGCTCCGGCGTCGAATACTGGATGCTCGGCGCGGCTTCGTGCTGGCGAATCTCATTCCACGCCGCGATCAGCCCGTCGAAGTCCTTCGGCGGAATGTAGTCGTGGCTCCACAGATAGGCGAAATGCGGTGGGATGTGCTGCTCGCGGTAGGTGTCGATCCAGCCTTGCAGGTCGTCGTGGATGAAGTCGTGCGTTCCCGGATGATCGTTGACCCAGAACGGCTTGCAGAAGTTGTGAATTTGCCCGTACTGTCCCATCGACCAGCTAACGACGCGGCTGCCATCGGGACTGTACCAATATTGAATGCTCGGCTTGTGGCGGCTGATCAGCATGTAAGGGATGCCGGCCTTCGCCAGAATTTGCGGCATCTGCATCGCGCGACCGGGCACGTCGGGGCTGTAGTAGACGCGCGCGTCGGCGCCCGGCATCAGCTTCTTGACCAGCTTGCGCCCTAAATACGTCTGCCTGACCAACTGTTCGCCTGATAAAAGTGATTCGTAGGGCTGATTGTAGGTCGCGCCCCAGTCGAAACGCTTTTCGAGCATCAGTTGATGGATTTCGTCTTTGCGTTCCGGGTGGCGCTCCAGATATTCAAGCAGATAGAGCACGTTCTCCATCGAGAAGCGCACGGCCTTGTGCGTCGCCATGTGTTCGAGCGCGGGCGTGATCGATTTCTCGTCGCGCCAGGCGATGGTCGCCGCCGGGGTATCGAACCAGGCGATGTCGTTGTGGCTGGAGCAGATCAGGTGAATCGTGCCGTCGCTGAAATAGCCCCAATTGCTGTGATCAGTCATGAGAAATCCTTATTCAATCAATGAGAGACGTGTATTTGTAGGGGCAGACCTATGTGTCTGCCCTAAAACAAGGGCGCACACGCAGGTGCGCCCCTACAAAATCGCGGGTTTGCGATAACGGTTCACATAATCCCGAAGGTGCGGAAGGCTTCGACGGTGGACATGCCCGCCTCAATCGCCGTGCGGACGCGATTTTCGCCGCGCACCTTGTCGAGCGCCGCTTCGAGAATCGCCCCTTCCTGGGCGCGCGGGATGATCACCACGCCGTCGATGTCGCCAAAGACAATATCCCCCGGCTGAACGACCACCCCATTAGCGAACTGGATCGGGCAGCGGTAGTCGATCACCCGACCGCGCACGCGCTGATCCTGAGCGTAGCTCCCGAACGAGAAGGTCGGGAAGCCGAGCCGCAAAATGCCGCGCGTGTCACGGTGATAGCCGTCGAGCACCGCGCCTGCCGCGCCCAGCTTGAGCGCTCGCGTGGACATCAGTTCGCCCCAGAGCGCGTAGGTCGGCGACGATCCGGTGCAAATGTAGACCTCATTCGCTTGCAGCGCGTCGAGCGCCTCGAACATCAGGCCGAAGGGCTGGCGTTCGCTTTTCGAGGCGACCTGATCGCTGTAGCAGTCGGCTTCGAGCACGGGCAGCGCTCGCCCCGCCAGCAGCTTGCTCGGATCGAGCGCCTTGATCTGCGGTGGCAGGAATTGATGACTAGCGCCCGCCGCGTCGAGCACGTCGCCGACAACCGCCGTGAACAACTCGCTTTTCATCAACTGGAACAGTTCAGCATCATTGGTGGGTAGGCTCATGCGGATTCTCGTTTCGTGAGGCTCTGGCGATAAATGGCGTCGATCTGGTCAAGCACGCGGTCAGGGTCGGATTTTTCGAGCAGAAAGTTGTGCAGGATGGTGCAGACGGTATCCTGCACCGTGATCCAGCCGTCGTAGCGTGGACGCATGGCCGCGCCGTCGAGCGTCGGCAGCGTGGCACGGAAGAAGTCGTTGGACGCTTCGTTGACGCGATTATCGAGCCACGCGCCGCGATAACCGGGCTGTCCGCCCTGATCGAAGTACATGCCGCGCTGCACGTTCGCGCTGGCGACGAAGGCGGCGTAATCGGCGGCGATGGCGGGGTGCTGGCAGGTGCTTGAGATTGCCATGCCCGCACCGCCGAGGATTGCTCCCTTGATCGAGGGAATGGTCGTGAAGCGGATCCGATGGTCGCGGTAGCCCGCTTGAGCGTAATTCGAGTAGCCGAACAGCAGCGGCGAATAGGCGATTTCGTCGGTGCTGCTCATGCGATCCAGAAGCTGCGGCGGGTTCATGTGCAGCGCGTCGGGGTGGCTGATAGCAGCCAGCGACTGCATCAGGTCGAGAACCTGATGTCCAATACTGCGCCTAACGACAGCTATCTCATCCATAAACGCCGGTTCGCCCAAACTGGCGCAGAGCGAAAAGAAGCTCGGAAAGCAATCGACGTGCATCAACGGGGTTGATATTGTCCAATGGGCGTCACGCTGGAGGCGCTGACCCAGAGCGATGACCTGATCCCACGTTTGCGGAAGTTCCGATACGTCAATCAGGTCGGGGCGATAGGCGCTGACCTGCGAAGCGGCATCCACCGCCAGCGCCCACTGATGATCGTCGAAGGTGTAGCTCGAATAGCTCTTGCCGACGCTGTTGTGTGCCTGATCCGCCAGAAAGTCAGCCGAGAGATAGGTGTCGAGCGGTTGCAGCGAACCCGCTGTGACGCACGCGCCGATCCAGGGATGATCGAGCACGATCAGGTCGTAGCGCTTCGCCAGTTCCGGCAGCGACATTTCGGCGAAATCGCGCAGGGTGCGCTTCTCCCACGTGATATGCACGTCCGGGTGAGTCACGGAATAGGCGTCCGCCGTGACGGGCAGCGGCGCATAGCCGCGCGTGTGATCCCAGGTGCTGCCGCGCAGTTCAATCACAGATCAATTCCCGTCTGTTTGTGCGAGGGCAGGTTTCAAACCTGCCCCTACAGTCTGTTGCGTATATCTGTTTTTCGCCGTTTTCAAGCATATTCTTGTCTCAGCTATTCTCCAGTGAAGTGCGGCGGGCGCTTCTCGACAAAGGCGGCGATGCCTTCGCGCTTGTCGTCGGTGACGAACAGGTGCGCCGTCGAGTCCATTTCGAGACGCAGAGCAGTCGGCAGCGAGGCTTCCAGCCCCTCGTCGATCACCCGTTTCGCCATGCGGACGGCGAGCGGCCCGTTGGCGAGAATCTTCTCAGCAAGGGCAATCGCCGCGTTGAGCGCTTCGCCCTTCGGCGCAATCTCGCTGGCGATGTTGAGTTGATAGGCGCGCTCTGCGTCGATAATTTCGCCGGAGAAGATCATGCGCTTGGCGACGCCCGCGCCGACCAACCGGGGTAGGCGCTGGGTGCCGCCGCCGCCGGGAAGCAAGCCGAGCTTGGCTTCGGGCAGTCCGAACTTGGCATTCTCCGCCGCGATAATCAGATCGCAGGCGAGGGCGATCTCGAAGCCGCCGCCGAGCGCGTAGCCGTTGACCGCCGCGATCACGGGGCGCGGTAACTGCTCGATTTGCGCCATGACCGAGCGTCCGAGGCGCTGAAAGGCCGAGAACTGCGCCAGCGTCATGGTCGTGTAGTCGTCAATGTCCGCGCCCGCGACAAAAGCGCGACCTTCTCCGGTCAGGATCAGGATGCTGGCCTGTGTGTCGCCGCGTTCAAGCGAATGGAGATAGTCGCTTACCTCCTCGTAAACCGTCCGGTTGATGGCGTTGAGCTTGTCTGGGCGGTTAAACGTTAGGATAGCGATTTCACCCTGCTGATCAATTCTGATTGTCTCGTACATAGCGTTACCCGGTGCTATTCGCAACAATTTTCCCTGAGAGGGCAGGGCTTAGCCCTGCCCCTACATAGAACGGCTGGTTTTCAAGGCTGGCAGATCACGCCCTGCGCTTGCAGAGCGGCGATCTCGTCGGAAGTGTAGCCCGCGAACTCGCTCAGGATTTCGTC
>DASZXN010000730.1:0-5221 GCA_035545875.1 Phototrophicaceae bacterium
CGCTGGCCGGGGCGATCATCGCGCTGCTGATTCAGGAACCGCTCCGTCAGACGCAAATCTCGCGCGGGCTGGCGCAGGCGACCCAGTTTAGCTGGCGCAAAACCGCCAAAGAGACGCTGGCGGTCTACGAGCAGGTGCTGAAGTCATAAAGCGTTGACATTCCAACGGGATTTCTCTACGCTTGTCGTAAATAGCAGCGAGAGTCAATGATGGCAGATTTTACTCAGATCAAGGTTACAGCGGCAGAGTTTCTGAGCGGGCCGGAGACGAACAAGATCGTCGAACTCATCAACGAAGAAATCATCGTGGCTCCTTCGCCTGTCGATCCGCATCAGGAAGCCGCTGGCAGTCTGTATATGAGGCTTGCGCGCCAGGTTAAATCAGGGAAATGGCGGTTTGCTCCAATGGATGTCTATTTGGACGAGGCTAATGTTGTCCAGCCGGACATTTTCTGGGTGAGCGATGATAATCCCAACTGCCATTTAGCCGATGGTAAATACTGGCGCGGTGCGCCGGATTTCGTGGTCGAAATTCTGTCGCCGGGGACAACGCGGCAGGATCGCCACGTGAAATATGCACTCTACGAAAAACATGGCGTTCGCGAATACTGGATTGTCGATGCTGCCGAGCTTTACATCGAGGTTTATGCGCTCCGTGACGGACGCTTTGAACGTCTCGGTGTTTTTGGTCTTGGCGAGCCGTTGAAATCCTCGGTTTTAGGGCAAACCTTCAACGTCGATGCGCTGCTGAAAAGCTGATCTGAAACCCCCGTTTTTCCGCTCATTTATTCGATGGAAACCATCGAAAACCCTGATACGGTTTGCGCAAGAATCGGATAGATTGAGTAGCCCGAATCCTGTATTCTAAAGTTGTCAACGAATCAGGAAAGGTCAACTCATCATGTGGCCGACGGAATATGGGGTTCACGAACACCGCAAAGACCTGGAGCGCACCGCTGCCGAAATTCGCCTTGTCCGCGAAGTCAGCACTCAGCCCAGCCACCTGCTGACCGTGCTGTTCAACGTCATGCGCATGTTCCGTTTCCGTCTCCGTCGTCCCCAGCCGATCCTACAGCCGGTCGTCTGGCAAGCGTTGAGGAGGGTGAGTTGAGCGTCGAACTGCACACCGATTTGGTGGCGCGCGTCTGTCGCTTCATCGAATCGAAGCCGGACTGTATGCCAACGCTCGCCGAGATGGGCGATCATGTGGGGATGAGTCCCTTTCACCTTCAGCGCGTCTTCAAGAAACTCACGGGCGTGTCGCCGCGCGACTACGCCGAATCCTGCCGCGTCAAGCGGCTGAAGCAGAGCTTACGTGAAGGCCAGAACGTGACGACCGCGCTCTACGACGCGGGTTATGGATCGAGCAGCCGTTTATACGAGCGCTCCGCCGAGCAACTGGGCATGACGCCCTCGAAATATCGCAAGGGCGGCGAGGGCATGATCATCGGCTACACGATCTGCGATTGCAATCTCGGTCGGCTGCTGGTGGCGATGACCGTCGAAGGGATTTGCTGCGTCCACATCGCCGACGATGACGAGGCGCTCGAACGTCACCTGTTCGAAGAATATCCTGCCGCCGACATTCAGCGCAGCAATCCGGTCATGCGTGAGTGGGTCGAGCAGTTTCTCGCCTTCCTGAACGGGTGGCAGCCGCATTTCGATCTCCCGCTCGATTTACGGGCGACGGCGTTCCAACTGCGCGTCTGGCAGACCCTGCTCTCGATTCCCTACGGCGAGACGCGCAGCTACCGCGAGATCGCCGAAGCGATGGGGCAGCCGACTGCCTTCCGCGCGGTCGCCAATGCCTGCGCCGCCAACCCGGTTCCGCTGGTCGTCCCCTGCCATCGTGTCATTCGCTCGGACGGGGAGATTGGCGGATACGGCCTCGGCGTCGAGCGCAAACGCGCGCTGCTGGAGCAGGAACACGAGATCGCCCAGCGCGAGCATCAAGCCTAATTCAAGTAATCAACAGGCTGGTTTCTTTCGTAGGGGCGCAGCGCGCTGCGCCCCTACCAGATCATTCCTGAGATATGAGCGAGAAGGGACGAATCACCGTGACGAACTCCATGATTCTCTACATCGGCGGGCAGGAAACGGGTCAGGCGTTGGCGGCGCTGGTCGAGCGTGACGGCGGCTGCGTCCATCTGCCCGAAAATCTGATGCAGGCGCTCGGCATGTACATCACCTACTTCCCGGAGATCGTCGTGATCGATTTGCGTGTCGATTACGCGGAAGCAGCCTTCAAACATCTGCGCTCGGTCGATGCCAGTCCGCTGCTGGTGCTGACCGATCAGCGCATCCATGAGGCGTCGATCTACACGATTCCGACCGATGCGTCGCCAGAGGCGCTGGCGCTGGCGCTCGATCACCTTCAGCGCGAACTGAGCGCGCCGCATGATGTGTCTAATGGTGTCTTGCACTACGCCTGAGAAACTCATAGCGTAGGAATTATCCGTATAAAAATGATCGCAAGGATAGTTTTGTAGAGGCGAGTACGCCTCGCCTCTACGGAGTTATCTGCCGAGCATCAAGGATTTGCACCTGTGAACCAGGCATCTTCCGTCGCAGAGATCGAACTTGTTGAGCGCGTCTGCGGCTACATCGAAGCCCACATCGACTGCGCGCCGTCGCTCACCGAGATTGGCGCGCAGTTCCACCTGAGCCACTTCCATCTTCAGCGCACCTTCAAGCGCGTGCTGGGGATCACGCCGCGCCAGTACGCCGAAGGTCTGCGTCTGGAGACGCTCAAGACGCGCCTGCGCGCAGGCCAGAACGTGACGACCGCGCTCTACGACGCAGGCTACAGTTCGAGCAGCCGTCTCTACGAGCGCGCGCCGGAGATGCTCGGCATGACTCCGCTGACCTACAGCAAAGGCGGCGCGGGAATGCAGATCGAATACCTGATCTGCAACAGCAAGCTGGGGCGGCTGCTGGTCGGCAAGACCGAGCGCGGCGTCTGCGCCGTGCATCTGCGCAAATCCAGTGACGACGAACTGCGTCAGGTGCTATTCACGGAATACCCGCTGGCGCAGATCACCGAGATCGACGGGCCGATGTGCGCGTGGGTACACGCCATTCTCGCTCACATCGACGGCACTCTGCCGCATCTCGACCTGCCGCTGGATATTCAGGCGACGGCCTTTCAGTTGAACGTCTGGCTGCGGCTGCGCGCGATTCCCTACGGCGAAACGCGCACCTACGGCGAAATCGCCGCCGCGCTTGGGAATCCGAATTCCGCCCGCGCGGTCGCCGAGGCGGTGCAGGCCAATCACCTCGCCATTGTCATTCCCTGCCATCGTGCCGGACGCACCGACGGCGCAGCGACCCAGTATTACTCGCCCGGCGCAGAAGAATCGCGGCGGCTGCTGCTCAAAAACGAGCAGGAAATCGTCCAGCGCCAGCCTGAGCGTTAGCGTTCACAAACTCAATCTTCATCGTCATCAAGCAGTGTGATGCTGCGCGCCTGCCCCGGCTCGCGGGTGAGCTTGCCTTCCCATTCGAGCCGATCCAGATGGCGCGTCACGGCGGCGGTCGAGAGATAGCAGCCTTCCCCGATCTCGCGCAGGGTCGGGGGGTATTTATGTTGTTTCAGGTAAGATTTGATAAATTTATAAACATTCTGAGTCGTCGTACTTTGCACGAAAACCCCCTCCTATCATTACGGGAAACAAACGCCCTTGCATCCTAGCACAAAACAGAACATAATTTCTAGCATACTACGGTTCTAAGATGATTTGAAGTCGGTTGAGATGTTGTTTAGTTGCGCACCACTCGACGCAGGGGTAAAAATCCTGCGCTGAACATGGAGGGAGCGCAAAATGAATTTCCTGAAACGAATCTTTGGCGCGAGCGGCGGCGTTGGCGGTGACGTGGGCATTTACTACTACGTCAAACCGAAAGGCTGCGATGAGATCGTGCGCGTGCGCATCAACCGCAACAACGACCTGAGCCTTGCCGACGACGGCAAGACGCTCTGGGTACACAAGGTCGTGATGGGGCAGAAATGCTTTCAGCGCGTCGAGCTTGATCTCTATTTCAACCAGAGCCGCCAGTTGACTAACAGCGAGATCAGCGGCGGCGAGCTGGTCAAAGAGGCCGATTATCAGGCATGGCTGGATGCACAGGAACATCATGACAGCGGCGATACAGGTTGACGGCCTGACGCGCGTCTTCGGCAGCCTGCGCGCCATCGATGACCTGACCTGCACCGTCGAAGCGGGCGAAGTGTTCGGTGTGCTCGGCCATAACGGAGCGGGTAAAACGACTCTCGTCCGTCTGATTAACGGCGTTCTCGCTCCGACTGCCGGGAGCATCCACGTCCTCGGTCTTGATTCCGGCACGCAGGGGGACAAAGTTCGCCGCCAGACCGGAGTCCTCACCGAAACGCCTTCGCTCTACGAACGCCTGACTGCCCGCGACAACCTGAAGCTGTTCGCGCGGCTCTACGACGTGCCGAACGTCGATCAGCGCGTCGAGGCGATGCTCACGCTGTTCAACCTGACAGATCGCGCCGACGACCGCGCTGGAGGCTTCAGCAAGGGGATGAAGCAGCGCTTGGCGCTGGCGCGGGCGCTCGTCCACGATCCGCAGATTCTTTTCCTCGACGAGCCGACTGCCGCGCTCGATCCCGAAGCGGCGCGTACCGTAACCACCCTGATCGAAACCCTCAGCCACGAGAGCGGGCGCACCGTCTTTCTGGCGACTCACAACCTCGACGAAGCGCAGCGCCTGTGTAGGCGCGTCGCGGTGCTCAGTCACGGCAAGCTGCTGGCGCTGGGGACGACCGCCGAACTCGGCCATCAGTTATGGCAGGCGCTCTGGCTCGATTTTGATCTGCGCGCCCCTGTCACACCTGACCTGCTCGCCGCATTAAAAGCATCAGATGCGATACGCGCTCTCCAGGCTAACGGCGTGAAGCTGTCCCTTCAGGTGAGTGATGAAGCGCGTATCCCGGACGTGATCGCGCGGGTCGCGGCCAGCGGCGGACAGATTATGCGCGTCAACCCGCGCGAGCACTCGCTCGAAGACATTTATTTTGAGCTTCAGCGGCGCACGGAGGCTGTCTCATGAACTGGCCGATCATCTGGAATATCGCCGTCAAGGACTGGAAAGAGGTGCGCCAGAACCGCATGGCGTGGCTGCCCGCGATCATTCTGCCGCTGGTGTTCGTGGTGGCGATCCCGCTGCTCGTGACGCTGCTGCCGCATTTCGCGGATATG
>DASZXN010000731.1:0-5668 GCA_035545875.1 Phototrophicaceae bacterium
TATTGAACATTGGCGGGATGACTTTGCCCGAACAGGTCTATACAGGCGGCATCCAGCAGATTATCCAGCAGCGGCTTCGGCAGGTTCCTGATTGGGGACAGCGAATCGTGCAAATCGCGGCGGTGGCGGGGCGGTTACTCGATTTTGCGGTGCTAACGCGAATCATTCAGGATCAGGCCGACGTGCTGACTATGCCGCTCGACACGTGGCTGACGGTCTGCGCGGACGTTCACGTGTTGAGCGTGTATGAAAATCGATGGCAGTTTAGCCACGATAAAATCCGCGAGGGCATCGTCCGCGACATTCCGGCGGACGCAGCGCCGGGCTATCATGCGGTCGTCGCGGCGGCGATTGAAAGCTGCTATCCCAACGACGCGGCGCGCGTCGAAGTGCTGATGAATCACTGGCGGCAGGCGGGCAACGTCGAGAAGGAACTGGTTTACCTGAATCTGGCGATTGAGCGGCTGGTCTGGAACAGCGGTGCGTATCCGCAGGCGCAAACGCTGATCGAGCGAGCGTTAAGTTTGCTGCCACGACGCGATCAGCGGCGCGCCAATCTGCTCAATCACCTGAGCGAAACTTTCTGGCGTCTGGGGCAGTTCGAAGCGGGTACGATCTACGCGCGCAAAGCGCGACGCGTGGCAAGTCTGACGCACATGGAGCAGGATCGCGCGCGCAGCTATGGCAACCTGGGGATTATCGCGCGGATGCAAGGAAGGCATACGCAAGCCCGCAAATACATTCGGCAAAGCCTGAAGATTCGACGAGAACTGAACGATACGCTGGGCATTGCGCGCAGCTACGCTAATCTGGGCATCGTCGCCTTTGATCAGGGCCAGTTGGCGAGGGCGCGCCGTTATTACTTGCGCAGCCTGAAAATTCAGCGACAGATCAACGATCAGCACGGTCTAATTCTAAATCTGCTCAATCTCGGCGAAGTATGTAGTCTCGAAGGGAATCCGACTCAGGCGAACAAATACGTTCAACGCTGCCTCAAGATGGCAAGACAGGTCGGCAATCGTTATGCCATTGCCGCTAGCCTGAATACGCTGGGCGTCGCATCATTTCTGGCAGGGGAGGATGAGACAGCGTTATCTCAGCTAGAGGAAAGCCTGGAGGCGTTCAACATGCTCCACGATCAATATGGCGCGGGACATACGCTGTCGTTTCTCGTCAACGCGCTGCCGGCGGGGTCGCCGCTGCTGCTGGCACGGCTGAAAGCAGGCTTGCAGCTTGCGCTGGCAATGCAGCAGGAACAGTTTCAATGGCGGATGATCGTGGGGACGGCACGCTGGTATGCCCAACATGGTGAGATGATGAACGCGCTGGGGCTGGCTCGATCCGCGTTGGCGCAGACGCCGAATGACAATATGTCGCCCGTCGTGCTGAACCATCTGTGGGAGGTGCTGCCGCAGTCGGTGATCGATGGGAGCACGAGTCATGAGCCAGATGATGCAAAACAAGCGCTGAGTCAGGTTGTGCAGGCGCTTTTGGCTGAACTGGGGTAAATAGCCTTGTGCTTGTCAATAAATAGCGGCCTGTACGCTGAATGGTGAATGGTGCAGGCCGCTATTTGATTGATGCTGTAGGCGCTTAACTGCCGTCGCCGCTGTTGGTGTTGTCCCCTTTGTTCGGCTCACCGAGCGGATAATTGTCGGTCGCCGGGTTGTCGGTCAACTGCTGCGTTTGCTTCACAACGTCGAGCGGCGGATCGGTGATGGGGAGCGCGCTGGCGCGGAAAAGATCGTCGTTGCCATCGGCATACGAGGTGAAGATCACGTCCGGTTTGCCGCACGCCCACGTCGGCGCGGTGTCGGCGACCGAGTTGCTGGTCAGCTTCCGGGTCGTCTGCGTCTTGAGGTCATAGACGTAGACATCCATGTCGCCGTCCAGATCAGACTGATAGGCGATCAGCGTATCATCCGAGTACCACTGCGGATTGCTGGCGTTGCCCTTCGGGTCGCTGATGGGCTGTGGATTACTGCCATCCTGCCCAGCGAGATAGAGGATGCTGCGACCGTCGCTTTGCTGCACTGTGAAGGCGATTTGTCCGCTGCCGTGCGAGTAAACCGGGTTAGTGGTGTTCTGCGGCAGGTTGGTCAGACGCTTAGTCGTGCCTGTGCCGAGATCGTAGACGTAGAGCTGCCAGCCACCCGTACGATTGCTTTGGAAGGCAATCGTCGCCCCGGCGGATGACCAATCCGGGTAGCGATTGTCGCTCGCGCCGCTGGTGATCTGGGTGACGACGCCCGTTTGCACGTCCATTGTATAGATTTCCCATCTGCCGCTGCGGTTCGATTCGAAGGCGATACGCTGGCTGTCGGGCGACCATGCAGGATCATCCTCCGTCGCCGCATCGCTGGTGAGCCGACGCAAGCCGGAGCCGTCTGCCGCGACGAGATAGAGATCGTCATTGCCGTCGCGGTCACTGGTGAAAGCCACCCAGCGGGCGTCGGGTGACCGGGTTGGCCCCTGATCCGCTGCCCCAACGCCCACCGAGAGATTCAGATCATTGCCGCCAGTGTCGTTCATACGGAAAACTTCCTGATCACCAGTGCGGTTGCTCTGGTAGAGGGTAAAGGCCGGGCAGACCGTCGGGCAGGAGTTGATCGGCTCCCATGCTTTGCCGCTGTCGAGCGACGGATCAGCCTTTGTTACCGAAGCATCCGGCTTGAGGAAGTCGGTCTGATCGCCGAGGCTGACGCCACCGGGCAGTTGCCCCTCAAGGCTGGCGTTTTCCTCATCCGGCGTATTCTCCGGGTAGATGTCGTCCGCCGGGTCGGTGGTCATCTGCGCAGCATCTTTCTTCACGTCGATGGCAGGCGACTGGATGGGGTCAGCATCGGCGCTGTAGATATTCGGGTTGCCGTCCACGTCCGAGGTGAAGATGACAGTGGTGCTGTTGCATAACCACGTCGGCGCGTAGTCCGGCGTGTTATTGTCGGTCAGCTTGCGCGTGATCCCCGTGCTGACCTGATAGATGTAAATGTCGAGGTCACCGTCGAGATTGGACTGATAAGCGATCAGGCTGTCATCCGTTGACCACGATGGATTGGTGGCGTCGCCGTTCACGTCGCTGATGCGCTGGAGGCTGCTGCCGTCCGGGTTCATCAGATAGAGCGCGCTCTTGCTGTGGTCGCCGTCACGATAGGAGCGGAAGGCGATCTTGCTGCTGCTGTTGCTGTAGACCGGATCAACGTCGTTGGCCGTGCCGTCGCTCAGGCGTGTGGTCACGCCCGTCGCCAGATCAAGCTGGTAAATCTGCCATTTGCCGCTGCGGTTGCTCTGGAAGATCAGTTTCGTGCCGTCGGTTGACCAGTAAGGGTTGAGGTCGCTGGCGGGATTATTCGTCAGGCGCGTCGTCTTACCCGTCGTCATGTCGAGCAGATACAGTTCCCAGTTGCCGTCGCGGGTGCTTTCATAGGCGACGTAGTTGTTTGGCCCCCAGACCGGATCGGTGTCGATGGCGACCGTGTTATAAGTCAATCGGCGCGTCTTGGTGCTGTCGCCGTCAGTCGAGGCGAGATACAGCTCCCAGTTGCCGTCGCGGTTGCTGGAGAAAACGATCCAGTCGCCGTTGGGCGAGCGGCTCGGCGACATATCGTCCGCGCCCTTGCCCTGCGACAGGTTGTTGCTGATGCTCGGACGATCCGTCGGATCGCCGAGGCGGAAGATTTCCCAGTCGCCTGTCTGGTTGGTGTGATAGAGCGTCCAATCGACGCACGAGCGCTGGCAAGCGGGAACAGGCTGCCAGCCAGTTGCTGGCGGCGGAGTGGTCGGTGCGCCAGTCGGATTAATGGCGGTCGGCGAAACGTAGCCAAAGTCCGCGTCGAGAAAGATTTCCCCGGAAGTCAGCGTGACCGTCGTCTGCGAGTCGAGCGTCCCGTCCAGATCGTAGGTCTGCTGCAAACCGGACGGCAGGCTGTTCAGATCGACGGTCACGGTGTAATCGCCGGGGAACAGACCGGTAAACAGATACTTGCCATTGCTGTCGGTGACGGTGGTCACCGTCGTACCGCCGGGCAGCGTCAGGGTCACGGTGGCGTTGGGGATACCCGGTTCGCCAGCGTCCTGAACGCCGTTGCGATTGCGATCCAGCCAAACCGTGTCGCCAAGCGTGCCGAGCGCGCCAGCCGATGGAACCAGCACGATCCCCGCATCCCAGGTGAGGTCGATTTCGCCGTAGTCGAGCGTGGTCACAGGCGTGCGCCCGGTCGAGGTGTTCACGTCGCTGTCAACCGTGTCGTCGCTGCCCTGATCCGGGGTGGTGAAGCGATAGCCCTTCGGTAGAACGACCTGAACGATGTAGCTGCCGGGGAGGAGATTTTCGAACGTGTAGTTCCCCTGTGTGTCGGTGGTTGTAGACTTCAGCAGGTTGCCCAGACCGTCAAGCAGGTTTACGCGGACACCCTTCATCCCTTGCTCGTTGCTGTCCTGAATGCCGTTGGTGTTGGCATCAACCCAAACCCGGTCGCCGATAGTCGCCAGCGGCGCGAGACCCGCATCCCAGGTAAGATCATTTTCGGCGGGGCTGAGGGTCGTCGGGTTCGAGCGTCCGGTCGTGGTGTCCACGTCGCTGTCCTGGCCGTCGTCGCTGCCCTGATCCTGCGGGCTGTGAATATAGCCGGTCGGCGCGGTGACTTCGATGAAGTAATCGCCCGGCGGCAGCAGATCGAACAGATAATGCCCGGTGGAGTCGGTTTGCTGGGTGGCAACCACACCGTGACTGTTGTAGAGCGTGACGGTCACGCCGGGGATGCCCGGCTCGCCGCCGTCCTGAATGCCGTCGCCGTTATTATCACGCCAGACGAAATCGCCGATGCTGGCGAGCGGCACGAGACCGGCGTCGCGCGTGTCGTCGTCGGTTCCCGGCGCTTCTGTGAACAGGATCGTGCGTCCCGTGCTGAAATCGACATCGCTGTCGGTCTGGTCGCTGCCGCTGGCGTCCTGTGGGCTGAACTGATAGTTGTCGGGCAGCACGACTTCGATGCGGTACTGGCCGGGCGGCAGGTCGGTGAACTGATAATTCCCGTTCACGTCGGTCGTTTGTGAACTAATGACGTTGCCGTCCTGATCAAGCAGGTTGACGGTGACGCCGGGGAGACCCGCCTCGCCGCCGTCCTGAACGCCGTTGTTATCGATGTCAACCCAGACGTAATTGCCGATGTTGACCAGCGGGACAATCCCCGCATCCCAGGTCAGATCGTGCTCGTCGGGGTCGAGGGTGGTGATGACAGTTTTGCCCGTGCTGAAATCCACGTCACTGTCTTTGCCATCGTCGCCGCCCTGATCCTGCGGGCTGAACTGATAGTGGGCGGGCAGAACCACCTGAATACCGTATTGACCGGGCGACAGTTTATCGAACAGGTAATTCCCGTTCACATCAGTGGTAGTGGTGTCGATGACGTTACCGTCCTGATCGAGCAGATTGACGGTCGCGCCCTCATAATTATCCTCGCCGCTGTCCTGAACACCGTTGTTATTGATGTCGATCCAAACGCGATCACCGATGCTGGCGAGCGGGACAAGACCCGCGTCCCACGTCAGGTCGTTGACGCCGGACAGCAGATGGGTCTGATCGGTCTTGCCCGTGCTGAAATCGGCGTCGCTGTCTTGGCTGTCGTCGCCCTGATCCTGCGGGCTGAACTGATACTGGTCGGAGGGCAGG
>DASZXN010000732.1:0-2485 GCA_035545875.1 Phototrophicaceae bacterium
CTGCGTGACGCGGGCTGGTACGCCCAGCGCGACATCGATCTGCGTCTCAAGACGACCGTCTCCAAAATCGATCCGAAAGCACATACCGTTGCGCTCGAAGGCGGCGAGACGATCCGCTACGACAAGCTGCTGCTGGCGACAGGCGGCCTTCCACGCGACCTCAAGCGCGTTCCCGGCGGCGATCTCGATGGGATTCTGACGCTGCGCTCACTCGCGGACGCCGACAAAATTCTGGCGCAGGCCAAAGAAAGCCAGCGCGTCGTCATCATCGGCGCGAGCTTCATCGGCATGGAAGCGGCGGCTTCGCTGGGAAAGAATAAGAATCTCAAGCTGAACGTGACGGTCGTCGATCTGGTTGATCTGCCGTTCCAGAAGGTGCTGGGCGACCGCATCGGCAAGCTGTTCATGGACATTCACGCCGCCAACGGCGTCACGTTCCATCTCGGCGCGAAGATCGAAGGCTTTACAGGAGCGAATGGTCGCGTCAACGGCGTGCAGATTGGTGGTGGGACGACGCTGCCTGCCGATTTCGTCCTGATCGGCGTCGGTGTGCGTCCGGCAACCGACTATCTGAAGGATTCCGGGCTGAAGCTGGACGAGAAGGATGCTTCGGTCGCGGTTAACGCCCAGCTTCAGAGCAGCGATCCCGACATCTACGCGGCGGGCGACATCGCGCGCTATCCGGTTGCAGGCGGAACGCAGCGGATTGAGCATTGGCGCACGGCGCAGCAGCACGGCGTGATCGCGGCGCGCGGTATGCTCGGACAGCATGACAGTGTGGCGAATCACGTGCCGTTCTTCTGGACGAATCAGTGGGGCTTTGGCATTCGCTACGTCGGTCACGCCGAAGGCTGGGACGAGATCATCTATCGCGGCACGCCCGAAAACAAGGATTTTGTCGCCTTCTACGTCAAGGACGGGGCGCTCAAGGCGGCATCCGGCGCAAAACACGATCAGGTGATGGACGCTATCGAGTTCATTCTGCTCGACGGCAAACCGCTCACGCCGGAGCAGATGCGCGATGAGAGTTTTGATCTGGTCGCGCACGCGGTCAGTTAAACGCCATATTTTGTGAAATAAATCAGAAATCAAGGGGCGTAACAGGTTACGCCCCAACGAAAGCGTGTACCATCGTAGGGGCGTTCAAGGCAACCGAAGGTTGCACAACGCCCAGTTTCAAAGAATTATTGGATGCTTGGCACTTTTCACCGAACTTTCCTTGTTCAAAAGCGTATTTCAAGTTACCTTATTACCAGTGTGTAGGAACACTCAGGATAGTTTTGCATGGGAACGCTGAATCCCGATTTGCTCTCGAAGGATTTGGACGCGGTGATGAACGACGCCGTGTCCCTGAAAGATCAGTACAAAAAGCCGGTGCTGATGCCCGAACTGGTGCTGCTGGCGGTCTTGCGCAGCAAAGACACGGCGGCCTCGCGCCTGCTCGACATCTTCAAAAACAGCCGCGCCGTTGATTTGGATCGCCTGCGCCGCCAGACCGAACTGGCTGTGGATGGCCGCCGTGATCAGGATGGCAATCTCGACTTCATCGCGGCAGGCAACCGTTACGTGCCGCTCTCGCGCCAGACGATCATCCTGATTGACGACGCGCTCAGTTTGGCGAATGCGCAGAATGAGACGCGCGTCGATACCGATCACGTGCTTTCGGTGCTGTCGGAAAGCACGATGAGTACCAGCGGTCTGCTGCGCCAGTACGGAATCACGCCCAAAGCGATCAACGATTTGGTCGCGGACACATCACAGGTCATTCGCACCGATGGTACGACGCAGGATTACGTCGCCGGAGCGAAATCCGGCAAGCTCAAAGCCGTCTATTTCCGCGATGCGCTGCTGCGCGACCTGATCAACATCTTGTCGCAGTCGGTCAACCGCCACGTGATTTTGCTGGGGCCGGATGGTGTGGGCAAGCGCACGCTGGCCTACAGCCTCGCGCTGCTGATGTCCGAGGGCAAGGGGCCGAAGCAGTTAAAAAGTCTGGTACAGGTCGATGAAGCGGCGCTGCTCGACAACGATCAGAAGGCGATTCGCGCGGGCTTGAGTCAGGCGCGCGGCGGTGTTCTCTTTATTCCGCACATCGAGCGGTTCTTCGGCGGCCCGATCAAGGCGGAGTTCTCCAAATCGACGCCGCTGATCCAGAAAGCCTTTCTCGACGACGACCCCGTGATTATCGGCACGACCACCGACGTAGAATACACCCAGCGGCTCGCTCCGGTGAGCGCTATCAGCGAGAACAGCCAGATTTTGCGCGTGCCGGAGCCATCGCTCGATGAGACAATTGAAATCCTCAAGGTGATTCGCCCGCAAATTGAAAGCGATTACACCTTGAAGGTCTCCGAGGACGCGGTGGCGCTCGCGGCGCGCCTCGCCAAGCGTTACATGACGACCAATCCGCTCCCGCGCAGCGCCGAACAACTGCTGCATCGCGCGGCAGCGATGGTCTCGATGAGCCAGCAGACGCAGATTGCCT
>DASZXN010000733.1:0-3970 GCA_035545875.1 Phototrophicaceae bacterium
GATGTCGCCGAGCGCGAAGACCTGCCCGCTGCCATTGATGTAAATGCCGTTATAACCTGCCTTGATGCTGCCGAACAGGAAGACGCGACCGTTGCCGTCCATTTCAATGGCGGTGTCGCCCGCATTGGTGGTGTTGAGCGCGCCGCCATTCACGTGGATGACGAGCCGACCGCCCCCGCTGGTGATCGTGTCCTTGACCGTGCCGCTGAGGATGTCAACCGCGTCGTTGCCGCTGCCAACGTCGAGACCATTCGGGTCGTTGCCATTACAGGTGTACGTGTTATTAGGAGATGTGCCGCCCGTGAGCGAACAATCTGCCTGTGCCGCCGGGACGATGATCGCCAGGGCGCAAAAAACCGTACTCAAAACGATGAGTAAACGCCGAAACATGAGCTGCTCCAGAAAAATAATGGCTTGTTACGAAGAGCCAGTAAGTGCTGGCTTAATTACACTATAACACCGACGATGGCGCTGTCGGGTAAATTTCGTAAAAAAGTTATCAAGTCCTCGTGAATTCTCGGCGCGAATCAAAGTAATTCGCTGACAAGTCGGCTGACCGGGCGGGGATTTGAAGGGATTACTGCGCGCAGGCCATCAGGAACTTCTGCCAGTTCAGCCCAATAATCTGGTCGGCGACGTAAACGCGCAGCACACCGTCGCTGCCGAGATCGTGCCATTCGCGCGAGCGGCTGCTGCCGTAGATGCGGGTCGTGTTGCAAACGCCGCCGCTCGCGGCCTGCACCGCGATGATGTCGCCATGCGTGCTGGTCAGCAGCACGACGCCGCCATTGTTGTAGATCGACAGGCTGACCGTGCCGCTCACGCCGGGGAGCGGCGTTGACCACTGCGGTGTATGCGCCGAATCGTAGGCGTGCAGCGCCGCGCCGTCGAACAGGAATAGCTGCTGACCATTCTGGACGAGGGCACTCGATCTGCCGCCCGCAGGGGCATCAGGAAAAGCGAGCGACCACATGCCAGAGGAATCGATTTGCCACAGACCGCCCCGTGTATAGGCGATCAAACTGCTGCCGCTGCTGGTCAGCGACCCCGGCTCGCGCAGCGCGGCCTGATTGATCAACTGGCCTTGCGTCGAAACCGTCAGCATGGCGTTGTCGCTGGTCATCAGGCCGAGCGTGCTGTCGGTCGCCAACCAGCGCAGAATCGACGGCACACTGTTCAACTGCCACAACGCCGCGCGACCATCCGGGCTGAAGGCGGTCAGCGTGTTCTCGGCGGTGTGGAAAATCAGTTCATTCGCCAGCGGGATCGGCGCGCTGTCCGGCTTGACCTCGCTCTGCCACGCTTCGCCCAGCGTTCCGTCCGCCGTGATCGTCTGCATCTTGCCGCTCGCATAGACGATCAGCACGCCGCCCGATTCGGAAGCAAGGCCGACGGCAGGCTCCGACAGAATCACGCGCCAGAGCACGCGGCCATCGCTGCTGACGCGCAGCACTCGGTTGGCGTCGAGCGCGATCAGGCTGTGATCGTCCAGTTCGACAGGGGGCGCGATTGGCCCGGCTTCGTCGGCGATGTCGGCGTGCCAGAGCGTGCTTTTGAGCGACCACGCCTGCCAGTTATCGATGAATTTGCTCGGTCGTCGCCAGCCATCCAGCACTGGGTCTTGCGCATCGTAGCCCGTGCCGGGAGTATCGGGCTGGTTGGTGCGGATTTCCAAATGCAGGTGCGGCGCGGGGCGCGGATCGCCAACGGCGGCGATCACGTCGCCCTGATTGACGCACGAATAGACCGCCGGGAACTGAATCCCGGTCGCGTCGGTGACGTGGCCGTACATGCTGTAGGCCGTCGAGCCGTCCGGCATGATGTGTTTGATGATGATCACGCCGCCGTCCGCGCCCCAGCCGTTATCCGAGGAAAACGTCACCTGACCATTGGCAATCGCGTGAACGGGCGTGCCGTAGCTGCTGCGACCGCCATACCAATCCTCGCCCGTGTGATATTTGCCGCCGTAGCGCGGATTGGGCGCGCCGAAATCCTCGACAATCTGAAACTGACCGGGATCGACCGGAAACCCGACCGCGTTGGCGATGCCACACTGCGCAATCTGCGCCGACACGGGGAGAGCGAAAACGGTCAGGATGGCGCAGATCGCAAAGAGCCGCTGGAAAATCTTCATGACGACCTCAAGCTGATCCTATCGACCCTCATTCTAACAACAAGCCTGCGATTTTAGCTGTTTTTGCGGGCGCTTGACGCATATGCTTTTTTGCGCAAATTGGCGCTATGGTGAAGAAGACTGGAGCGAAAAGAGCCTTCTTATGAGCAGCGTATTCCCCTTATTTGGCATCACGGGCGCGACGGGTTACGTCGGCGGCAGAGTCGCGCGGCGGCTGGCGGCGCAGGGCGTGCGGCAGCGCCTCGTCGTCCGTGACGTGAGCCGCGCCCCGCAGCTTTCGAATGCGAGCGTAGCCTACGCCTCGGCTTACGGCGACAAAGCCGCCATGACCCAAGCTCTGCGTGGCGTGCAAATCCTGTTTCTGGTTTCCGGCGACCTCGCGCCGGGGCGCGAAAACGAGCATCTGGCGGCGATTGATGCGGCGCTGACGGCAGGCGTCGAGCGGATTGTCTACCTCTCGTTTCTGTCCGCCGCCAACAGCGCGACCTTCACCCTCGCCCGCGAGCATTTTCACAGCGAGGAGCACATGCGCGCCAGCGGCGTGCGCTTCACCTTCCTGCGTTCCAGCCTCTACGCCGACGAAGCGCCGACGTGGTTCGGCGCGGACGGCGTGATTCGCGGGCCAGCAGGCGATGGTCGCGTCTCGTGGGTACTGCGCGACGATATTGTCGATGCGGTCGTCGCGGTGCTGACGAGTGACGATCACGACGGAAAAATCTACAATAACACCGGGCGCGAAGCCCTCACGCTGATGGAAACGGCGGCGCTCATGTCCGAGTTCAGCGGGCGGCGCTGCGTCTATCATCAGGAGACGCTCGACGAAGCGCGAGCATGGCGGCGCGCGACCGGCGCGTCGGACGTGGAAGTGGAAGCGTGGGTGAGTTCGTACACGGCCATCGCAACCGGCGAGATGAGTCTGATCAGCGATGATCTGGCCCGCGTGAGCGGGCATCCGCAGCAAACCTTACGTGATTATCTGCGCCAGAACCCCGACAGCTATAAGCATCTCAGGACAGATCATTCATGAAACTGGAAACCTTAGCCGTTCACAGCGGACGCGCCGTCGAACCGGGCACGAGCGCAGTCACGCCCTCGATCACGCTGTCAACCACCTTCGAGCGCGCCGCAGATGGCAGCTATCCGAGCGGTCACGTCTACACGCGCAGCAGCAACCCGAACCGGGACGCGCTCGAACTGGCGCTCGCTACGCTCGAAGGCGGCGCGGCGGGATTAGCCTTCGCGTCGGGGCAGGCGGCGGCGAGCGCCGTGCTGCAAACGCTCAGTCCCGGCGCTCACGTCATTCTGCCCGACGACCTGTATCACGGGATGCGCAATCTCGTAAAGAATGTGCTGACACACTGGGGCTTGCTGGCCGATTTTGTCGATATGCGTGACCCGGCCAACGTCGAACGCGCGATCCGTCCGCAAACGAAACTCATTTGGGTGGAAACGCCGTCCAACCCACAGTTGAAGATCGTCGATATTGCTCGCGTGACCGAAATCGCGCACAAAGCAGGCGCGCTCTGCGCCGTCGATAACACGTGGGCGACTCCGATCTGGCAGCGCCCGCTCGATCTCGGTGCGGATATGGTCATGCACGCGACGACCAAGTATCTCGGCGGGCACAGCGACGTGCTTGGCGGCGCGCTGGTTCTGCGCGAGGCCGCGCTCGAAGCGCCGCTGCGCACGCTTCAGATTCTCGGCGGCGCGGTGCCGTCGCCCTTCGACTGCTGGCTGATCCTGCGCAGCCTCCCGACCCTGCCGATCCGCGTGCGTGAGCAGACGGCGACCGCCGGAAAGATTGCCCAGTTCCTCAGCGAGCATCCCAACGTCGAG
>DASZXN010000734.1:0-8739 GCA_035545875.1 Phototrophicaceae bacterium
CGTAGAAGGTTGTCCCCTCGCCGAGACTGCTTTCCAGCCCGATTTGGCCTTTGTGGGCCTCGATCAGCTTCTTGACGATGGCGAGGCCGAGACCGGTTCCCTCGATATTCTCGGTTTCGGGGCGGCGCACGCGATAGAAGCGGTCGAAGATGTGCGCCTGATCTTCCGGGCTGATGCCGATGCCGTTGTCCTTGACCATCACGCGCAGGTTATGATCGATTTGCTCGACGGCGACCTGAACGTGACCTTCGGGCTGCGTGTACTTGACCGAGTTACCGATCAGGTTCGTAAAAATCTGCTTCAGACGATTCGGGTCACCCGCAATCGGCGGCAGTTCGCCGATCATCGCAAGTTCAAGCTGCATCGATTTGCCATCGGCAATCGGTTTTACCTCGTCAACCACCTCCTGAATCAGCGGCGGCGCTTCGACTGGCTGAAGCTTGAGTTCGATGCCCGACTCGATCTTGGCGAGGTCGAGCAGGTCGTCAATCAGGTGGCGCATGTGTTCAATCGAGCGACCAATCATGCGCACGAAGTTGTCGCCGCGCTGATCGAGCTTCTGGCTCATTTGCAGTAGTTCGAGGTAGCCGTTCATCACGCTCAACGGCTGCTTGAGGTCGTGTGAGACGGTGGCGACCAGTTCATGTTTGAGTTCATCGGTTTCCTTGAGCGGCGTGATGTCGTGCATGACGATCATCCAGCCGATGTCGGGATGCGGCGATAGTTCAGCGTAGTAGCTGCGCTCGCCGTTGATAACGATTTCTTCAGCCATAATCTGACCGGAACTTTTCGCCTTCTGCATCACGGGCAGCAGCGGCGTATCTTCGAGCGCTTCGCTGTACGACCGCCCGATATAGGTCTGCTCCGGGTAGAGGCGCAGCGCTGCAATCGCCGACTGGTTGATCAGCACGACGCGATCATCGAGGCCGATGACGATGACAATATCGGCGATTTCGCTAAGAATGTGCGAGAGCTTTTCGCGCTCGCGCACGGCTTCGCTGTAGAGACGAGCGTTATCGATGGCAACCCCGGCGCGCGCCGCGAGCTTGGCGACGAAGCTGAGATGATCGTCGGTAAAGGCGTTCAGGCGGCGGTTTTCGACCGTGATCACGGCGATCACGCGGTCTTCGCGCATGACGGGAACTGACATATGCGAGCGGATTGCGTTCGAGACGGGAGCGTAGTCGCTGTCCGCCGACACATCCGGGATCAGTTCTTCATGGCCGGAGCGGGCAACGCGCAGGGCGATACCGCTGTTGCTGGTATGCGTAATTAGCGCCTGATCCTGTTCGGCGGTGTAGCCCAGGTTGGCAACGTAGCGCAGATCATCTTCAGCGTCGTTGTAAAGCGAGAGCGACGCGCCCTGCGCCAGCGTGTAGCGCAGTGCCCAGTCGAGCGTCAGGTCAAACACATGTTCCTGAGCAATCGTGTCGCTCAGTTCCCGGTCGATCTGGCGCATCATTTCCAGTTCGGTGGCGCGCGCGTCGAGTTCGTGCACAGTCTGCGTATAGACGCGCGCGTTGGCTAAGGCGATCTCGGCGCTGCTCTGAATGCCGTCGAGCAGGGCGCACGCCTCGTCGTCAAGGGGCGCGTGGTTCGACGGGTTGTCGAGCAGGATTACACCCGCCAGCACGCCGGAAATGTGCAGCGGGAGGCTGTAAAAGCCGTCCATGTTCAAGACCTGAGCGAGATTGGAGAGGGGCGACTGCTGCGCAAGCTCGCCGGACGCACAGGTATAGGCTTTATGCTGATTCCAGGCGTTCACACTGGCATCGTCGCGGTTAAAGATCGAAAATGGTCGGTTGAGCGGTGAACCCTCGGCTGGATCGATGGCGGCAATCGAGAGGGTCGCGTTTTCTTCATCCGCCAGGAGGATGACGGCGCGTTCGGAATACGCCAGTTCGCGGGATGCTCTGGCAAGCTCACGCACCAAAGCGGTTAAACTGAGGATCAGGCCGATGCGCATCGTGAGCGCATGTGCTGCTTCTAATTTTTCCAACGACAAAACCTGCCTCTCAAAAAGGTGAGCCATTTATCAGGTTTCCTCAGACTGCTATTATAACTGAAGCGCAATTTTCGCGCCGTTCCTAAATTGTCGAATCGCGTAAAACTCTGTAAGATAACTAGGGAAACGGAGGCAGCATGAGCGATTTCAAAGAGATTTCGGCACGCTTCAAAAAAGCGAGTGAGGCGGAGGAAGACGAGCCGCACGTGATTGATCATGCCGAATCATTTCGGATTCGCGCCAAGATGGTTGGGGTTCTGCTGATGGACGCGCGTCTGAAAGCGGGGCGCAGTCTCGAAGACTGTGCGGCACTCCTTCAGATCAGCCCGGAGCAGATTGAGCAGTGGGAGTTCGGTGACGAATCGCCCGCGCTGCCGCAGCTTGAACTCTTGGCTTTTTACCTCGGCGTTCCCGTCAGCCACTTCTGGGGTATGGATACGCTCGAAGCGACCAGTGACGACTTAATCAGCGCACAGCAGGACTATCTTTCGCTGCGTACCCGCATGATCGGTGCGCTCCTGGGGATCGCCCGTGAAGAAGCGGGCATCAGCCTCGAAGCGCTCGGCGAAGAAACGGGCGTGGCTGTCGAACAGATTACGCGCTATGAACTGGGCGAGCTTTCCGTGCCCATCTCTGAATTGACGGTCATCTCCAACGCGCTGAAGAAGAATATCAGCTACTTTCTGGAGAGCGGCAGTCATCTGGGCGATTGGCTGGCGATGCGCGAGGAGTGGAAAAACTTCACGCAGATGCCGAAGGACGTGCGCACATTCGTCGCTAACCCGCTCAACGTTGGTTTTCTCGAAATCGCAATCATGTTCAGTCAAATGCCCGCCGATAAGCTGCGCAAGGTCGGCGAGAGTGTTTTGAATATCACTATGTAGGGAGGGGATTGTGAGCAGCGCAAAAGAACTACAGGAACAGGGCGTCAAGCTTTACACACAGAAGGAATACGAGGCCGCCGCACGCACGTTCACACAGGCAATGGAGCAGTACGAGGCCGACGGCCAGAAGGACATGGCCGCCGAGATGCAGGTCAATATCGGTCTGGTGCATCGTGACCTCGGTGAACGGCAGCAGGCGCTTGACGCCATGCAGGAAGCGCTGCACACCTTCCAGAGCATGAACGATAAACTGCGCACGGCGATGACGCTCGGCAACATGGGCGGCGTCTATGCCGGGCTGGGCGACAAGGAACAGGCGTTTAACTGCTATCGCAACGCCGCCGACCTGTTCGATGAACTGGGCGAGAAGAAAATGCACGGCGAGACGATGGTCGCCATCGCCAGCTTGCAGTTGCGCGATGGCAAGCTCGCGGCAGGCGCGGATACTTACGCCGTTGGCCTCGACGAACTCGACGACCTGACCGCTGGTCAGAAGGTGCTCAAAGGCTTGATCGGCGCGCGCAAGAAGATTATCGGTAGCTGACTGCCCAAGCTCGCCTGATGCCCACGTCTTTGATGAACCAGCGGCGCGCGCGCTTGCTGGTTCTGCTGTTTGTACTCCTCAGCAGTATTTATATGCTCACCTACAGCGCGCGGATCGAAAGCGGCGATACAGGCCGCTTTTTCGATGCCGTGAGCAGCTTCGCCGACTTCGGTGATTTCTACCTCGATCAGTTCGCGTGGCAGTTTCCGCCGCAGGACTTCGGCTACGACCGGATGCCGCTTCAGAACGCGAACGTCGAGCCGCTGCAAGTGATCCTGGCCGCGCCGCTCTACATCTTCGCGCGGATTGTGCCGGGAATCGGGCTGGTACAGACGGTTTACCTGTTCAACGTGATCGTCGTGGCGGCGGCGGCCTGTGTCCTGTTCGTCTACGCGCTGGCGCTCGGTTACGGCGAGGGAACCGCCGCGCTCGCCGCCGTGATGTTCGGCGTCGGCACGGCGATTTTTCCATACACGAAGTCGTTTTTCCGCGAGCCGCTGGTGCTGCTGGTACTGCTGATCTGCGGCCTGCTGATCGAGCGTCTGCGCGCGCATCGCTACCGCTCGCTGCCGCTGTGGATCGCCGTTGTCGTCGGGCTGATCGCGCTGCTGCTGGCGAAAGCGCCGTCGCTGCTGGCGATTCCTGCGCTGATCGTGATCGGCTTACCCGATTTGCGCAGCCTGCTCTCGCGGCGCGTGCTGATCGCGCTCGCTGGCCTCGCGCTGCTGGCGATCCTTCTGCTTGTCCTGTTCAACGCGACTTCGGTCTTTGGCAGCCGTTACAACGTCGCGCATCTGTTCACGTCGGATGCCGCCGCCTATCTCTCGACTGCGCTGCAAGCCTATCTGCTCAGTGTTGGCGGGAGCATCTGGGGCACATCGCCCGTGATTTTGCTGGCGCTGCCGGGAATGGTCGTCCAGGCGCGCGCCGGACGCTGGCGCTATCCGCTGGCGATTCTGCTGCTGGTCGGCGCGTTCGCGTTGGGCTATGCGGCGCTCAACGGGCATAACTGGTTCGGCGGGCTGTCGTGGCCGCCGCGCTTCCTGATTCCGACATTGCCGTTCGTGATGCTGGCGGCGCTGCCGATCCTCGAACGCATTCGTAAACAGCCCATTTGGGCGATCCTGGTGGTCGTTCTGCTGATCTACGGCGTGTGGGTGCAGTTGAGCGGTGTCACGCTCGACTGGAACGTGTATTCGGGCCATCTGCCGCCAGAAGCGCATGGGCTGGAGGAATGGGGCGGCGGTCTCAACGACCTGCGCTACCTGCGCTGGGTGATCACGCCGCAGTTGTGGAGCGGCATCCCGCTCGACATCGCCTGGTCGGTGATTAACGCATCAGGGATGATGATCGCCTTCGCGGGGCTGGCAATTGTCAGCCTGATCGGGCTGATCGCTGCGCTGCGCCGCGCTGCCAGCCGACTGGTCTTTCTACTGCCGGTGATGCTGATCGTGATCGTCGGTTTTGGGCTGCATCTGCTCTACACGAGCGATCCGCGCTATCTCTCCGGCGACACGACGCTGTTCGACATGCTCCCGATCATTCGCGCGCAAACCACTTCGTCGGACATCATCCTCCTGAGCAGCCCGCGTTACGAGCCGTTTTTCATCAATTCCGGCAAACTGTACGGCGCGGGGAGGATCGTCACGCTGCCGCTCGAACCGGGCGAGACGCCCAGCCCGGAAGCACAGCCGTTGATTCGCTCGCAAGACCCGATGGCGCTGCTGACCAAAGAGACGATCCAGATCATCTACAATCTGGCCGGGCAGCATGATCGACTCTGGTTGCTGGTCAACGGCGGGCCGGATTTGCCCTGGGACGTGCGTCCGGTCGAGCGCTTCATGGATTCACACTACTACCCGATGCAGATGCTCCAGACTGGCCCGCTCACCCGCCTGATCGAGTACAGCACGATCAGCGCGCCGAACCAGTTCGCCTATCGCGCGCCGGACAATTTGACTGATCTGACGTTTGACGGTCATTTGCATCTCGCGGGCTATGAAATGCCCTCTGGCACGGATTACCAGCCCGGCGATGTCGTGGCGCTCTCGACCTACTGGCAGACCGATACCTTACTCAGCGACAACGACACGATTGGCCTGTATCTGCGCGACGCGAGTGGCGCTCCGGTCGCTCAAGTTGATGGTCAGCCGGGCGGCGGCTTTTACCCGACGAGCGGCTGGCAGATCGGCGTACCCGTATGGGCCAACCGCGCGATTCGGCTGCCTGCCGATTTACCTGCCGGAACCTATCAACTGTGGATTAAGGTCTACAACTTCGATGCGAGCGGCACGGTTCACGATTTGCCGCTGACTGCGGGACAGAAAGTGGCGGACGACATTGGTCTGCTGCCGATCACGATTAACATCAGGTAAGGGATCGGCAGCGAATCCTGTCAAAATGCAAGCAGATATATCGCCCCTACAATGACAGAGCGAACGTCGAAGGGAAAAGAAGCATGACCCAACGCAAACACTATGACGACGATGCGCAGCGCCGGATTTTAGCGGACGCACAGGTGATCGCGGTGGTCGGTTACTCGGATAATCCTGAGCGCACCAGCTACCAGATTGGGCGTTTCCTCAAAAACGCCGGCTACAAGGTGTATGCGGTCAATCCGTCGGTTGCCGAGATCGATGGCGAGAAAGTCTACCCGACGCTGGCGGACGTACCGGAACCGATTGACATCGTCGATGTATTTCGGCGCTCGGAATTTCTCGGCGGCGTAGTCGATGAAGCGATTGCCGTCGGCGCGAAAACGGTTTGGGCGCAGCTCGGCGTCTATGATGCGGCAGCGGCTGAGAAGGGCGAGGCGGCAGGCGTACAGGTGATCATGGATACCTGCATCAAGGTCTCGTATCAGATGACGCAGCCGCGCGGCTAATGCCCGACAATCGCGTGTTTGTCGGCGTCGCCCATGAACGGATGACGCAGGATTTGCGGCTTGTAATCGACCGAGTTGAATAGAATCGGCGCGGCGAGAATCAGCGTGAGCAGCGTCAGGGCAATTGCGTAACGCGGATGCCACGCCGAGCCGATCCAATCCCACAGACGCACGAGCGGATCGCTGGCGAGCACGCACAGCAGGGGCAGAAACAGCAGCAGAAAGCGCGGATCGTAGGAGACGAGCAGCCACCACGCCGCGAAAAACGGCAGCGTCCAGAGCATGAGTACGAGCGCGTCGAGCTTGCGCTTCCAGAGCAGATCGCGCAGGGCGACGAGCACGCCAAACATCAGCAGCAGACCGGGCAGGCTGAAATCCTGCGTGTGCGTAACGAAAATGAACGCCGTATCGAGCGTGCGCTGCGCCTGATCGACCCACGCGGTGGCAGGCATGATGAAGCCTGCGCCGATCTCGTTGCGGATGTACCAGGGCGCGGCGACCAGCGCGCAGGCGATCAGACTGACTGCCGCTGTTCGTAAGCCGATTTTCCGCTGAATCAAGCACCACATCAGCCAGAGAATGAGCAAGATCACGCCGACCAGCGCGGCGTTTTTCGTCCAGGCGGCTAATCCCATCAGCGTGCCCGCGAGCGCCGCGTCCAGCAGCTTACTCGACTGCCAGAGCCGGAGCGCGAACAGCGCCGACAGCGTGTAGAAGAATGCCATCGGCAGATCGACGTAGCCGGATGACGCCCAGCGCCCGAAAAACGGCGTCAGGATCAGGATCAACGCTGCCAGCCAGCCGACCCGCTCGCTGCGGAACTGCTTGCCGAGCAGATAAGCCGCTGGCAGGCAGGCTAAACTGAGCAGCGTGGCAATCGCTTTGGCAAGATATTCGTTTTGCCAGCCTGCCGCGAAATAGGCGTAGCTGTAACTGAGTGGAATCAGCACCGGATAAGCCCGATAGAGGCTGTCCGTGCCAATCAGTGGGACGAGCGCCCGCGTCTGGTAAATGGCTTGCGCGGCGGGCGCGTAAATTCCCAGCGTGTCGTCGCGGTAGAACGGCCAGTACGCCCCGTTGAACAGGATCGCGGCGCTGATCACCAGTAGGATCAGCAGGACGAAACGCTGTCCCCACGTCGAGGGTAAGGTCAGACGTGGCAGACGGACGCGCCACCAACCAGGCAGCATCAGCACGAAGTAGGGGAGGGCAATCCCAACGAAAGTCAGGGGAAGACTGAGCAGACTCTCCCAGAACATGATCAGGGTGAGCGCACCGACGCTCAAGGCGAGTCCGAGGGTGAGCGCCAGCCCGCTGTTTTCGCGCAGCAAGCGTGACGACCAGCCGTAGCCAGCCGCGAGTGTCAGGATGACGATGATCCAGGCAATCATGGCGTCAGATCGTAAATCGACAGGCGCGGTCGCCCCACATCAATCGCAGCGATCAATCTGCCGGGGGCGCTCGACGGCGCATACGGTATCGCTTCGAGGATGACGAACGTCCCCGGCGCGCGGCTTGCGGCCATCAGCTTGGTCAGCGCGGGTATATCCTGACCACTCGGATGCAAAGCGGGGCACTCGACCGGAAACGGAGCGAGTTCGCGCAGGCTGAGGCAGTTGGCGAGTATCCCAATCACGCGCGTAGGGCGCTGCTGCTCCAGCGTATCGATCACCTGTGGCAGTCCAAAACCTGAGCCTTCGGCAGTGACGTACTCGGCATGATCCTCGGCTGACAGCGGCAGAGTGGCGGGCATGGTTATTTCAGTGGAGGCGAATGGCAGCCAGAGTGCCAGCCCGCCGATCAGGACGAGCGCCAGCGCAGGCAGATAAAGCGCGCGCCGGTGATCGATGGCAGCGCCGAGCGCAATCGCGGCACAGATCAGTAGCAGCGTGATCGGCGCGATGATGTAACGGGACTGCTGGCGTGAACTGAGCCAGTAGACCCCTAGCGGCAGCAGCAGGCAGAGCGGCACGAACCAGCGCCGCCGGATGAGCAGCACGACCAGCGCGACCAGGAACAGCAGTGTCGCCACCAGACCGAAGTAGCCGATCAGGGTTCGTGCGGTAACACTGAAATTATTGGCGATATTCTCGGAAAACGGTGCGCCCGCTGCCGTTTTCAACTGAAAAAGCGGATCGTAGCCGCGCCAGTAGACGATACCGACGTAGATCGCCATCAGCCCGCCGCCAGTGATCAGCGCGGCGACTGCCCAGCGCACGCCCGCCCAAGTACGGCGCAGAGCGACGATAGCCAATACCGGGATACAGAGGTAGGGCACCGCCGAGATTTTCGCGTCGTAAGCCAGAAACAGGGCGAATCCGCACAGCGCCGCGTCCACATAAGAAATCCGTTTGCTCAGGCGCGCGGCAAAATAGACCGCCACAATCACCGCCGACGCCGAAATCGGGTCAGCGAGTGCGAG
>DASZXN010000735.1:0-7927 GCA_035545875.1 Phototrophicaceae bacterium
GGCGTGACGATTTACGTCGCTGATCGGGGGCCGGGCATCCCGGAGAACGAACGTGGACGGCTGTTCACGCAGTTCGGCAAACTCAGCCCACGCCCGACGGCAGGCGAGAGCAGCACGGGATTGGGGCTGTGGATCGTCAAACATCTGGTAACGCTGCAAAAGGGCGAGGTCGGCGTGACCTGTCCGCCCGATGGCGGCTCGATCTTCTGGATTCGTATGCCCGCGATCACCGATGTTGAAGCGTAAGCCGCAACGATGCGTGTGTCGGGGCATCCATTGAACGTCATGAACAAGCGCTCACCTTCAATCCCTCGCCCTTCAGCGAGGGATTGAAAACGCTGAAGTTTTCCCCTACTCCTCCCGCACCGCTTTATGGAGAAGGGACTGGAGATGAGCGTTGTTCTGCCTGACGCATGACTTTTCAATCGCTCGGAACCCACCCGACGGCATGATTACGATCCCGTCTGCACACGGAGCGTATACGGCATGGCGACGGTCGTCACAGGCGCGAACGGCGAGACCGCCAGCACGACCTGATCGACGCCCTGAGCCAGCTTGACCGTGTGATCCTGATCATCGAGCGCCCAGCGCTCCACGTCGGCGGTTTGCCCGTTCGCGCGCTCCGCGACCTGCACCCAACCGCTCTGCGGCAGCCGATTGTCCGTCCAAATCCAGCCTTCGGGCTGCCAATCTCCCGCGCTCGCTGCGAAATCGTCAGTGTAGCCGATCTCCGGGATGCTCACGTTAGCGAGCGCCATGCCGGGGCGTGTCACGGCATCGTCAGTGATCATCTCGAAGCGCACGAGAATTTGCTTTCCGGCATAGGCATCGAGCGAGGCCGTCTCGTCAACCCAGCCATCCTGAGTATTCGGCAAACTGGTTGACGCGCCTGTATAGCCCGGCCCATAGGTCACACCATGCGGATCGTCGGAGGTTGTGTCAGCCGTCGAGAGCGTTTTCCAGGTTTTGCCGCCATCCTCACTGACCATGACGTAGCCGTAGTCCCAGCTTGGCTCGGTATCGTACCAGAGCCGATAGTTGAGTGTGGCGTGCGCCACGTTGCTGAGATCGAAGGCGTGGGTCAGGCGCGAATCGCCCATGTCGCCCCGATTGCTGTACCAGAAATGCGTCCCACTCGGCACCGAGGTTGGCACGAGATTGACCTCGGTCGGCGCGCTGACGTGAATGTCGAGCGACTTCGCCCCGCCGAAGCTGGCAAGAGCGTAGTAGGTCGCCGCGTATTGACTGCCATCGGCCTCAGCGGTGAAGGGATAGGCATCGACGCTGGCAGCAATGGGCTGCGGCAGCGCGGGCAGGTCGGGATAGCTGTAGACGCCGTGATCGTAATTCGGGTCAGCGAGATAGTTTGCCAGCACCCAATCGCCGAAGAAACTGTTGACGCCGGGCTGCCCTAATTCAGCGAGAGTCGCATCGACATCCTGTAAGCCGCGCGGCAGATGCTCGGCGCTCAATTTGCGCATCGCGTCAATACCGTAGCGTTCGTAAAAATAGGTCAGGAACAGGGTCGCCGCGCCGTAATTGACGGCGCGCAGGTTGACATCGACGTTCCAGTCATCCAACTGCGTATTCGGGTTGCGCAGAAAATCCAGCACCGAGCCGTTCAGGTCTTGGTAGAAATAAAACTGGGTGAAGGTCGAGAAGCCCTCGTTGAGCCACGTTTCGGTATTGATCTGCAAATTGAAGCGGATCATGTGCTGGAACTCGTGCGCGACCACACTCTCGACCGCCTGAACCGGAAACTGCGTGCCGAGCGCGTCGATGTTGAAGAAGAACATCTCGTGCTGGTTGCTGACCGGGACGACCGCGTGCGGATAGGTGTTGTCGGAGGCGAAATAGGCCGCGACCCCGCTGCCGAGTCCGCGTGTGAACAGTCCGTAGACGTGCGGATCGCCATCGACGCCGGGATCATTCTCGCTGCCCCACAGCCCGCGCACGTTGGGATAGATACTGGTGTCGAAGGCTTGCGCCAGCGTTTGCAAATCGGACAGGTTTATATCCTGCCCATCCTGAACCCACAGATAGATATGCTCGCCGACAACCTTGAGCGTCGCCGAGAGGGTAAACGAAGTGTTGTCGCTCGAATTGACTGCCGTAAACGTCTGCTGATCGCCGACTTTGAGCGTGGCGACTGAAGTCGGCGTGGGCGGGATTTCGCTGGCGCTGACGCCGCGCAGTCGTTCAGCCAGATCAACGCGGTCGCGCGGGGGAATCACCGTTGAATTGAGTTCGGCTACTGTCGGAAAATCGGTCGTGCTGGCTGGGTCTTGCGCCAGCACCGGCATGACCCAAAGCGAAACTGCCAGCAGCGTGATCAACACGGCGCGGCGCAGGAGCGGAGACATCCGAGGCACAGGTTATTAACCTTTACTCAATTTTTCGCCTTAGCATACCACAATCGCCCGCACCGATGACTTGTCGCACGCGCTGTCCCGTGAAATAATGTCCGCGTCAGGAGCAAAGTGGAGCGCAAAATGGGTGAGATGGACGGTAAGGTCGTGCTGATCACGGGCGCGACCAACGGAATTGGCAAGGTTGCGGCGCTGGAACTGGCGAAAAAAGGCGCGCTGGTCGTAATCGTCGGGCGCAGCCCCGCGAAAACGCAGGCGACGGTGGATGAGATCAAGCACGCGAGCGATAACCTGTCAATTAACGGCCTCGTCGCTGATTTGTCGTCAATGGCCGAAGTCCGCAAGCTGGCCGACGAGTTCCGCCAGCAAAATTCCCGCCTCGACGTGCTGATCAACAACGCCGGAGCCTACTTTTCCAATCGGCAGGTGAGTGTCGATGGTTTCGAGATGACCTTCGCCCTCAACCACCTGAGCTACTTTCTGCTGACCAATCTGCTGATCGATCTGCTCAAGGCCAGCGCGCCCTCGCGGATCGTCAACGTCGCCTCCGACGCGCACAACGGCGCGAAGCTCAACTTCGACGATTTGCAAAATACAAAGGGATACGGGGGCATGGGCTTCAGCGCTTACGGCCAGTCCAAGCTGGCGAACATCCTGTTCACCTACGAACTGGCGCGCCGACTGGTCAATGCCAACGTGACGGTCAACGCGGTGCATCCCGGCGCGGTCGCCACCGGTTTCGGCGAGAACAACGGCGGCGTGATGAAGCTGGCGATGAAAGTCTTTCACCGCTTCGCGCTCACGCCGGAGCAAGGCGCGGACACACTGATCTATCTGGCCTCGTCGCCGGAAGTCACCGGCATCACGGGCAAATACTGGGAGAAGCGCAAGGCGATTAATTCGTCGGCGGTGTCCTACGATGAAGCCGATCAGAAGCGCCTGTGGGAGATGAGCGCGCAGATGGTTGGTCTCGCCGCGCCTGCCACGTCCTAACCCAAACTCAGACTATAATTTGGATAGCAAAGCGGAGGTTATCCAATGAGTAACATTGAAGTTGTGTTCAATTTACCCGAAGAACTCGTCGAGCGCGCCAAATCGGAAGGACTGCTGGATGACATGCACCTTGCGGCGTGGCTCGAAGCGCAGCTTGAGCGCCGTGATCGGGTCAAGCAGCTTCGCGCAGACGTTCAAAAGCTGCGCTCGCTCAAGCCAGCGCTGACGCCCGAAGAACTTGATGCGGAGATCGCTGCGGCGCGCAAAGAGCAATCGTGATTCGGGTGGTCTGTGACACCAACATTGTTGTCTCAGGATTTCTGTGGACAGGTACTCCTGCCGACCTGATCGACGCTGCTATCGATGACAAATTCACCCTGCTGGCGTCCGAAGCGCTCTTAACTGAGCTAACGACGGTGCTTTCGCGCGCCAAATTTCAAGCCCGTTTTGAGCAGCTCGGCAAAGAACCTCAGGATTTCATTGCAAACTATCGCGCACTCGTTGAAGTGATTGAACCAGCGGCGATCTAACCCGTGATCGCCGCTGATCCTACCGACGATGTGGTGCTCGCTTGCGCTGTGTCTGGCAAGGCAGACTATATCGTCTCAGGCGATAAACATCTGCTGACACTTGGTAATTATGCTGCCATCCCAATTCTGACCATCAATCAATTTATAGAGCTGCTTTCCGAACCGCCATCCTGAGAGCGCCTTACATCGTATTCAGCAGCCAACCACCGTCAGCAGCGATTTCCGAGCCAACGACGAATGAGGAGTCATCGGAGGCGAGAAACAGGGCGACTTTGGCGATTTCGTCCGGTCGTCCCAGCCGCTTAACCGGAGAGCGGCTGACACGCGCCACGTCCTGAGCATCGAGAATCGCCTGTGGCGAGCCGGAACGATCCAGCAGATGGGTGGCAGTTGGCCCAATCGTAATGGTGTTGACGCGAATCCCACGCCCAATCAGTTCGGCGGCGAGGGCACGAGCGAGGGCGTGAACCGCGCCTTTGCCTGCCGTGTAAAGTGAGCTGTCGCTGATGCCAGTGAGCGCGTTGACCGAACCGTTGAAAATGATCGAGGCGGGCTGGTTGAGGTATGGCAGCGCTTTCTGCACAGTGAAATACGAGCCTTTGAAATTGGCGTCGATCATCGCGTCGAAAGCGGCCTCATCGACGGCTTCGAGCGCCGCGCCTTTGTACAGCCCCGCGTTGACGAACAGCACGTCGATTTTGCCGAACGTCTCGAAGGTGCGCGCCATCAGATGATCGATTTGATCAAGTTGGGCGATGTCGGCCTGAAGCGCCAGCACCGGATCGCCAATCTGCCGCGCGGCTTCGTCGAGCGTGGCCTGATTGCGCCCGGAAATGGCGACGCACGCACCGTTCTCGTGAAAAACTTTCGCTGCCGCCAGCCCGATCCCACTGTTGCCGCCCGTGACGAGCGCGACTTTTCCCTGGAGCGATCCCATCATCATCCCTTTCGCTGACTCTATCGGAATGACTTTAGGATAGGGGCGGTCGCCTGCGCTGTCGTCAGAGGTTCTACTTATTTCCTGCGCAGTGTTTTGGGGATTTACAGTCCAGCCATCTCTGCCTGAATACCGTGCTCGCCGAGCGCGTCGCGTAACTCGCGCAGATCGTCGCTGCGGATGACGACCGCCATCGGGCCTAAACGCGCCCCGGCGAATCGGCGCAGCGCGGGCGTTTCGAGGATGAAGTCGAGCGTTTCCGGCGAAGTCGTGCGCAGGACGAGCAAGCGCTCGACCGAGACGCTGGCGGTCGGCCCGGTTTTCCAGTTCTCCAGCAGACGCTGAACCTGTGGCGGCAGTGCCTGATCGCCGAGCGCGCGGGTGATGAATGCGCCAATGTGCCCGACGTTGATCCCCTGCCGCGCCGCCTGCTCGATGCCCGCCGGATCGAGGCGGTAGACGTAGCTGCCGCCTGCCAGCGCGCCCCACGAGGCAAAACGCGCCACCTGAAAACGGTCGATGCGCGACACTTTGCGCGAAAGCGCGAGCGATCCGTCGGCCTGCACGTCGATTTTGTCGGGCTGCTCTGGCGGATTCGGCCACGCGCTGATGCCGAGGAAGGCGCGACCATAGGCCGTCAGTCGAGCCGCATCGTCCGCCAGATCGGTCAGGCCGAGCCAGTGCATCGGCGCGTTGATCAGAAACTCCAGATATGCGCCTTCCACCGCATCCCAGCTTTCCAGCCCGCTCAGATACTCGCCCGCGTCGTTGCGGATATACCAGCTATCGAAATCGCTGTTGGGACGCTGGAAATCGGCGCTGTCCTCGTGAACGAGGAAGATAAAATCGTCCAGCCCCCACCATTCCTGCGCCGGGAGCGCGTGCTGCATGATCTCAAAAACCGCGCCGCGCGCCGCTGCGGGGTTGTACTGGCTCATCGTGCCGGCCTCCGGCTCCGGGTGCAGACCGGGCACGTGCCACAGATCGACGTAAGCGGTGGATTCTTTCCATGCTTCGGCTAACTGGCGCACCTGATCGGCACGGTTAGCGCTCAACCAGCGGCGCGCTTCGGCGCGCTTGGGCAGCGCGCGCCCCGCCTGCACCTCGATCAGATCGGCGCTGGCCGCCAGCGCGATCATGAAGGCGACACGCTCCTGCCCCGCCGTGAGCAGATACGACGACAGCGACTTGCCATCCTTGCCGTCAAGCGAGTCGCTTTGCAGGAGCGGATTTTTCAGTTGCAGATAGGCCAGCAGGGTCGTCAGGTCATCGACCAGCGACGTATCGGCCTGCCGGACGTTCTCGACATCTTCGACGGTATCGAGCGCGGCGGCTTCTTCGGTCGGGTAGGCGACTGGCTCCGGCTCGGCTTCGATGTGGTCATAGGAGGTTTTGTGCGACGGCAGTACCTTCCCCAAATCGTCGGGAATGTAGATGATCGTGCGCGGCCCGGTGTCGGCGTTCTCGAACGCCTGACTGATCAGCCCACGATAATACAGCCCCTCAGCGGTCGTCGCCGGGTGTTTGTGGGGCTTGTCGCGCTGGATCGCCGCCGCGCCGAGCTTGCGAATCGGGCCGAACACGCGCTCGAACTTGGCTTCCGGCATTTTGCCTTTGACGCTGATCAGCATTTGCATGGCGGCACGCTCACCGTCGCTCAGGTTGTCCCAGACGCGCTCCGCCCGCGCCGAATCGAGCATGGCATGGCTGATCAGATCAATGCGCTGGGCGATGTCGTCGCTCTCGTCGAGCTTGACGCCCCAGACATCGGCTAGCGCCGTCAGCAGCGCGGGATCGCTTTCGCGGAGGGTTCGCAAAATACTGGTCATGGATCGGTTTTCTTCTCGTGCCTTCGTATCTTAATTATAGCGTAAATAGACTCTTGAGCGTAATTCTGCTGTTCCGCGTTCCGCCATGCTCCAATTTGACTCGGCTGGTATCATCATGCCGATGGATTTCGGGTTCAGCAAGGAATGACGTATGCGGATTGTTCGGAGCCGTCAGGGTCGCGCCATCGCTTCCTTCATTTTCGTCGTCGCGCAGATGATCTTCTGGCTGTCATTTTTTCTGCTGCCCTTTTCTACCCTCAGCGGCATGATGCGGCTTCGCATCATTATCTACATTCTGCAATCGACCCTGTACGTCAATGGTGGCCTCATGCCTTCCGACGTGATCTTTTTCGCCTACCCACTGGGGATGCTGATTGCTTTCGGCGCCTGGGTCTTCAAAGTTCGTCGGGGTGGTCTGCTCGCGCTGCTGGCCTACTTCGGTCTGCTCTCGACCGGGTTCACAACTGACGTTGGTTTCCTGATTTGCGTGGCGATGATCGCAATCTGCGCGCTCACGGTGATTGCCGAATAATCATGCCTGCTGCTGCTCGGAGCGATGCCGCGCTGTTCCCACTATTCCTCTGAAGCAGATATTCACTCGGTATGAATCCAAACAGAGCTGATTCCTTTCAATAAGGAGGCTGATTACGAATTTAAGATTTGTATTCCTTAAAGGGCATTAGTAAACTACCCTGTGGGTCAACGCACGGCAGCATTGTGCAGTTGTTCTCACTTCCGCGAGGTTAATGGTTAGAGGCGGTCTGACATGCCCTCCCCCCATCGCATTAATCGTCCTTCGGTTGCGTCCGGCGGCAAAACCGCTCCGTACCGACGCGAAGAAGACCTCATTCATGGGCAAGCTGATCCAAGTCTTCAACCCAACGGCGCTTCACCCAAATTAGCGTACACGCAGCGGCAGATTGAGCATCTTCAGCGCACTATCGGCAACCGCCGGACGTTGAACCTGCTCCAAAAGCGCGCCGCGCCGCAGATCAGCCGGACAAACCAGGAAAGCGTGCAGCGCGCCCTCGGCCTTGAGTTCGAAGTCCCGGCCTGGCACGTGCAGCACCCGGATGGCAGGAAGCTGGTGAAAGGCACCGAGATCGTCATCAAGCAGGATGGCGTCAACCTGACGGCGGACGATGATAATGACCGGTCAGACATCGAATGGGTCACGACCGCGCTGGAATCGAAGGAAGAAGTCGCCTACACCATCGATAAAGCGGCTGATTTGGCCGAAGATATGGTTGCCCACAAGAAGACCAGTCC
>DASZXN010000736.1:0-9389 GCA_035545875.1 Phototrophicaceae bacterium
GGGAATGCGTTCACGGCGCTCGTACTGCTGATTGAAGCGGTTCTGATCGTCGTGGGCGTGCAGCGCGTCGTTGCGCCGTATCTGCGCTCGACGCAGACGAGCATTTCGCAGCAGCAGCAGATCGCGCTGGTCAGCGATGGGCAGTTCCAGACGCCGATCCCGCCGACCTTCAGCGCCGCCGTGATCGACGCCAGTGGTGTTCAGCTCGGCGCGGTCGATCCGGCACAGCAGATTCAGCCGACGCCGACGCTCACGCCGACGCCGGTCGGGACGATTGTCGCCAACTCGCCACCCGCCGAATGTACGTCGCCCAACGCGCAGTTGCAGGTTCCGGCTAATGGCATGATCGTCTTTGAGCCGATTACGGTCGTCGGCGTGGCGACGACTGACAATTTCGCCTTTTATCGCTTCGAGTTGAATGGGCCAGCGACTTCGGGCAACTTCGCCACGATTGGCGTCGATGGCACGCAGCCGCAGGCTCAGTTAGGGGAACTCGGCCAGTTCGTGCCGAGCTTTTACACACCGGGGGAGTATCAGTTCCGCGTCTCGGTCTTTGATACGACCAACGCGATGCGCGCATCATGTACAGTGACGATCTACATCAGCGCACCGATCCCGTCGCCGACGCCGCTCGGCACGGGGACAAAATAACCGTCGCGGTTGTCGGCGCGGGTAAGGTCGGCACGACGCTGGCACGTCTGCTGTTTCATCGCGCGTACCGCATCGCGACGGTCTACAGTCGGAACGCGGCACACGCTCAGGCGCTCGCTGATCAAGTGAACGCAGAGGCCGTTGAGTCGCTGAATGATCTGCGCGGCGATCTGGTGCTGCTGACCGTTGCCGACGATGCGATCAGCGCGATGGCGCAGACGTTAGCCGAGTCGCGCTTTACCGGATCGGCGGTCGTGCATACGTCCGGCGCGCTTGATGCGCGTGTGCTCGCGCCGCTGGCCGAACGCGGTCTGATGGTCGGCAGCCTGCATCCGGCCTATCCGGTCGCGGACGTGGAATCGGCGCTGATCGGGCTGCCGGGTTCGACCTTCGCGCTCGAAGCGCAGGATGAGCGCTTGGTCGGCTGGCTGCGCGATCTCGTAACGGCGCTCGACGGGCAGGTGTTGATCATTTCGCCGGGTGAGAAGGTGCTTTATCACGCGGCGCTGGTGCTGACGAGCAATTACACGGTAACGCTCTACGCCGCCGCCGAACGTCTGCTGTTGAGCTTGGGCGCGGAGCGCGCGGCGGCGGATCAGGCGCTCAATGGACTGCTGGCGGGAACGGTCACCAACCTGCGCGCACAGGGAATCCCGGCGGCGCTGACCGGGCCGCTCGTTCGCGCCGATGTGGGGACAATCGCGGCGCATCTGCGCGCTCTGCGCAGCGCCGACGAGCAGATCGCGGAAATTTATCGGGAACTGGCGCGCTTGACCTATCCGCTGCTGCGCGCACGCGGAATCGCGCTCGATGAGATTGAATACTTATTGCAACAGGATGAGCAAAATGCGCATCACAGTCCGTGACATCCAGAAAATGAAAGACGACCACGAGCCGATTGTCATGCTGACGGCATACGACGCGACCAGCGGGCGCATCAGCGAGGCGGCGGGCGTGCCGATGCTGCTGGTCGGCGATTCGCTCGGCATGGTGATCCAGGGACACGACGTACCGATTCCGGTCACACTCGATCACATTATTTATCATGCCAGCATCGTCGCCCGTGTGACCAGCAAGGCGCTGGTCGTGGGTGATATGCCCTTCATGAGTTATCACGTCAGCGTAGAGCAGGCGCTCACCAACGCGGGGCGGCTGATGCAGGAGAGCGGCGTCGGCGCGATCAAGATGGAAGGCGGCGAATCGTTGGCCGAGACGATCAGCCACGTCGTTGATGCGGGGATTCCGGTGGTCGGGCATATAGGCCTGATGCCGCAGAGCGTTTACAAGGTCGGCGGGATGCGCGTGCAGGGACGCGATCTCGATTCGGCGCAGCGCCTTCTGCGTGACGCCGAGGCGGTGCAGGCGGCGGGCGCGTTCGCCGTCGTGCTCGAATCGGTGCCCGCGCCGCTGGCCGAGATTATCACCCAGCGCCTCCACATCCCGACGATTGGCATTGGGGCAGGGGCGCACTGCGATGGTCAGGTGCAGGTCTTTCACGACATCCTCGGCCTGTTCGAGGACTTCGTGCCGCGTCATACCAAACAGTACGCCCACCTCGCGGGCGAAATGCGCGACGCCATCGGCGCGTATTTACGAGATGTACAATCTCACAACTTTCCCACCGACGAGAACAGTTTTACGATGAAGGACGATGTATTAGCCGCGCTGCGCATCGATCACGATGGGAAAGACCATGCTGCATCCAGTTGAGACGGTCAAAGCACTGCGTTCCGTCCGCGCTGAACTCAAGGGGAAGGTCGGCCTCGTGCCGACGATGGGGGCGCTGCACGAGGGGCATCTCGCATTGATTCGCGCCGCCCGCCAGGACAACGATTCGGTCATCGCCACGATTTTCGTCAACCCGACCCAATTCGCGCCGGGTGAGGATTTTGCCGCTTACCCGCGCGACCTCGATCACGATCTCGGCCTGCTCGAACGGGCAGGTGTCGATTTCGTTTTCACGCCGCCGCCGGAAGAAGTCTATCCGCCCGGCTTTCAGACCTACGTTAACGCCGAAGTCGTCTCGACCGGGCTGGAAGGCGACCGCCGCCCCGGTCATTTCAAAGGCGTAGCAACGGTAGTCGCCAAACTGTTCAACATGACCCAGCCGGATCGCGCTTATTTTGGGCAGAAGGACGCGCAGCAGGTCGTCGTCGTTCGCCGGATGGTGCGCGATCTCAATTTCCCGATTGAGATTGTCGTTTGCCCGACCATGCGCGAGCAGGATGGGCTGGCGCTGAGTTCACGCAACGCATACCTGAATATGGCGCAGCGCGAAGCTGCCAGCGTGATCTATCGATCTTTGCGGGCTGCCGCCGATGCGTACGCCGATGGCGAACGGATGCCCTCGACGCTGCGCGGGATTGTACGCAACGTGCTCGAAACGGAGCCGCTCGCGCAGATCGATTACGTTGCCGTCAACGATCCGCACACACTTTTCGGCATTCACGACACGACGAACGATCCGATCCTGCTCTCAGTGGTCGTCCAAATTGGCAAGCCGCGCCTGCTCGACAACTGCCTGCTGCCCTGGTCGCTCAACAACCGTGCCGATTTGACTAATATTCTCGGCGCGTGAGCTAGGCCGTCACCCAACGCGCACCAGAGGCGGTGTCGGCGGACTGCAAGCGCCCCACCGTACCGATGTGCGCGACGGTCAGCAGGGCGTTCTCCGCGAGCGCGGCCTTGACCAGCGCGGCGCGGCTGGCGAGCATGTTTTCGCGGTTTGCCCACCAATCCATGTGATCGGGCTGCGCGAACGACTCGGTGTCGTGATAGAGATCGCCCAGAATGTACATGACCTGACCCTGCGAAGCCAGTTTCACAATCTGGTGACCGGGTGATTCTCCGGGCGCGGCGACGATTGTGATGTTGTCGCTGAGCTTGAGATCGCCGCTGACGAGTTCGAGCAGGCCAGCGCGATGGAGCACGCCGAGCGTGTGGCTGACGAGCGACTCGGGCTTTTGCAGTTCGGCCTGCGTGTCGGGGTTGTCCCAATCGGCTTGGCCGAGATAGTAGCGCGCGTTCGGGAAGGCCGGCTGATAAGCGCCGTCGCACTCGACCGTCAGACCGTCAATATGATCCCAATGGATGTGGGTAATGATGACCTGCGTCACCTGATCAGTCCGTATGCCGCGATCCGCGAGGCGAGCGATCAAGCCCGGTGGCGGCTGATAACGGGGGATATAGAAGGGCGAGTCAGGTGAAAGATCGTAATGACCAGCATCGACTAGAATGACGGCATCCGGCAGCTCGATCAAACCGCAGTAACTCGGTAGCCCGGCGGACGGGTTTTTCGCGCCTTCTTCCGGCGAAACGTTCGGGTCGCGGAAGTAGCCGATGTTGATCAGCGTAACGGTTGCGTCGCCAAGCCGGACGGTTTGCAAATACTCGTCCATGTATCCCCCTCACGAGCAAAAAAGCCGCCTTGATGGGCGGCTTCTCGGAATTTATTGAAAATCGTGCTGATCCATCCGGCGGCGCAACCGATCCATGCGCCCGCGCTCCGGGCGAATCCGGCGGATCACTTCGCCAAGCTGGTGGCTGAACAGGCTCAGACGCGCGCGCCACCATGCCATCGTGTAGCTGACCTGACGGCGCTGCTTGTTGAAGCTGATCACGGCATGTTCCTCAAGCTGCGGCGACCCCCACTTGACGATCATCGACGCCCAGGTCAGACCACCGCCGAAACCGATGAAGGCGATGTAATCGTTGGCTTTGATGCGCCCCTGCTCAATGGCTTCGCACAGGGCAATCGGGATCGACGCGGCGGAGGTGTTGCCGTAGCGATCCACGTTGCTGACGAACATCGACTCGTCCAGTTTCATGGCGCGCGCCGCCGCCTGAATGATGCGCAGGTTGGCCTGATGCGGCACGATCAGGTGCAGGTCTTTGATCGTTAGCCCGGCGAGGTCGAGCGCCTGATTAATGCTTTCTCCGAAGACACGGGTGGCGAACTTGAAAACTTCGCTGCCGTTCATGTGCATCTTGCCGAACTTATAGCCGTTGGTGATCACTGGAATGTCACCGATGTCGATGCTGCCAACGGTCGGGATGCCGAGCAAGTCGCCGCCGGAGCCATCCGAGCGCAGCACGGCGGAAAGCACGCCGCCCTCGACTTCGCTGGCGGTCAGCACGACCGCGCCCGCGCCATCCCCAAAGAGGATGCAGGTCGCGCGATCCTGCCAGTCCATCACGCGGCTCATCGTCTCCGCGCCGATCACGACCGCCGTTTGAATCCGACCCGAACGAATCGCCTGTGCCGCCATATCGACGGCGTAGACGAAGCCCGAACAGGCCGCGCTCAGGTCGAACGCGCCTGCTTTGGTCGCGCCGAGCCACGATTGAATCAGGCTGGCGGCGCTGGGGAAGATATGCTCCGGCGTCGAGGTGGCGACGATAATCATGTCGATGTCGGTCGGCAGGATGTCCGCTACTTCGAGCGCCTGCTGCGCCGCCTTCAGGCCGAGCGTGGCCGTACTGTCGCGCTCTCCGGCGATGTGCCGTTCACGGATGCCCGTGCGCGTGCGAATCCAGTCGTCGGAGGTTTCGATAAACGCGGCCAAATCCTCATTCGTGAGGATTTTTTCGGGCACGGCCATGCCCCACCCAACGATGTGGGCGTATAAAGTTTCGGGCATTGCGCCCCGATTACGTGTGACCATTCGCGTGGTATTTCGAGAATATCAAGACGGCGTTATGTCCACCAAAGCCGAACGAGTTGCTCATCACGTAGTCAAGTTCTTTTGCCACGCCGACGTTCGGTGTGTAGTTGAGGTCGCATTCCGGGTCAGGATTAACCAGATTGACCGTCGGCGGAATGAAGCCCTCGTTGAGTGCCTTGATTGAAAAGACCGCTTCGACCGATCCTGCCGCGCCCATCAAATGCCCGGTGACGGATTTCGTCGAGCTAATCGGAATCTCGTACGCCTGCTCGCCCAGCGCCACCTTGAGCGCCAGTGTCTCGCTTTTGTCGTTGAGCGGTGTGCTCGTGCCGTGCGCGTTAATGTAGTCAATGTCTGAAGCGTTCAGATCAGCGTCTTCCAGCGCGCGGAGGATCGCTTCGGCAGCGCCTTCGCCTGTTTCCAGCGGGGCGGTGACGTGATAAGCATCCGAGGTGTGGCCGTAGCCTGCGATTTCGGCGTAGATGTGCGCGCCGCGTGCTTTGGCGTGTTCGAGTTCCTCCAGCACCAGAATCGCCGCGCCTTCTGCGACCACGAAACCGTCTCGATCCGCGTCGAACGGGCGCGACGCCTGCTCTGGCGCGTCGTTACGGCGCGAAATGGCCGTCATATTGTTGAAGCTGGCGATGGCAATATCGACCAGACCTGCTTCCGAGCTGCCTGCCAGCGCAACGGTCGCCTGACCGCGCCGGATGATCTCGGTCGCCTCGCCGATGCAGTTGTTGCCGGTCGCGCAGGCGGTCGAAATGGCGAAGTTCGGCCCACGCAGTCCATAAGCCATCGAGATTTTGCTCGAAGGCGCGTCGGGCAGCATCATCGGCACGAGCAGAGGGCTGACGAACTTCGCGCCTTTATCGAAGAAGGCGCGCACGCTTTCGACAATCGCGGAAATGCCGCCGATGCCGGAGCCGACAATACAGGCGATGTCGTAGCGATTCTCGTCGGTGACTTCCAGCTTGGCATCATTGACGGCCTGTTTCGCTGCATAGAGTGCCATCTGGGTCACGCGGTCGGTGCGCCGGGCTTCCCGTTTGCCTAGGAACTCCTCGGCATCGAACCCTTTGACCTCGCCGCCGAAATGATTTTCGAGATGCGACGTATCGAAGCGCTGGATGGTGCGGATGCCGGTTTTTCCGGCGGCGGCATTCTGCCACGCTTCCTCAACAGTATTTCCGGTGGGGCAGAGGATGCCCATGCCGGTTACGACAACACGTCGTCGTTCCTCCACAGCAAAACTCCTCGTTTATTCGGTCGGCGACCGATTGGTTCGTGCGTATAAGCCTAACAAAACTTTTGGCTTTCACAAGATGAAACACCGCGAATGAATGGAGGTTACTCGCCCGGATAGCCTATGTTATAATCAGCCGTTCACGGAGGCGGCGCAATTGATTCTCGTTACTGGGGCGACAGGGTTCATTGGGCGACATCTGGTTGGTCGCTTGCTCGCACAAAATTACCCGGTGCGTGTGCTGCTGCCGGAGCAGAAAGCCGAACATTTGCCCTGGGAGATCAAGCCAGAGGTCATCGTCGGCACGATTCTCGATGAAGAAGCGCTCTTTCGCGCCGCGACGGGCGTCGATGTCATCATTCATCTGGAGAACGCCCAGTGGTGGGGCAGCCCGCGCGACCTGGAGCGCGTTGAATTGATCGGCACGCGCAGCTTGATCACGGCGGCGCGCGCGGCGCGGGTCGGACGAATTATCACGCTCAGTCACCTCGGCGCGTCACCGGCGGCGGCCTATCCGCTCCTGCGCTACAAGGGATTGGTCGAGGAAGCGCTGCGCACGAGCGGTCTGGCCTACACCATTCTGCGCTGTGGGCTGATCTACGGCGAGGACGATGCCTTCATCAACCACATCGCCATGCAGTTGACCGTATCGCCGGGGATTTTCCTGATGCCAGGGCGCGGCGAAGTGGTGCTGCATCCGATTTACATTGACGACGTAGTAAAGGCGCTCATGGGCAGCCTCGAAGCGATTGATACCGTCGATAACGTGATCGAAATCGGCGGGCCGGAGTACATCACGCTCGAAGACATGATCCGCACGGTGATGCGCGTGTCAGGAATCAGCCGGATCGTGATTGGCGTGCCGCCCTACGTGCTGCGCTGGTTCGCGGCGATTTACGGTCGGGTGCTGCCGCGCTCGTTGATCACGCCGCAGTGGTTGGATATTCTTGCTACCAACCGGACGGCATCGTTGGGCAACCTGTTTCACTATTTCGGTATTCATCCGCGCCGCTTCGAGGATACACTGCTGACCTACATGCGCGGGAAACGTTACGGCCTGTCGCTGCTGCGCTATACTCTGCGCCGCCGCCCGAAGGTGATATAACGAGTAGTTGAAAGTAAGGAAAGTTAAAAGTTCAAAGTAAAGCATTTTGAGTTTGGGTACATGCCGTTTTTCTTTTTAACTTTCAACTTTTAACTTGTAACTGATTTGGACTGACCTATGGCAACAATCACCTATCGACCGCTGCACGAACTTGACGAGATGCGTCCGGTGGTCGAACTGCAAAAAATCTACTGGGGCAATGATCTGGAATCGGTGATTCCGGCGCACATGCTCTTTTCGCTGGCGAACGCGGGCGGTCACGTGCTGACGGCCTTTGACGAAGATCGTCCGGTTGGCGTGCTGGTCGGCTTCCTGAGCACCAATATCGAGGAAGTGGATCGCCCGGCGATGGCGAATTTGCAGATTTTCTCCAAGCGCATGGTCGTCTTGCCGGAGTATCGCGGGCAGGGGATCGGCTATCGGCTCAAGCTGGAGCAGCGCAAGCTCGCGATCAAGCAGGGGATTCGGCTGGTCGTCTGGACGTTCGATCCGCTGCTCGCGCCCAACGCGCATTTGAATGTGCGCAAGCTCGGCGTGATCTGCAACACCTACAAGGAAAATTACTACGGTACGTCGAGCGCGGGCGGGCTGGCGAAACTCGGCACGTCGGATCGCTTGATCGCGGAATGGTGGGTGACGAATCGGCGCGTCGAGGAGCGGATTCATGGCAGTCGCAAGGATTTGAACCTCAGCCATTACCTCGAAGCCGAAACGCCGATTCTCAATGCCTCGACGCTCTCGCACGATGGCGCGCTGCTGACTGCGGAAACGATTGCTAATCCGTCCGGGTCGCTGGCGCTGATCGAAATTCCGACGCGCTACACTTCGATAGAGGCGGGCAACCCCCAATTGGCGCTGGCATGGCGGATGCACGTCCGGCAGGCGTTCAAGCAGACGATGGCGCGCGGCTATATCGTCACTGATTTTCTCACCGAAACTTACGAGGGCAGAGAGCGTTCATTCTATCTGCTTAGTTACAGCGGGCCACAGTTTGAGTCCTTCAGCATGAATTAGGAGCTTGGCATGGCGCTCGAAAACAAGACGGTTTCCTTCATCGGCAGCGGCGTCATGGCCGAGGCGATCATCAAGGGCTTACTGACACAGAAGCTGATCACGCCCGATCACGTCATCGCCGCTGACCCGCGTGAAGATCGCGGGCGTGAACTCGTGGTTCGCTACGGCCTGCGCTTCACGACCGATAACGTCGAAGCTGCTCAAGCCGCCGACATTCTTGTCTTTGCGACCAAGCCGCAGGTCGTCGGGCACGTCTTTCACTCGCTCAATGGATCGGGCAGTAAAGCATCACTGGTCTTGAGCATTCTCGCCGGAGTGCGTATCAGCACCCTGCGCGATGGCACGGGCAATCCGAGCATCGTCCGCGCCATGCCGAATACACCCGCGCAGATCGGCGAGGGGATCACGGTTTGGACGGCTACGCCGGAAGTACCCGAAACCGAGCGCCAGCAGGCCAAAGCGCTCCTGAGCGCGTTAGGCGAAGAACTGTTCATGGACGATGAGAAGTTCCTCGACATGGCGACGGCCCTGAGCGGCACTGGCCCCGCCTACGTATTCCTGTTCATGGAGGCGCTGATCGACGCGGGCGTTCACATGGGCTTCTCGCGCCGTGATGCTGAACGCCTGGTGCTGCAAACGGTACGCGGATCGGTCGATTACGCGCAGAAATCGGGGCTGCATCAGGCGGAACTGCGCAATCAGGTGACCA
>DASZXN010000737.1:0-8686 GCA_035545875.1 Phototrophicaceae bacterium
GCCCGGTTTTTATGAAATTTCGCCTCCCAAGCTCGGCATTTTGCCGACGATGGATAGTGGTATAGTTACGTATGTTGTTATGCACGCGAGTTGAAAAGGGAAACCATGACCTCTCCACTGGGAAGCGCTGACAATCCGCTGCGGGTAGCGATCATCGGGTCTGGCCCATCGGCGTTCTATGCCGCCGATTATTTGCAGAAGCAGGCATCGCTGACCGTCCAGATCGACATGTTCGACCGGCTGCCTACGCCGTATGGACTGGTACGCGGTGGTGTCGCGCCCGATCATCCCAAAATCAAGACCGTGACGAAAGTTTACGAGCGCACGGCTGAACAGGCCAACTTTCGCTTTTACGGCAACGTCGCCTATGGCAAGGACATCAGCCACGACGACCTTACCGCTCACTATCACCAGATCATCTACGCGGTCGGCGCGCAAAGTGACCGTCACATGGGGATTCCCGGCGAAGACCTGAAAGGCAGCGACGCGGCGACCGATTTCGTCGGCTGGTACAACGCGCATCCCGATTACCGCGACCTGACCTTCGACCTCTCGCAGGAGCGCGCAGCGGTCGTTGGGAACGGCAACGTGGCGATGGACGTGGCGCGCATCCTCGCCAGCAGCTACGACGAACTCGCCAAAACCGACATCGCCGATTACGCGCTCGAAGCGCTGCGCGAGAGCAAAGTCCGCGAGATTTACATGCTCGGTCGGCGCGGCCCGGCACAGGCGGCTTTTACCAATCCTGAACTGAAGGAGTTCGGCGAACTGGAAGAGTCACAGACGATTGTGCTGCCGGAAGAACTCGAACTCGATCCGGCGAGCAATCAGTTCATCCTGTCGGGTGAAGATCGCAACGCCGAGCGCAACCTGCAAACGCTGCTGCGTTACTCGATTGAGGACGACGCACACAAAAAGAAGCGCATCCACATGCGCTTTCTCGTCTCGCCAACCAAAATTCTTGGCACCGATCACGTCGAGGGCATCGAACTCGTTCACAACGAACTGTATACCGCGCCGGATGGATCGCTGCGCCCGCGCCCGACCGACAAAACCGAAGTCCTGCAAGTTGGGCTGGTCTTCCGCTCGATTGGCTACCTCGGCCTGCCCGTCCCCGGCGTCCCGTTCGACAGCCGCGCCGGGATCATCCCGAACGCGCAGGGACGTATTATCGATCCGGCCAACACGCAGACCGTAACGGGCGAATACGCCGTCGGCTGGATCAAGCGCGGGCCGAGCGGCATTATCGGCACCAACAAGCCCGATTCGCAGGAAACTGCCGATCAGATGCTGGCTGATCTGGCGGCAGGCAAGACGCTCAACCCAGTTAGCACGTCACCGGACTCGGTCGAGGCGCTGCTCAAGGCGCGGAACGTCGAGTTCGTCAGCTTCGACGACTGGCTCAAGCTCGACCAGATCGAGCAGGAGCGCGGCAAGGCGCTCGGTCGCCCGCGCCTGAAGTTCAGCCGCGTCTCGGATATGCTGCAAGCGATCCGCGAGGCGAAGGGTGTCGAGAATCCGGCAGGGGATTAAAACCCCTCACCCCCGCCCCTCTCCGCAAGCGGGGCTGAGGAAAGGACACCTTTGGGGTTGGGCTGGTCACGAGACGAATTTATCCGCATGAGGGCGGGTCTTAGACCCGCCCCTACCAACGATCCGCGCGTCAGATTTTCTCTCAATTTCAACCATGTCCTCTCCTCAGCCCACGCAAGCGGGGAGAGGGGAGAAAAGCAAGAAAGGGCAGACACGTAGGTCTGCCCCTACGAAATCGTGCGTTGGCAGCAGAGCAGTTCCGAACCTTCGTAAATCACGTCACGACGTTCAGCCAGCCGCCATCGACGTAATACGACGAGCCGACGCAGTAGCTCGCGCGCGGCGAGCATAAAAACACGAAGAACTGCGCCAGTTCCTCGGCGCTGGCGAAGCGACCAATCGGCGCGTACTGCCGGGCGATCTCGTCGAGGCGCTGCTCAACGGTCACATTGGTGCCCGCAACTTCCCTGCCAATCGGTACTGTCCAGCCGGGCGTCTCGATCAGGCCGGGGTTGATCACGTTCACGCGGATGTTGGATGGAATCAACTCGTGGGCGAGGCATTTCGACATCATGACCAGCGCCGCTTTGGTCGTGTTGTAGATTGGCTCGTTGTACATCGGCTGGGTTGCGCAGATCGAGGCATTGTTGAGGATCACGCCGCCGCCGCGCCCCTTCATTGATGGGACGAAGCCGCGCGCCAGCCGGATCGCTGCCATGACGTGCAGTTCCCAGTAGTAAAGCCATTTTTCATCGGGCGCGTCCATAATCGTCTCATTCGTGCCCTGACCCGCATTGTTGATCAGGATGTCCGCGCCGTCGAAGGTCGCGTTGACGGTCGAGATGAAGCGCTCGGTATCCGCCGGAACGGTCACATCGACCTTGACGCCAAGCGCCTTGACGCCGCACTCCTGTGCGATCTGATCAGCGGCGGCGACCACGCTGGCCTCATCACGGGCGCAGAGGGCGACGTGTACGCCTTCCCGCGCCAGCCCGCGCGCGACCTCGAAGCCAATGCCAACGTTCCCGCCCGTGATCGCGGCGACTTTGCCTGCTAGCTGCAAATCCATAATCGAGCCTCCTATTCAATTGGATTTTTGCGTTGAAATAGCCAATCGGGGTTCTTCGTAGGGGCGAGGCACGCCTCGCCCCTACACGGTTAAGCGTCTGGCTGATTGTGTGTGAATTATTTCGCCTGATTGCACCAATCGACGGCGGTGATGGCGAAAATCTTGGTCAGATCGATCAAATCCTGAATCATGACCCATTCGTCGGTGGCATGAGCGTTCGCGCCGCGCGGCCCCAAGATCACGGTGGGCGTGGGGCTGTATAGGTTGAAGATATAGACATCGCAGGCGAAGGGCGCGCCATAGACCTCCGGCGCGTGCTTGGTGACTTCCTCGTAGGCGCGGCTGGTCGCCTGCACAATCGGGTGATCGGCGGGAATCTCGCTGCCGGGTAAGAAGCGGATCGGCTGCGTGACCTCAAACTCGCATTTCTGGATTACGGGATCGCTGGCGGCGACTTCCTTGAGATAGCCGATCAGGTCATCGTACAGTTCAGCCTGCGTCGTGCCGGGGAAGATTTCCGCCCAAACCTGCATCTCGGCGTTGCTCGGCACGCTGTTGCCCGTGCCGGGGATGAAATCGCCCGCGTTGACGCTGCCGATGAGTACGGGCAGCGCGTGGGTATCGGGATAGAGCGGGTGCGGCTTGAGCGACTGATTACGCTGCTGCTCCCACTCGCGCACCGCCATGATCAGCCTGCCAATGCCATAGGCCGGGTTGATCAACTCGGTCGCGCCGAAGGGCATTCCCGGCGATCCCTTGATCGTGATGTCCCACATGCCGCCGCCGCGATGCGCGGGCGAAACGAGCATCCCGTTCGGCTCCGGGACGATGCAGGCCGTTGCGTTGTGACCGCGCAGGCGTGAAGCGAGCGTGCCGTTCGAGCCGCCCATTTCCTCGTCAACGACGCTCTCGACGTAGAAATCGCCCTTGAGATCGATGCCGAGTTCCTTCAGGCAGCGCGCCGCCATGATGCTCGCGGCGAGGCCGCCCTTCATATCATTCGAGCCGCGCCCGTAGAGTTTATCGCCCTGCCGCACCGGGCTAAAGGGCGGGAAGCGCCCCGGCAAACCAAGCACCACATCGACGTGGCTGGAGATCATCAGCGATTTGGCGTTGGCCGAATCGGTGCCGCGCCTGATGCCGACGACGTTGGGGCGGTTGCGGTAATTACGCCCCGGCCAGTAAGCCGGATGCTGTGTGAAGCCTTCGACCTCGGACGGCTCAAACACGTCGAGGTCGAGGTTGAGGCCGCGCAGTTGATCGGCGACGAACATCTGCGCGTCGTGTTCCCAGCCGGTCGGGACGCGCTGCTCGCTCTGGAAACGGATCAGGGATTCGACCAGTTCGAGCACGTCGTCGCGATGATCCTCGACCCACTGCTCGATGCGAAGTTGTAGCTCGTTGGCTGCCATTGAATGGCCTTTCTGGGGACAGGATAGAAAAGAACGCAGCATATAAATTTGCATACGGGGTGTTTGAATAAGGGCGAGGCACGCCTCGCCCCTACAAATGCGCGTCAGGTTATTTCGGGCAAGGGCGGGTTTCAAACTCGCCCCTACAGATGTACGTCAGGTTCATTCGAGCGAGGGCAGACACACAGGTCTGCCCCTACAAGTATCGTGTCAATTGTGTATCGGTTTATGCCTTCAGCGCGCCTTCGAGCAAGCCCTTCAGGTAGGAGCGCTGCGCAATCGCAAAGATGATAATCCCCGGCGTGATCACCATGATGTAAACTGCCGCGATCCGAGGCCACGCCCACGCGCCCATGCCGCCGAAGGCGCTCGCCAGCACGACCGGCATTGTGCGCACGGTCTGGTCGTTGGTGAGGGTGACGGCAAGCAGATACTCGCCCCACGCGCTGACGAAGTTGACCACAACGAGCACGACAATGCCGTTGGAGACGAGCGGCAGCATGATCCGTTGAAAGGTCTGCCACGAGTTCGCGCCGTCGATGCGGGCGGCTTCGACAATTTCCGGCGAAATCTGCTGGAAGATGCCGCGCATGATCAGGATGCTGGTGGCGAGGTTGAGCGTCACGTAAGGCAGGATCAGACCGGGCAGCGTGTTGATCAGGTGAAGCTGGGTCTGAATCTGGAAAATGGCGATCAGCGAGATCAGCTTGGTCGGGAAGAACAACGTCGCCAGAATGATACCCGTCACGATCACCTGCCCGCGCAGCTTGAGATGGACGAGCGCGTAGCCCGCCAGCACCGCGCAGAAGCAGGTCAGCACGACCGTCGAGAGCGTAACGAAGATGCTGTTGAGCATATTCTGGATCAGCGTCGGGATGGCCTGAAAGACGTAGCCGTAGTGCGAGAAATCGAAGTGCTTCGGCCAGAGAAGGCCGTTGTAGGCGTCGGGGATTGACTTGATCGAGAGCAGAAAGACCCACGCCAGCGGCAGAATGATGAGCAGGCAGAAGAAAGTCAGGGTGCCATGCAGCAGAATCCCGCGCCAGGGAAAGCGACGCGGCGGCTTCGCGGATCGCGTGACTCGCGCGTCGGTTCGTGCGTTGGCGACTGCCATTGTGCGCCTCCTAGTCTCGGTTGCGGAACAGATACAACATGATGCCCACCACGATCAGCATGGCGACCGCGCCAATCCAGCCAATCGCCGCCGCGTAGCCCTGAAACCAGTCGCCCAACTGGAAGGCCAACTGCCACATATAGACTGTCCAGGTGTAGGTCGGCAGGGCGCTGTTGAAGCCGCCCATGATCAGGAACTCGTCGATCACGGCCATTGCCGTACCGAAGCGCAGCACGACCAGCACCAGCATGATCGGGCGCAGACGCGGCAGCGTGACGTTCCAGAACATCTGCCATTCATTTGCACCATCAATGCGGGCGGCCTCGAACAACTCATGCGGGATGTAGGCCAGTCCCGCCAGATAGAAAATGGTGTGATAGCCTAAGCCCCACCACCATTCCATCACGGCGATGGCGGGGAGCGTCAGCGCGGAGTTGCCGAGGAACTGCGGCGCGTTACGGTAGTTGAAGATGTGCAGGACGTTGACCAGAACGCCGTTGATCGGGCCGATGTCGAAGCCGTAGAGCCACGTCCAGAGGACGAAGATCATCGGGCCGGGGATGACCGCCGGGATCAGCAGGATCAGCTTGTAGATGGTCGAAAGCCGAGGCGGCCTGACGCGATCCACCATGATCGCTACCAGCAGCGGGATGAAGATGCAGCCGGGCAGAAAGAGGAGCGTGAAGATCGCTGCGCGCTCCAGACCCAGCCACGTGACCGGATCGTTAAGGGCATTGATGTAGTTTTGCAGGCCGACGAAATGGGCAGGATCGTTGCGCAGGTAGTGATAGTCAGTGAAGCTGATCCAGAAGACGCTGACAATCGGGTACAACTGGTAGACCAGAAAAAAGGCCAGCGCCGGGAGGACGTAGACCCAATGGCCTAGATCGTGAATCTCTAGCTGTACCTTTTGCCAGATGGTGCGCTGTGCGGTCAGGCTCGCAGTCGCCATTGGTCTACTCCCGCGAAGCTATGAAGGCCGAAAAGATCAAGAAACCCGCTTCCGATGCGGGAAACGGGTTTCGGAAAGGACGAGTGCTGCGCTGATTAGCTCGTCTGCTTGATGGCGGCGACAACCGCATCCTTCGCTGCCTGAAGCGCCTTCATCGGATCGGGTTCGTCGCCCGTGAGATATTTCTCCCACAGCGGCTCGCCGATGATGAACTGCTGGAGGCCGAAGGCGTGATTCGGGATGGCCTTCGCGTTGTCCAGTTGCGCGCGCACGACCGGAACCCAGGTCTGCTTCTGGAGCCAGTCGGGATTATCCTTCGCCCAACCATCGTAGATCGACTTGTAGGGCGGCAGTTGGCCGGGGTGCGCCTGCGCCGTGCCCGCAATCGAGTCCTGCCAGAGCTGCGCATTGTAGGTCAGCGCCTTCATGTACTCGGCGGCCTTTTCCTTATTCTGGCCGTACTTGAACAGAACGGCGCCCGTGTTCCAGAAGACCGTGCCACCCGCGCCGCCCGTCTGCTTGGGCAGCGCGCCGAGGCGCAGCGCGGTTGGGTCTTGCCAGGTCGAGGCCATGCGGAGTGGGGCGTTCTCGTACTTGATGTAATACGCCACCTGCTCTGCGGCGAAGGCAACTTCGTCGGGCGTGTTATTGACGCCGCCGTCGGTGGTGCCGGGCTGGAGCGCGTTGGCGCTCGACACGTCGAGGATTTTCTTCATCAGTTGCAGCGCCTGAACGACGGCGGGGTTGGTGAAGTCGAACAGCATACCGGGATTCGGGTCGCCGTCGAGCGTGTAGTACACGTCGGTGCTGATGCTGTGCGTGATCGGCACGAGCGAGCGCCAGCCGTGCGCGTCGAAGGTCGCACCGTAGCGCGCCGCACCCTTGTCGAGGATGGTCTGCGCGCTCGACAGGAAGGTGTCCCAATCGGGGGGCGCGGTATCGGGCAGGCCAGCGGCGTTGACGAGGTTCCAGTCATAGGCTTGCACGATGATGTCGAGCAGGAACGGCCAGTGATAGAGCTTATCCTGGAAGGTGCTTTCCTCACGGATGGCGGGCAGAATGTCGGCGAGCACGTCGGCGGGAATGTAGGGATCCCAGGGTTCAATCGCGCCGGTCTTGACCAGCGCGGCCATATCGACGAAGGGGGTCGCGCCGAGATAGAGGTCGTAGCTGCTGGTCTGCGATTTCGCTTCCGCGACAAACTTGCTGGTATCGAAGCCCGCGACGGGAGCAATCTGCTGATTGACATTGCCAAAGGCCGTGTTGATGTCGGTGATGCCGGGGTGCAGGTCGATCATCCACTGATAGATGGTCGGGGTCAGGGGGCGGGTCGAGGCTTCGGCGGTTTCGGTCGCGTCCTGCGCCCACGCCGGAGCGACCAGTACGTTCAGCCCCGCCGCCGCCGCGCCAGCGATTGCCATCATCTGGAGGAAGTTGCGCCGGGAGACCCGACCTTGCTTGAACTGCTCAAGAAGTTCGCTCTTAAATTCCTGGTGCTTGTTTGCCATGAACAAAACCCCTTATCCACTGATGTTTAGGCGAGGGAAAAGCTAAAGCAACGACCAGTTCAAACTGGACGCGGAGCCTCCTTTCACTTTAAACGGGGTGGTGCTGACCATACAAGTTAAAATCTATACAAAAAAGAACCATGTCTAGTGAAGGATATTTTACTGATACTAGACCGTTGCGCAAATTAATGCCTGCAACCCCAGAACCAGCGCATCAAAATTTCCAGCCCTCATCCCCCTGCCCCTTCTCCCTCAGGGCGTCTGAGGGGGTGACAGTAAGACTAAAGGGGCGGGGAAGCGGTGAGAAACGCCTGCCGCCCTTCGCGAAACAAACTCCAGCGGCGGACATAAGTGCCATCAGCCCGTCGCCGGGGATGCGCTGCCGCGCCCGCTGCGAGAACGGCTTGTCCCAGCAGGAGCATCCAGGCATAGGCAACCACCAGCAGAATCCAAAGCCGTGCCATGCGTGCCGGGTCAGTCAAATAACTGGCTTCGACCTGCCAGCCATGCGACTTCAAATCGCGGAAGGCTTCTTCAATCCACATGCGTTGGGCGTATTCCCAACCAGTGAGGGCTGGGTCGTTGGTCACTAATGCCCAGCGCTCCTGAGCACCTGCTTTCCACAACACGCGCACATGCGCCGGGATGCGTCCGCGCTGCTTAAAAACCAGGCCGCTGGCTGCATAACGCTGTCCGGCTTGAGTGACCTGTTGGTAAAACGTCACTTCCCTTCCATCCGACAAAATGAGCTTGCTTTGTTTGGTGACGCGAAACAGGAAGCTCCAGCCCAGCGCCGCTATCCCACGCATCAGCAGCGGCGACGTCCCTATCCCGCGATCCGCTAAGACCCGCACGCGCATGTTTTTCGGCAGTCCGGCATGGACTGACTTGAGCAAACGGATAATCATGCGCGACTGCCCTTCCGCCGGATAGTCAGCATGGCTGTTGGCGCGATACACACGCCAAGCGACCGGAATACAGCGTCCCTCAAAAACCACTCCGACCACCATCACCCCAAACTGTTCCCTGAGCTTGGTCTCATCCACTACCAACACGACTTGACGCAATTTCAGGGCTTTCACCAGACTTCCGCTCCAG
>DASZXN010000738.1:0-2350 GCA_035545875.1 Phototrophicaceae bacterium
GATGTCGATGGTCAACGGCTACTGGCGCAACGGCCCTGTCCTCAACAACGCCATCTCCGGCATCGATCAGGCGCTCTGGGACATCAAGGGCAAGCTGGCAAACATGCCCGTTTACCAGTTGCTCGGCGGCAAGTGCCGCGAGGGTGCGGCAGTCTACGTTCACGCCGATGGCAAAGACCCGCAGGAAGTGATCGACAACGTGCAGCGCTTCCGCGAGCAGGGCTATCACTTCATTCGCGTCCAGATGGGCGGCTACGGCGGCAAGGGTGCGCGCAACATCCGACCGGAAGGCTCGCCGGACGGCGCGTACTACGATCCGCGTGCTTATATCCGCAACATGCTCAAGATGATCGAAGCGGTGCGCGTCGCTGTCGGCGATGAAGTCGAACTGCTGCACGACATTCACGAGCGTCTCACGCCGATTGACACGGTGGGCTTCGCTAAAGCAGTCGAGCCGTACAAGCTGTTCTTCCTTGAGGATTCGCTCGCGCCGGAGGACATCGAGTGGTTCCGGCACATTCGCGCGACTTGCACGACGCCGATTGCGATGGGCGAACTCTTCAACAACCCGCACGAATGGCGCTTCTGCATCGAGGAGCGGCTGATCGATTTTCTGCGGATGCACATCAGTCAGATGGGCGGCATCACCCCGGCGCGCAATGCCGCCATTCACGCGCACCTCTACGGGATTCGGACAGCGTGGCACGGCCCCGCCGACACCTCGCCGGTGGGTCACGCGGCAAATCTGCATCTTGACCTGTGGGAACCGAATTTCGGCGTGCAGGAATGGTGCCGCTTCCCGGAGCACGTCTACGAGATGTTCCCCGGCCTGCCCGAAGTGCGCGACGGCTACATGTACGCCAACGACAAACCCGGCCTCGGCATCGACATTGATGAAAAGCTGGCCGCGAAATATCCGGTCACCGATGAAGTCGAGCAGTGGACGCAAACGCGCCTGCCTGACGGAAGTCCAGCGCGACCATGACGACAGCACGCCAGATCGTCTATGTGGGGACGTACACCGAGGGCTGGGGTAATCCAGTCCCGCGTGACGAGGGTATTTTCGTTTACGCGTTCGATCCGTCGAACGGCAGCCTGAAGTTTCTGCGCACCATCAACGGGGTGCGCAATCCATCGTTTCTGACAGTCACCCAAGACTACATTTTCTCAGTCAACGAATTGAGCGAGTTCAAGGGCGTTTTTGGCAGCGGCGCGACGGCGATCAACCGGGCGACCGGGCAAATCATCAACCAGCAGCCGACGCACGGCGCGGATAGCTGCAACATCATCCTCGATCCGAGCGGGCGCTGGCTGTTCACGGCCAACTACACCAGCGGCAGCATCACCGTCTTTCCCGTGCAGACGAACGGTCAGCTTGGCGAGGCCGTGCAGGTCGTTCAGGATCACGGACACGGCGCGAACCCGGAGCGGCAGGAAGGCCCGCACGTCCATTGTGTCGCTTTTGCGCCGGATGGTCGCTACGTTTTCGCCAGTGACCTCGGCCTCGACCAGATCAAAATCTTCACGCTCGACCCATCCAGCGGGCAGCTAACGCCGAACGATCCTCCGTTTGCGCCGACCAAGCCGGGCGCAGGCCCGCGCCATTTCCTGTTCCATCCGAACGGACGCTACTTCTACGCCACGACTGAACTGAGCGCGACGGTGGCTGTTTTCGCTTACGACGCCGCGCGCGGGGCGCTGACGCCGCTTCAGACAATTCCGACGCTGCCCGCCGATTACACGGGGAAAAATCTGACGGCGGACATCCACATCGCGTCGTCGGGGCGCTTTCTCTACGTCTCCAATCGCGGTCACGACAGCATTGTCGTCTATGCGATTGATGCCGAGACGGGCCAGCTCACGCTGGTTGAGTTCATTTCGGCGGATGGGAAAACGCCGCGCAACTTCGCCTTTGACCTGACCGAGCGCTATTTACTCGTCGCGCATCAGGACAGCGCCAGCCTCGCCACCTTCCACGTCGATCAGGCAAGCGGAAAACTGGCTCCCACAGGAGAGCGTGTTTCGCTGCCCTATCCGGTTTGCGTCAAGGTCGTGCCGGACGTATAAGCGAAGCGAAATTTAGTGTCTGACAAACAGGTTGCGCACGTTGACAGGCACTTTGTCGATGTAGTGCTGGACGGCGTAGTAGCCCCAGACTGCCGCGAGCAGCGCAGCGATGCCGCCCAAAATCATCGGCGAGCGCGCACCGAGCGTATCCGACATCCAGCCTAAGATCGGGCCGCCAATCGCGGTCGGCCCGACCAGCAACACGGTTTGCAGCGCCAGCACGCGCCCGTGCATTTCGCGTTTGCTCTCGACCTGCGCCAGCGCGGTCGTTGAGACCATATAG
>DASZXN010000739.1:0-18413 GCA_035545875.1 Phototrophicaceae bacterium
GACGATACCGACTTTGACTTTGTTCTCCATCGCAGGCTCCTTAGCGAGTCGCCCAAATCAGGCCGCGCCTGACGATCTCGCGCGCTTCGGGCACATCGAAATCGACGGCCTGATGTCCCAGTGAACAGTAAAAGACCTTGCCCGCGCCATAGTGTTTCTTCCAGACGACCGGCATCACCGCCCCGGCGATCCACGACGCATGATCGCCCGTGAAGGTGGTGGTCGCCAGCACCTCGTTGGCAGGATCGGTGTGCATGTAATACTGCTCGGAGTGCATGTTGAAATCGCTCAAGCCCGCCGTGATGGGGTCAGCGTGATCGGTGATATTCACGCGGTAGTCGATGATGTTGCCGGGATGCGCAACCCACTGACCGCCGACCATGAACTGATACTCGGTGTTGTTGCGGAACGAGTCTGCCATCCCGCCGTGCCAGCCGCCCAGCCCGACCCCGCTTTTAACCGCCTGAAGCAGTCCTTTTTCCTGATCGTTCGTGATGGTGGACATCGTGACGACCGGGACAATCAAATCAAACGATTGCAATTTGGCCGTATCGAGATAGCTGTCAAGGCTGTTACTGACTTCGACCGCGTAGCCTTCACCCTGAAGAATCCCGGCGAAAAGCTCGGCGGTTTGCTTCGGCTGATGCCCTTCCCAGCCACCCCAGACAAACAGTGCTGATTTCATTGTGAGCTGCCCACCTTTGCTGCGCGTAATTCATAGGGGCTAAGTTTAACATGCGCACAACGATTGCACATCTGGTTTAATCAATGGTCTCAGGGCAAACGCATCAAATTTTTGTTCAGGTCATAAGGTGCAATACAGGTTTTGTAGGGATGGCATTCATGCCGTCCGTAACACCGGACGCGATTTATCGCGTCCCTACGATCTTCACGACCCTTTATGACCTTCTGTCTGATTTTGATGCGTTTGCCCTGTCAATGGTCTGTACAGGGGAGAAAAGCATCAATGCCCAGAGTATCGATTCAAGGAGTAACCGGGGCGGCGTGACGTGGGAGGGTGAACGTGAAGGTCACGCCGTAAACCGGATCGCTTTCGACCCAGATTTTGCCGCCGTGCGCTTCGACAAAGCCGCGCGTGATCGCCAGTCCCAGCCCCGCTCCGCGATGGCCGTCTTTCGATTGAGCGCGTGAGGCTTCTTTACGATAAAAGCGCGTGAACACCTGCGAGAGATCGATACCCGCCATACCCGCGCCATTGTTCTGCACCATCACCTTAACCCAATCGGGTTCAAGCGTGGCCTTGAGCATAACTGTGCCTCCGTCGGGTGTATAACGGAGCGCGTTGTCGAGCAGGTTGCTCAAAATCCGCTGAACTTTATCCGGCGCGATGTTCAATACGTCGATGCCCGGATCGACCTGCCCCGTGAGAGTGATGCCGTGCTGCTGGGCGCGGACGCTCATGTTTTCGAGCGTGTCGGAGATCAGGTCGCGCAGCGAGGCCATCTGGTAATCGAGCTTGAGATGCCCTGCATCGAGCTGCGCTAGTTCGAACAGGTTGTCGATCAGCTTGGAGAGGTTCTGGATTTCCAGTTCCATGTTGTGCAGATAGCGATTAGTCGTCTGCGGGTCGGAAACCACACCGTCGATCAGCGCTTCGATCATGGCGCGAATCGAGGTGATCGGCGTGCGTAAATCGTGCGACGCCCACGCGATTAAATCGCGGCGCTGCTGATCCAACTGACGCTTCTGCTCGTCAATCTCCTGAAGGCTGGTCGCCATCCAGTTGAAGGTACGAGCGAACTCGGCCAACTCGTCGTTGCCCTGCACTTCGAGACGAGTATCGAGCTTACCATGCGCGACCTGTTCAACCGCGCTCGCCATCTCGCGGATGCTGTCGGTGATGGCGCTCGATACGAAGAAGCCGAAGATCAGCGCGATCCCGCCCGCGAAAATCAGCAGTACGCCCGTCACGGCGAGGTCGTACTCGCTGATGAACATCAGGTGTGCCGTCACCCAGACGTTGAGGAAGATCAGCACGACCGTCAGGATCATGGTCACGAGCAGCGCCCAGCGCAGGCTGCGCAGCCAACGGATCAGACGCAGGCGATAGGCGACATACGCGCCGCCGACGGCGAGGGACGCGATCACCAGCATCAGCGTGACCAGTGTGCTTAAATCCTCAGACGCGCCGAGGCGCGGCAGCAGAAACATCACCATCCCGATCAGAACGGCGACCAGGCCGACGGTGAACAGCAGCGTCACGTAAGGAGAGCGAGCAGCGATGCGCATGGCTAGGACGGCTCGAATTTGTAGCCGACGCCCCAGACCGTCTGGATGTAGGTCGGCTCGCTGGGATTCGGCTCGATTTTTTCGCGCAGGCGGCGAATGTGAACCGTGACGGTACTTTCGTCGCCGTAGAACTCATAGCCCCAAATCTGGTTGAGCAACTGCGTCCGCGTGAACACCTGGCGCGGGTGGCGGATCATGAACCAGAGCAGATCGAATTCCTTCGCGGTGAGGATAACCACCTGATTGCGGACGCTCACTTCGCGGGTGCGCGGATCGATGGCAATCCCCGGCAGTGTGACCGGTTTCTCATCCGCTTCGTCGGCTCCGCTGGCGCTGCGGCGCAGCACCGCTTTGACACGCGCGACCAATTCGCGTGGGCTGAACGGCTTGAGCACGTAATCGTCCGCGCCGAGTTCAAACCCGGCGATGCGATCCAGTTCGCTCGTACGCGCGGTCAGGATGATGATCGGGATGTCGCTCTCGACGTTGAGCGGCGCGTAATCATCGACTTTGCGCAGCGAGCGCGTAATCGTGAAGCCATCAACTCCCGGCAGCATGAGATCGAGAATGATCAAATCGGGATGACTGTCGCGGACGTAAGCGAGCGCTTCATGCCCGGTTTCGGCTTCGCTGACGCGAAAGCCTTCGTGTTCCAGATATTTGCGGACGACCTCGCGCACGGTCGCTTCGTCGTCAACCACGAGGATGTTTGCTTGTTTCGCCATACTGCTGATTATACCGTGAGTGCTTGCGAATTTATTACGGAAGCGCAGTCCGTTTCGGGGAAGATGAAAAACAAAGAAAGGGACGTACAGTTTGTTTGTACGCCCCTAAAAAAACCGACCTTATCCGGGATGATTTGCAGACTTGGAACTAGCTTTCGCCAAGATAGGCTTTGCGCACCATATCATTCTTCATGAGGACTTTGGCGTCGTCCTGAAGCACGATCTCGCCCGTTTGCAGCACGTAGCCGCGATGCGCGACTTCGAGCGCCATGAGCGCGTTCTGCTCGACCAGCAGCACGGTCTTGCCTTCCTGATTGATGCGCTTGACGATCTCGAAGATTACTTCGACCAGCACCGGAGCCAGCCCCATCGATGGCTCGTCGAGCAGCAGAATTTGCGGGTCAGCCATGAGCGCGCGGGCGATGGCGAGCATCTGCTGTTCACCGCCGGAGAGCGTACCGCCTTTCTGCGCCACACGCTCTTTCAGGCGCGGGAACAACTCGAACGAGCGCTCAATGCGCGTGCTGAAGTCGCCCTTGTTCTGCACATTCCACGCGCCGATCTCCAGATTCTCGTAGACGGTCAGCAGTGGGAAGATGCGGCGGCCTTCAGGCACGTGTCCGATACCCAACTCGGCAATCACGTGCGATTTCAGGCTGGTGATGTCTTTACCCTTCAGACGCACCGTGCCGCGCTTGGCGCGCACCACGCCGCTGATCGTGCGCAGCGTCGTACTTTTGCCCGCGCCGTTCGTGCCGACGAGCGTCACAACTTCGCCATCATTGACGATCAGGTTGATGCCTTTGAGGGCGTGAATTTGACCGTAATACGTATGCAGATTTTCGAGTTCGAGGAGTGTAGCGGCCATCAGGAAGCAGCCTCCTGTTCTATACCCGCAGCCCGGCGACCGAGGTAGGCTTCGACCACGCGGGGGTTGGCGCGAATAGCTTCCGGTGTCCCTTCGGCGATCATCTCGCCGTAGTCCAGCACGCTGATGCGCTCGCTGATACCCATGACCACACGCATATCGTGTTCGATCAGCACGACGGTTACGCCGCGCTCGTCGCGGATGCGGCGGAAAAGCAGCATAGCATCCTCGCTCTCATTGGGGTTCATGCCTGCGGTCGGCTCATCGAGCAAAATCAGCTTGGGATCGGTCGCCAGCGCACGCGCAATCTCGATGCGGCGCTGATCGCCGTAAGGCAGGTTGCGGCTGACTTCATCACCCTTGCCTGCCAGCCCGACGAACTGAAGCAGCTCACGCCCCTTCTCGCGGACGCGTTCCTCCTGCTGCTGAAAACTGGCCGGACGAATCAGCGTTTTCCAGAGGGAGATGTCGAGGCGGGTGTGCATCCCGACCATGACGTTCTCTAAGACCGTCATGTTGGCGAACAGGCGAATGCTCTGAAACGTGCGCGTGACTCCCGCCGCTGTCACCTGATCAGGGCGCAGGCCGAGCAGCGACTTGCCGTTGAAATTAATCTCACCTGTATCCGCTTTGTAAATACCCGTCATCAGGTTGAAGAACGTCGTCTTGCCTGCCCCATTCGGCCCAATAATCGAGCTAATGCTGTTCGGCTCAATATTGAGGTTGATGTCGCGCACGGCTTTGATACCACCGAACGACTTGCTGAGTTTTTTGACTTCGAGCAGCATCGCCATCATCCTTCGTTCGCGTGTTTCGGATCGATTTCGGCAGCGATGGCAGGTTCCTCCAACCGCGCGAGTTCGTCCGGCTCTGGAGCACGTCCACGCATTTCCATCTTACGGCGCGGCTCCGGGAGCAAACCCGCCGGGCGGAAAATTGTCATTAAGATCAGCAGGAGTCCAAAGACGAGGCGCTGATATTTGGCAGGTTCCAACTGCGGCGGCCAGTTGCGAATTGGGAAGTTGATGATCGGGATGACGTAATCGATGTTCTTGAGTGCGTTGATTTGCAGTGAGAAGTTGACCAGAATTTGCAGGTTGAGCAGTTGCACGACAATCGCGCCGAGGATCACGCCGCGAATACCGCCGAGGCCACCGACGATCACCATCGCCAGGATGCTGATCGACTGGTCAAGGCTAAAGCTCTCCGGGCTGACGAACGAGTTTTTCGCCGCGAACAGCACGCCAATCGCGCCCGCGAAGGCTGCGCCGGAAGCAAAAGCCAGCAGCTTCATCCGCACGAGCGGCACGCCCATCGCGACGGCAGCAACTTCATCTTCGCGGATAGCAGTCCAGGCGCGACCAATCGGCGAGTTGTCGAGTCGCTGGGCAATCACGATGATCAGCGCCAGCAGGATGATAGCGATAAAGTAGAACAACAACTGCTGAGAAACTGGCTCGACGTTGGATATTTGGATGCCCATCGCCTGCCCGATATTGGCTGTCAATGGTACAGCGAAGCCCGGTAAGGGTGGCCTGCCCACCCCTGATAAACCTTGTGTGCCATTGGTCAGGTTGTAAGGCTGGTCGAGGTTACGCGCCAGCACGCGAATCATCTCGCCAAAGCCGAGCGTGACGATTGCCAGATAATCGCCGCGCAAGCGCAGCACCGGCAAGCCGAGCAGCATCCCGACGAGTGCCGCCGCGAACACCCCAACCGGAATAAACAGGTAAAACGCCCAACCGGGAACGATCAGCCCGGCGACGCTCCAGACGGTCGTAACGTTGGTTTCGCTGAACATCGCCCAGATATACGCGCCAACTGCGAAAAAGGCGATGTAGCCAAGATCGAGCAGCCCCGCGAAGCCGACGACGATATTCAGGCCGAGCGCCAGCGCCGAGAAAATCGCAATCTGGATGGAAAGCTCAAGATAGCCGCCATCGTAAATGCCAATCAGCGGCATCAGGATCAGCACGACCAGCAGGATCAACCCGGCTTTGATACGTCGGGAGAGCGGCGACGAGAAAATGATGAAGGGCGAAATGACGAAAGGCGGAAACGCCAGCGAACTCCAGAGCGGAAACAGCGTATTGGCACGATCCAACTTGAAGAGGATGGTCGCGAAGACGACCAGATAGGCCAGAATGAAGACGCCAGCAATGCGCGGCTGGCGAATCCATTGGCGCAGAGAGCCGTTCGTACCCGAAGTCGGCGCAGGAATAGATGTATTCATCATCTCTACACTTTCTCGTCCACGCGCTCGCCCAGAATACCTGTCGGACGGAAGATCAGGACGAGGATCAGGATGGCGAACACGAAAATATCGGTGTAGTTCTGACCTAAAGCCGGAAAGTAGACCAACACACCGTTGAGATACGATTCGAGCATCCCAATCGTCAGGCCGCCGAGCAAAGCGCCCGTGACGTTACCAATGCCACCCAAAACAGCGGCGGTGAAGGCTTTGATACCGGGTGTGAAGCCAATGTAAGGCGTGATCGTCCCGGCGTTGAGGCCGAAGAGCACACCTGCCGCGCCGCCGAATGCGCCACCGACGAAAAAGGTCAGCGAAATCATCAGGTTGACGTTGATGCCCATCAGTCCGGCAGTCAACTGATCCTGCGAGACAGCGCGAATACCACGACCGAGTTTTGTCCCGTTGACGAACCAGTTGAGCGCGATCAGCGTGATCACCGCGCCGACGACCATGATGATCGAGGTCGGCTTGATCTGAACAGTCGTCTGACCGAACGATACCGGAAATGTCGTCGTCAGCCAGGGAAGATCAGTTTTGGGATAGGTCAGATTGAAGTCGTTGCGCGTGACCGCTTCAATCGCGCGAATGAAGTCAATCATGAAGAACGAGACGCCAATCGCCGAGATCAGCGGCACGAGGCGCGGCGCATTGCGCAAGGGGCGATAAGCGATGCGTTCCATCAGGACAGCGAGCAGACCACTCCCGATCATCGCCGCGCCGACCGAAACCACGAGTAATAAGATCGGGTTCCAACCCTGAATCACGCCCGCGTCGTCGAGGCGCTTCATGATCTCGAAGCCGATCACGCCGCCAAACATAAAAATTTCGCTGTGGGCGAAGTTGATGAAATTTAAAACACCATAGACGAGCGTGTAGCCGAGGGCAACCATCGCATAAACAAAGCCGATGCTGATGCCGCTGATGATCATCCCCGGTAGCTGGCGTGAAATCTGCGTTGCCAGAAAAATATTCGGGCGTGGTTCAGGAAATAAGACGGACAGTAAGTAAGCAATCACCGTGAGCACGAGGGTTATCCCCACGATGAAAACGATAATCTGCAACAACGGATAGATCAGAAAGCGATAAAACCAGTTCCCAGTCACCGGCGGCGTCGAAAACCACTCGACCAACGCCGACAGCGAACTTTTCCGACGCTCGGTTAGCTGCATACCATGCTCCACTTAGTAGAGGGGCGGGTGTGCGCGGAACAATACCACGCCTACCCGCCCCCAAGCCTCTATTCAAGTCCAGCAGACGCGCACGCCCGCCGCAGCCATGCTCATCCGGTCGCTAATATTAGCTGCCAGCCGTCGCTTCAGGAGTCATTTCCATCGTCGCTTCAGCAGTCGCCGAAGCTGCTGCGGTCAGCGGGGACGGAATCTGGACTTCCTTGAGAATGGTGTTGCTCGTCCACTGCGCCGGGTCGGAGGAATTGACCTTGAGCACGAAGTAGTTGGCTTCCGCGCGGTCACCGTTGGCGTCGAAGCTGATCGAGCCGGTCAGACCGCTGTAATCCTGGGTCGCACGGACAGCAGCGGCGACTTCGGCGCGCGTGGGCAGATTGCCATTATCGGCCTTGATGGTCGTCTCCAGCGCCTGGAGGATGATGCCAGCGGCGTCATACGACTCAGCGGCATACGGCGTCGGGGCATTGCCATACTTGGCGGTGTAGTCCTTGATGAACTGCGCCGTGCCCGGATAAGCCGACGCGGGGCCAGCCGCCGATGAATAGTAGGTCTGAGTTGCCGCCGTGCCTGCCAGTTTCGCGTAATCCGGCGCGTCGAGACCATCCGGGCCGAGCAGCGTACCCGTGAAGCCAGCCGCGCTCAGTTGGTTAGCGAAGATACCCATCTGATCGTAGATGCCGCCCATGTAGACCGCATCGGGGTTCAGCGCGAGGATCGGCTGGATGATGCCGTCGAAGTTCGAGGTCTCGGTCGTGCCCTGATTACCCAGCACGGTGATGCCGAGCGACTCAGCCGTCTTCTGGAAGAAGTTGGCAACGCCCGCGCCGTAAACGGTCGTGTCGTTGATGATGTAGACCGACTTGATGCCGAGCGATTGGGCGAATTCCGCGCCGACCGCGCCCTGCGCATCGTCACGACCGCAGACACGGTTGACCGTCTTGAGACCGCGATCCGTCACTGCCGGGTTGGTATTGGCAGGCGAGACCATCACCAGATTGTTGGCGTCATAGACGACCGACGAAGGAATTGCCACGCCGCTGTTGAAGTGACCGACAACCGCGAGGATCGCCGGGTCAGCAACAATCTGCTGGGCATTGGCAACGCCGGTATCCGGGTCAGCCTTGTCGTCGTAGGGAACCAGTTGCACCTGGAAGCCCATATCGGTCAACGGCTGAGCAAGCTGCGAAATCGCCAGGTCTGCGCCGTTACGGAGGCCGGTGCCATCGACCGACTGCCCGCCGGACAGCGGGCTTTGTGAGGCGATCTTAATAATTTTGGCCGCCTGCGCGTGAGCGGCAAGCGACGCACTCATCATGGTTGCGGCGGCAACCACTGAGACGATCAGTGAAACTTTTTTTGCACGCATAGACACCTCTCCAATAGACAAACCCCAAGTAAGTGTACATCGCCCCGCTGCGAACCCTATGGTTACATCAACCGAACAGTTCGCGTAAGATTTGGAGACAGGCGACAAATAGAGTATAACGATTCTATGAAAACTTACAAGCAAGTGAACCCTTAATAATAATCTTTAGCGACATGATAGTCCATTTTTTAACTTGCGTATTTCGCTCAGGAGAGACAATCGGATGTCTGATTCACTGCGCGGCACGATCTACGGCAGCGCCGCTGCCGCGATCTGGGGCGGACTGTACGTTGTTTCCGACGTGGTGCTGCGCACGATTCCGCCTTTCACGCTGCTCACCATCCGACTGATCATGGGCGCGTTGGTGCTCGCGCCCTTCGTTATCCGCCAGCGACCGCACCTCACCCGCCGCCAAATCGTCCAGATGATCGCCGTTGGCTTCCTCGGCTTCGGGATCAGTGTGGGCGCGCAGTTCGTCGGCACGGACAAAGCTTCGGCGGTCAACGGCACGCTGGTGACGAGTTCGTCGCCTGCCTTTATTCTGCTGTTCGCCGCGCTGATCCTGCGTGAGCGGCTGACCACCCAGCGGATCGCGGCGGTCGCTCTGGCGACTCTCGGCGTGCTGGTGATCATCGATCCTGCCAAAGCCAATTTCGGCTCAACGACCTTCGTCGGCAACCTCGTGCTGGCAGTCGCAGCCTTCACGTGGGGGCTGTACTCGGTGCTGGTGCGCAAGGTCAGCGGGCAGATCGATACGCTGGTGATCACCCTGCTCGCCTTCCTCGGCGGCTTGATTCTGACGATTCCGGCTTCGGCGCTGGAGCTGCCGCAGCGCCCGATTGGGCAGATCACGCCGGGGATTATCCTCGGCGTCCTCTATCTGGGTGTCATCTCGACAGCGGGCGCGATGTGGCTGTGGAATCGCGCCTTCGCGCTGGTCGATGCGTCGGCGGCATCGCTGTGCTTCTTTGCGCAGCCGCTGGTCGGCACACTGTTGAGCGTGCTGCTGCTCAACGAGCAGATGACTCCTGCCCTGTGGATCGGCAGCATTCTGATCGCAGCAGGACTGCTGCTGTCGATCTATCGCTTTGAACGGAAAAACCTCACTCAGCGTCCATCAGATGAGTTTAACGAAATGACTAACGTTACCAATAACGAAACTCGTGATCAATCCAGCGGCGAATCGGGCAATTTGGCAGTATGATAATGCCCGTTGCTTTTTAATCACGAGATGGCGTCAGGAAAGGTTCAAAATGCCAGATTACACTCCGAAAGCGGAAGATAAATTTACCTTTGGCCTGTGGACAGTCGGCAATATTGGGCGCGACCCATTTGGTACGAACGTCCGCAACCCAATCTCGCCTGTCGAAATCGTGCATCTGCTCGCGGAAGTCGGCGCATATGGCGTCAACTATCACGACAACGATCTGATCCCGATTGATGCGACGCCTGCTCAAGCCGAGCAAATCCTGAGAGATTTCAAGCAGGCCCTCGCTGACACGGGCATTAAAGTGCCGATGGCGACGACCAACCTGTTCTTCGACCCGGCCTTCAAGGATGGTGCGTTCACCTCGAACGATCCCAAAGTGCGCGCCTACGCCATGCAAAAAGTGATCCGCTGCATGGATCAGGCGGTTGACCTCGGCGCGACGGTGTTCGTGTTCTGGGGCGGGCGCGAAGGCGTCGAGAGCGATGCCACCAAGAAGGCACAGGACAGCCTCAAGCGGATGCGCGATGCAATCAACTTCTTCAGTGAATACGTGATCAGCCAGAAATACAATCTGAAGTTCGCGCTCGAACCGAAGCCGAACGAACCGCGCGGCGACCTGTACCTGCCGACAGTCGGCGCGATGCTCGGTTTCATCGCTACCCTCGATCACCCGGAGATGTGCGGCGTGAACCCGGAAGTCGCGCACGAGCATATGGCCGGGCTGAACTTCATGCACGCCGTCGCTCAGGCGTGGGACGCGGGCAAGCTGTTCCACATCGACCTGAACGATCAGATGTTCGGTCGCTACGATCAGGATTATCGCTTCGGCTCGGCGATGCTCAAGCAGAACTTCTTCCTCGTCAAGTTCCTTGAGGACGTGGGCTATTCCGGCAGCAAGCATTTCGACGCGCACTCGTATCGCAGCGAGGATTACGAAGGCGTCAAGGATTTCGCGCGCGGCTGTATGCGCACCTACCTGATCCTCAAGGAAAAGGCGGCGCGCTTCAACGCCGATAAGGAGATTCAGGCGCTGCTGGCCGAAATCAACGCTGACGATGGCTCGACCAGCTACCTGAACAATGGCTTCAGCGCCGATGCAATTGCCAAGCTCAAAGCCGCCAACTTCGACCGCGTGGCGCTCGGTCAGCGCGGGCTGCCGTATGAAAAGCTCGATCAACTGACCGTCGAGGTGCTGCTCGGCGTACGCTGAGACGCGCAGGGTAAGGAACTCCTGGCTGAGAGCATCTGAATCAAGCTGAAATATCAGGGCAGGCGTGCGAAACTACGTTTCGACTTTGGCCTGCCCTATCTCCCCAGACATTATTTCGATAGAATTTTTCAGCAAACTTTCCCTACATTCCTTAATCTTTCCCTGCTACAATGGGTACTATTCCGTAAGGTTCTTAAAGGTTTCCCTGTGACGCAAATTCGGTCTGATATTCGCAACATCGCTATCATCGCGCACGTCGATCACGGTAAGACAACGCTGGTCGATGGAATGCTCAAGCAAAGTCACGTATTCCGCAATCCTGATGCGGCAGGCGAGCAGATTCTCGATTCGAACGATCTGGAGCGCGAGCGCGGCATCACCATTCTGGCAAAAAACACCGCAGTGACCTACAACAACGTTAAAATCAACATCGTCGATACCCCCGGTCACGCCGATTTCGGCGGCGAGGTCGAGCGTGTGCTCAACATGGTCGATGGCGCGCTGCTGCTGATCGACGCGGTGGAAGGGCCAATGCCGCAGACGCGCTTCGTGCTGCGCAAGGCGCTCAACGCCGGGCTGCGCGTGCTCGTCGTGATCAACAAGATTGATCGCCCGCACGCCCGCCCCTCCGAGGTGCTGAACGAGACGTTCGATTTGTTCATCGAACTGGGTGCGAGCGACGAGCAGGCCGATTTTCCGATTGTCTATGCGATTGGCATGGAAGGTCGCGCCGGATATTCCCCGGAGACGCTTCAGGATAACCTGATCCCGCTGTTCGAGACGATCCTCAAGGAAGTGCCCGGCCCGGTCATCGAACCGGATGCTCCGGCGCGTCTGCTGGTAACGTCACTCGAATACGACAACTACAAAGGCCAAATCGCGGTCGGTCGCCTGCACTCCGGCACGTTGAAGCGTGGCATGGCGGTCGTGCGCATCACGCCTGAAGGTGAGCGGCAGAACGGTAGAATCGAGTATCTGTTCACCTACCACAATCTCGCCAAGCAGGAAGTCGATCAAGTGACGGCAGGCGATATTGTCGCGTTCGGCGGCTTTGAGACCATTGGCATCAGCGACACGATTGCCGATCCCGCCGACCCAACCCCGCTGCCGCCGATCAGCGTCGAGCAGCCCACCGTCCGCATGACCTTCGGCGTGAATACCTCGCCGTTCGCGGGGCGCGAAGGCAAGACAGGCTGGGGCACGTCGCGCCGTCTGCGCGAACGTCTCTATAACGAAACCCGCAGCAATCTGGCATTGCGCGTTGCCGACGGCGATTCGCCGGACAAGTTCGTGGTCAGCGGGCGCGGCGAACTGCACCTCGCCATCCTGATCGAGACGATGCGGCGCGAAGGCTACGAGTTCGAGGTCAGCAAGCCAGAAGTCATCTATCACCGTGACCCCGAAACCGACGAGATGCTCGAACCAATTGAGGAAGTCCACATCGACGTGGCTGAGTCGATGACCGGAACGGTGGTCGAGCTGCTGGGCGCACGGCGCGGTCGTATGGTCAACATGCGCACCGACAGCGGCACGACTTATCTCGAATATCTCGTGCCGACGCGCGGTCTGCTCGGCTTCCGCTCGAACTTCATGACCGCGACCAGCGGCATGGGTCAGATTCACAGCCTGTTCTACGATTATGAGCCGGTCGCGGGCAGCGTTCCGCGACGGCAGTACGGCAGCCTGATCGCCTCTGATCCCGGCACGTCGGCGGCCTACGCGATGGAAGCGCTTCAGCCGCGCGGAACCTTCTTCATCACGCCCGGCGTCGAGGTCTACGAAGGCATGGTTGTCGGCGAGCATATTCGCCCGGAAGATTTGGCGGTCAATGTCTGCAAAACCAAGCAGCTATCGGCCATTCATACCGAATATTTCGGCAAGGAAACGCGCCTGAAGCCGCCGCCCAACATGAGTCTTGATGACTACATGGAATTTCTGGCTGAGGATGAACTGCTCGAAGTTACACCGAGCAACCTGCGTATTCGCAAGCGCATCCTTAATAATGATCGGCGTATGAAAGAAGTGAAAGCCCGCGAGAAAATCGTCGCCGGGGAATAACCTGCCCGTTTGAAACAAAAGCGGATCCGTCTAGGCACGGATCCGCTTTTTTATTTCATACAGGTCGGCTGGTGATGTAAATATTGCCATCCGGGTCGCTCCCGGCCAGCGTCAGAATGCGATGGCGCTGCTTCTTGGCCTCGTTCAGATCACCCCAGAAGCTGATCGCCCGGCGCTGTTTCTCGGCCAGATAATTCAGTGAGGCCATCACGTGCGAACAACCGTAACCGCCGTTTTGTGCCCAGGGGCAGGTGCAGCGCGCGCGAATCATGCCGCCCTGATCCACCTCGATGGTGACAATGTGATGCGCATAAGGATTGGAACGGCTGGTCACGATCAGCGTGTTCGGCGCGACCCGCCGAACCCGTAAATTGCGACTGCGCTGCTGTAGCTTTTTGATCTCCGTTGGTTTCATCGCCACAAATCCTTACCTGATTCCATCACTCATTATTATAGCACATATGTTCGTTAAAAGAATAGTCTGTTTCAGGGCGAACGCATCAAATTTATGTTCAGGTCATGAAAGGCGATACGGATTTTGTCGGGACGCGATAAATCGCGTCCGGCACAGCGGACGGCATAAATGCCGTCCCTACGATTACTTGTGACCCTTTGTGACTTTCCATCTGATTTTGATGCGTTTGCCCTGTCTGTTTTGATGAATACGAGCTTAAATCCAGGCAAAAAAGAGACAGCCTGTTTGGGGCTGTCTCTCCCGAAATCCGTGCTTTGTTCGCTAAGGATGCACGGCAGTGCGTCCCTATCCTGCGCCTGGCGAGATTTACGCCAGTTACGGTTGCTGCAATTCCCAGGGATCGACGTGCAGCGGCGTGAGCGTGCTTTCAATCGCGCCGCGCGCCTGTTCCAACCAGGGTGGCAGCATGAGATGAGTTCCCAGTTCCGCGACTGGCTCATCGACCGGGAAGCCGGGCGGAATCGTCGCCAGCTCGACAATGTGACCGTCCGGGTCATTGCTATAGATGCTCTTGAAGTAGATGCGATCCATCACGGGCGAGACGCGGAAGCCTGCTTTCTGCAAGCGCGCACGCCACTCCAACTGCACTTTCTCATCCTCGACCGCCAGCGCGAAATGATGGGTCTGGCCGATGCCCATCTGCGCGTGCCGCGTGCGATCCGGTTTGCGCTCGAAATAGGTGATCAGCGTGCCGGGCTGACCAGCGCCGACGCCCCAATACCAGTGCGCCGAACCGGGATCGTCAAAGTTCGAGGTCATCTTGACGCGGCGCATCCCCAGCAGATCGTGATAGAAAGCGTGCGTGCGCTCGATGTCCGAGCTAATGGCCGTGATGTGGTGCATCCCGTGACTGAGCGCCATGTCCGGCGTGATCTCCGGCACAGGCTCCGGCCACGTCGTCGCGGCGATCTTCTCCTGGTTGCGGTTATTGATCAGCATTTGCGCGGGTGGCTCGCGGAACTCCGTGCCGATCTTGTCCGGCGCTTCATCGACCGTCCAGCCGGGGCCGCGCGTGGCAATCTCGACAATCACGCCGTCCGGGTCGCGCATATAGATCGACTGGAAATACTGCCGATCCAGCGGCCCATCCACGCTGATGCCGAGATCGTTCAGACGGCGCTTCCATTTGAGCAAGCCATCATAATCTTCGACGATCAGCGCGAAATGGTGCGTCCCGCCGATGCCCGATTTCCCGCGCGGCACGACGATGCCCCGCGCCGGATCGCTTTTCCACTCGAAGAAAGTGACCGCCGAGCCGGGTTTGCCGGTTTCATCACCGAAGTAGAGGTGATAGCTGCCGGGATCATCGAAGTTGACAGTTTTCTTGACGAAACGCAGGCCGAGCACTTTGGTGTAGAAATCGACAGTGCGCTGCGCATCGGAACTCACAAGAGTGATGTGATGCAGTCCAAGTATGCTCATCTGAAGGCTCCGTGATTGTAAAGCCGAGTGAAATCGGCTTCAGGGTATGCAAACACATGCTTCGTTACGCATACTTAGATGCGCTGCCCCTACCCATTCTTACGCCTTGATCAGCGCATCCATCAGCGATTTGACGAAATCGATCTCGTCCTGATTGATGGTATGTCCCATCTGCGGATAAATCCGTTCAGTGACATTCGCGCCCATCCGCCTGAAAACCTCCGCCGATTGATCGACGCGGACTTTGGGCACGTGGAAATCCACGTCGCTGCAACCGAGGAAGATCGGCGTATCGGCGAACGCGCCGGGATAATCGCGCGCTGTGCCATCCGGCCCGATCAGGCCAGCGCTCAGGCCGATCACGCCGCCATAGGCAGCGGCGTTACGCGCGGCGAATTCGAGCGTCAGACAGCCGCCCTGCGAAAAGCCGAGCAGCATGATCTGTTTGGTAGGCAGCGCCTCTCTGACGTGCCTGACGACCTGAGCGACCGCCGTCAGCGCCGACGAGAGATACGGCTCGTTTTGCTGGAGCGGCGCGAGAAAGCTCTGCGGATACCAGCTATACCCGGCGGCCTGTGGCGCGAGATAGGCGAACTCCGGGTGCCCCAGATCAGAGACGAGGCTCAAAATATTCTCAGCGGACGAGCCGCGCCCGTGCAGCATAATCATGGCGGCGCGGGCTTCGCTCAGGCGCGTTCCAGCGCTATGAACAGGCTGGCCTTCGTGAATTGGCATCGCGCTTACTCCGTTAAGACAGCCTGTGTCTCCTGAATTGCCAGATCGATAAACACTGCTGATGTCCAGCCGAAGATCGGCGCGGCTTTCGGTGGACGCTCGCCGCTGAGAGGGTTGTAGTATTCGTAGATGTCGTCGTGCAGCATGATCATATCGAGCGTTTTACGGCGCAGTTCGGCGGCGAGATCGATTCGATGTGTGCGCATCAGTGCCTCAATGAACAGGTAGTTGATGTTCACCCACGTAGGGCCGCGCCACATCTGTGTCGGGTTAAAATGCGAATCGCTGACCGAGACGGTCGCCAGCGGCCAGGGCGTCCAGAACAGTTCGGGATCGATCAGGTTGGCAACCAGCCGTTCGCTGATGTGTTCCGGCAGGTCTTTGATCCAGAGCGGCAGGACGTTGAACGGAGTCAGCACCGGGATCACCTCGTCGTTGTGGAGCGCGTTGAAAACACCCTTCTTCTCGTCCCAAAGCACGTCGATCATGCGCTGCGCCAGTTCTGCACCACGCGCCTGAAACTCGGCGGCCTCAGCTTCCTCACCGATCAGCGACGCAATCCGGGCGAGGCTTTCGAGATGGATACAGAGATAAGTGTTCAAATCGGGCGAGGTGACCGGCATCCCGTAATCCCAGAGCGGGTTATCGTCCAAACCGGACGAGAACGGATGGCGGTAAACACAAAGGCCGCGCCCGTCGCTGTTCTCCTCGAACCACCAGCGATCCGAGCGCTTGAGCGCCTCATAAACTTCCTGCAAGAAGTCGATATGACCGGATTTCTCGTAGAGCTTCAGAACCGCCCACGCCAGCAGCGGTGGTTTGGTCACGTCGGCGGAAACCGGGTAATCGAGATGGGTGATCAAGCCCTCGTCGTGAATCGCGTCGGGGATCATGCCGTTGGGCTGCTGATGATCGAGCAAAATGCGCAGTTGATCTTCCGCGAGACGTGCATCCAGATGCCGGAAGGCAATCGCGTGGAAAAACTGATCCCACTGCCACACACCGACATACTGCACCTTTGACGGCATGATCGTCTCGCGGGTGATGTAAAAGCGCGGACTCATCAGCCCAGCGCGCATGACCCACCAGGCATAATCGTACTGGGCGCGGTAGCGATCCAGCACGGGCGGCGCTGCCTCGAACCACTGCCGCCAGCGCAGCCGGGCATCATCGAGCGCGTCGTCAGGGTTGGGCAGTGAGCGATTGAAGCCGAGGCGCGGCGTGATGTTGAGCAGCAGCGCGCCATCCAAGTCCGACTCGACTTTCAGCCGTACCTTGAAGTGCAGATCGCTGGTCTGTTCGACCGTATTTTCGAGGATGCGTGTGTTGGTCGTGTAAGCGATATTGCGTACACCGTCAAGCGTGCCGCCGCGCCGATCCGTCTGTCCGGCTTCAGCCATGCAGTCGAACTCGAAGGCGAGCGTGCCCGGCGGGATGCGCAGCAGCAGCGTTTCGGCGTCGAGAAACGTCCAGGTGTAAACGCCAAGCCCCGTAATCAGATTGATCGAATAGGCATTCGAGTTGATGGTGAAATGAAGGGGTCGATCAGTTGCATCCAACAGCAGCATATGATCAATGATCGGCGCGCGCTGGCGATGCGGGCCGTAGAGATTTTCGTATTTGATCCAGCGCTCGGCCAGACGAATGAACAGTTCTTCGTCCTGGCGGAAGAGCAGCAGCCGCGATCCGCGCTCGGTAAACGGGATGTGGCTTAAATCAATGCGATTTTGCAGGTCAACCCGCTGAGACATTGGGTTTGTACCTCCCTTTCCGTGATCCTCTCACTATTGTGCTGACGAGTCACGATTTCTGCCAACATACCGCGATACACGAGGATAAAAACCGAAACAGAAAGGATTCAACGCAAAGACGCAAAGGTAAAGATTAGGGCGGGTTTAAAACCCGCCCCCAGCAGAAAATCGGCGTCCTCGAAGCTCGCTCTACGAACACATATGGTAACGTGAGCTACGGATAAGCCGCAGCAGGAACCGGTTTTTCCCTGGTAGGGGCACGACATATCGTGCCCCTACAATAAAATGCTTCGCTCAAAATCGTTATCCATAACTGGCGTTATGGTAGTGAGAGACACTCTCGGCGGGCGGATTCTTGTGTTATGCTTGCGGCAAGGGAATAGATTAGGCGTAAGCATGAAAAAGATACTTTTCATTCTCATTGGTACGTTGTTGATGATCGCTCCAGCAGCGGCGCAGCAGGCGACGCCAACCGCCGAGCCGCAAGCGACTCCCGCCGCGTCAACCCCGCCCTGGTGGAATGATCGCGTCTTTTATGAACTGTTTGTGCGCAGCTTCTACGACAGCAACGGTGACGGCAAGGGCGATTTGCAGGGCGTGATTCAGAAGCTCGATTACCTGAATGACGGCGATCCGAATACGAACACCGACCTCGGCGTGACGGGTATCTGGCTCATGCCGATTATGGCCTCACCGAGCTATCACGGCTACGACGTGACCGACTTCAACGTGGTCAACCCGGATTACGGCACCAATGACGACTTCAAGCAGTTAATCAGCGAAGCCCACAAGCGCGGCATCGCCGTGATTGTCGATCTGCCGATTGACGACACGTCCGATCAGCATCCCTGGTTCAAAGCGTCGGCGGCAGGCGACCCGACCTATGCTGACTGGTACATCTG
>DASZXN010000740.1:0-3888 GCA_035545875.1 Phototrophicaceae bacterium
ATTATCTTTGGGAATTACCCTAAACAACACGGGCGAGGCGTGCCTCGCCCCTACAGCACGTGTCGCGCGGGTACAATCGCCTAAATCTTTTACTCAGCACTCATTACTCGTTACTCATAACTTTCCAGAAATCGAACCGGAAGCGCACGCACGGTATAATAAGGCCATTACGAAGAGGATGGGACGGTATGGCAGCGACGATCAAGGTTGGAATCATTGGCATGGGGCGCATCGGCGCATCGATTGGGCTGGCGCTCAAGCGCTACAACGCGCGCCGCGACGCCAAGCAGCAGTTTCACGTCACGGGCTTCGCCTCGGAAAATCTGCAAGTACAGTCACTCAAGAAGATCGATTCGGCAGCCGATCACATGGCGCGCAGCATCAGCGACACAGCGGCAGACAAGGACATCGTGGTGATGGCGCTGCCCTATCGTGACGTGCAGGCCGCCTATCAACTGATTGGGCGCGACCTGCGCTCCGGCTCAGTGCTGCTCGACACGTCGCCGCTCAAGCTGCCCTCGCAGGCCTGGGCAGAAAAATATCTCGCGGACGAAGCCCATATGGTCGGCGTGACCCCCGTACTCAACGCCAAATATCTGTTCGACGGCCTCGACGACACCGAACACGCCGCCGTCGATCTGTTTGACGGCGGATCGCTGCTGCTGCTGCCGAGCGCGAAAACGGATCGCGCGGCGGTTGAGCTGGCTTCCGATTTCGGCGAACTGATCGGCATGACGCCGCTGTTCGGCGATCCGGTCGAGCATGATACCTGGGCGGCTTCGACCGAAGGTCTGCCAATGGCGCTGGGAATCGCCGCCTTCTACACGATCTACCGCCGCGACGGGTGGAACGATGCGCGCAAGGTCGGCAATCCGAATTTCGGTCGGCTGACGCATCAATTGTTCGATCAGAATCCCGACGACGTGCGCGATCTGCTGCTCAACAATCGCGACAATCTCGTCCGCCAGATTGACGCGACGGTTGAGACGCTCGAAGCCCTGCGCGATTTGATCGCTGCCAACGATCAGGCGGCGCTCGAAGAAATGCTGATTCAGTCGATGGACACTTACGTCACCTGGATTGTGCATCGGCGCGAGGGCAAGTGGGATCGACCGGAAGGCCCCGCCACGCCCACCAAGAGCGATCTGTTCATGAACGGCATGTTCGGCAGCTACCTGACCAAGCGCATGAAGGGCGAGAAAAACGGCAGCGGCGACGAGGAATAAGCAAGAATTTTAGCAAACTGGGCGTTCAATTGAACGCCCCTACAGCCCCTCAATCAGCATTTGTCTGATCAAATTCTTTGCGTCTTTCTTTTTCTCCCTTTGCGTCTTTGCGTTGCTGCTTTTCTCTCATCTTTGATTTCCCAAATTCGATTCGCCAAACGCTTGTTTTTCGGGTAAAATATAGAACATATGTTCAATGGAGAAACCCGAATGATTACGCCCGTTTTGCGTGTCCGCGACATCGACGTGAGCCTGGCGTTTTACACGCGCATTCTCGGTTTTCAGGAGCAGGCACGCCTGCCCGGTCTCGATGGCAGCACCGCCTACGCCGAAGCCGATCTTGGGGATGGGCGGATCATGTTCAGCCGCCGCTGCGATCCGCTCATGTTCACATCGGGCGTCGAGTTGTATCTCGTGCTGCCCGACGAGCGCGATCTGGAATTGTTCTATGCCGATCTCAAAGCGCGCGAGGTCGCAATCGTCGATGGACTGCACGCCGAACTGTGGGGTGACCGCGCCTTCTCGATCATTGACCTTGACGGCAACCGCCTGACCTTCGCTCAAGCCCTGCGCTACCCCGCTACCATGAACGCGCTGGTCTACGAGCAAATCGCCTAGCTTCACCTTTCCGTTATAGGGCACGGCGCGCCGTGCCCCTACACTTCTGCCTTTTTCTTTCTTTCTCCGTGTCCTCTGCCGTTCGCGGAAAGATAGTTCACAATCGGGGAAGATGCGGCTCGATCATGACGGCGACTTTGAGAAACCACTGCACAACCTCATCGTTATGCAGCCGCACATGCCGGCTCGCGTTCAGACAAGCATAAGCATAAGTAAACGCCAGCAGACGCGACAGATCGATTTTGAGCATGTCGGCAAGGATAGCAGCATGATTCAGCAGGCGCGTTTCGTTGTGAACGAGTTCAGAAATACCCGGATTGCATAGGGTGTTGGCACAATCATAAGTTCGTTCGCCAACTAACCCTTTGGGGTCGAAGGCAAGCCAGCCACGCGGAGACTGTCGGATGTTGTAGTGATGAATATCCCCGTGTAGGACACGTACCTCACGCGAGTCAGCCAGCAGTTTCTCCGCCAGGGGAGCAGCACGCACATAAATCGACTCAAAACCGGCTTGTCTGTCCGATGCGGCTTGGCTGAATAAATCCCCGAACCAGCGATTCAGCGTGATTAATCCATCATATGGAGCATCCTGAGGCACGCTGTGAAGCTGTTGAATCACCTGTGCGATGATGCGTGTCGCGTTTGCGTCTTGACCACGTTCAGCCAGCGTGACAAGTTCAACACCGGAGGCATATTCGATAAGCTGCGCGCCGTTATCATGACGCAGCAGGCGCACCGCCCCGTGACCATCAAAATAACGCAGTGCCAGTGCGCCCCGCTGCTCATCCGTTTCGGAGGGTGACAGCAGTTTGAGGATGACGGTTTCCGTGCCGTGTATGACCGTGAAAATGTCACTGGTCACGGTTTGGGTGAGAAGCTGCGGAGTTGACAGTTTCCATGCGGTCAGATAGTGGTTCAATTGTTGATTCTGGATCATGCGGGCGATTATACATCGAAGCAAAATGAAGTGCCGTAATTGCTGGATGAAGTCCAGGGTCATCGCATCAAAGTGAGATTGAAAGTCACACAGGGCCATCAGGAAGCGTAGGGACGCGATGGATCGCGTCCGTTGTAGCGGACGGCATGAATGCCGTCCCTACGAAACCCCGTTCACCTTTTATGACCCGAACAGAAATTTGATGCGATGACCCTGGGATGAAGTCGTTCACGCTGAACTCGCTAGAATGCGGTATTTTTACATTTCGCTTTCTGATTCCTTTCCCCAATACCATCATTTGAATAATTTTTAGTGCCTTTGCACAAGGCGCGTTATACTGAAACCACTTTCTCGAAAAAGCTTGTTGGAGTCCCTATGCTGTTAAAAGAGCTTTCCGAAGCGGTCGGTGTTTCGGGCAGCGAAGACGCCGTGCGCAAGATCATCCTGCCCGCGATTCAGGATCACGTCACGGACATCAAGATCAACGCGCTCGGCGGCATCACGGCGTTGAAAAAAGGCACAGGCGCGTCGCCCCTGCGCGTGATGATCGCCGCGCACATGGACGAAATCGGCTTCATGGTGCGCGGCTTCGACGGCGACGGTCTGATCCGCTTCAGTCCTATCGGCGGGATTGACGAGCGGATTCTCCCCGGCCTGCGCGTGAAGATCGGCAGTGTTTCCGGCGTGATCATCTGGACGCCGATCCATCTCAACCGCGATCAGAACGTCGTCAAGCTGAATAATCTGCGCATCGACATTGGCGCGAGCAGCAAAGACGAGGCGGCAGGCAAGGTCAAACCGGGCGACCGCGTGTCGTTCGACACGGTTTACGTCGAAGTGGGCGAAAAGATGCTGCGCGGCAAAGCCTTCGACGACCGGGTGGGCTGCTCGCTGCTGATCGACGTGCTGCAAGGCGGCCCCTATCCGGTCGATATTCTCGCGGCCTTCACCGTCGAGGAAGAGATCGGCTTGCGCGGAGCGAAAGTCGCGGCGCAGGCGCTCAACCCGGACATCGCCATTATCCTCGAAGGCACGACCGCCAACGATCTGCCCAATCCGCTCGCCGAGCCGGACGATCAGCGTGATATCAATCCAACCTGCAAGATG
>DASZXN010000741.1:0-9069 GCA_035545875.1 Phototrophicaceae bacterium
TTGATGCCGTCCGCTCTGCCGGACGCGATCAATCGCGTCCCGACAAAATCCGTATCGCCTTTCATGACCCGAACATAAATTTGATGCGTTCGCCCTGGGAGAGAGCAAGGGCAGGTCTGAGACCTGCCCCTACAAAAGCTATTGCGGGTCTCGAATCTCAGCGTCGAAGCTGCTCGGCTTTACGCTTCTGATAGGTGTTCACGCCGATGAACTGCGCGATCAGCAGCGCAAAAACCGCCAGCGCGACGGCATCGACAAACGGGCGCTCACGTCCGCTCAGACGCTCGTAGATGAAGGTGTGCAGGAAGGCCAGCGGCACGAGCAGATAATTGAAGCGCTGAATCAGCTTCCAGCGCTTGCCCTTGAGCTTGCGCAGCGAGAATTGATTCGACAGCACCAGCAGCAGAATCAGCAGGATAAATGCGAGCAGGCCGAGATCGTTGCTGATGCCGTTCGCGTCCAGCAGCAGGCCGCCCTGCCGACTCAGGAACAGCATCAGGATGTTGCCGCGCGTGTCGCGCAGGATCGCAAAGACGACGTGCGCCATTCCCGTCAGCGCCGACCAGATGCCCGTATCGCGGCGCAGGTCGATGTTGACCGGGTTGAAGCGCTTGCGCAGCAGATTGAGCGGGCCGATCAGCAGCGTAGCCGCCAGGAGAAAGGCGCACAGGTAGCCGAAAACTTCCGTGCCGATGAAGATCATGCCCGCCGTCGGCCAGTAGAGCGTGCCCGCGTAGAGCGCCGCGACGGTCAGGGCGACCAGCGCGACGTGTGTGATCGCGCGCTGAAGCCCAAAGCCTTTCCAGAACGTCCTGATGGTTCCGATCACGCTGTCCACCTGGCACTACAAGGTATTACGACCACAGTTATAATCGCGGAGGTCATTGGTTTTCGTTCTTTGTTGTTCATCCACCGCTCCTTGCTCACTATGGTTTAGCAAAAACTGATTACCAATGCCTAACTATCTGCTTTGAGAAAGATAAATCCATGCGCGAAAAATGGCGCGCTGGCTTACGCACAATTATCGTTTCGTACCTCGGTTTCATCGGCCTCGGCATGACGGGCGGCCTGCTCGGTCTGGCCTGGCCGACGATTCACCGTGAATTCAACGTTTCGCTCGACGCCATCGGTATTCTCCTGCTGGCAAGCACCATTGGCTACCTGAGCGCCAGCTTTTTCAGCGGCCCAATTGCCTATCGCATTGGCGCGGGGCGGATGCTGGCAGCGGCTTCGGCCTTCTCCGGGCTGGGACTGCTGGCCTTCTCGCTCAATCATAGCTGGATTTTGTTCCCGGTCGTGATGCTGCTGTCGGGTTTCGGCTTCGGTGCGATTGACGCCGGGATTAACGCCTACGTCGCCCAGCATCACGGCGTGCGCGCCATGAACTGGCTGCATGGCAGCTTTGGCATCGGCACGACGATTGGCCCGCTGATCATGCGGCAGGTGCTGACCTCCGGTCAGGCGTGGCCGGATGGAGCAGTCGAGCCACTGCTGCTGCGTCAAGTTCTGGAAACGTCAGGGCAATCGTGGCGGGCAGGCTACGTGATTGTCGGCGCAATCATGCTCGTGATCGCGCTGCTGTTCACGCTGACGCAATCGTGGTGGCTCGGCGTGATTGTCGAGAACGAGACGACCAACGCCCAGCGCAAAAGCGCGCTCGACGTGCTCAAGATGCCGGCTGTCTGGTTCGGGATTGCCCTGTTCTTCCTCTACGCGGGTCTGGAAGCAACCCCCGGCACCTGGATTTATACCCTGTTCACCGAGGCGCGCGGAATTTCCGTCGAGGCCGCCGGGTTGTGGGTCAGTATCTATTGGGGATCGTTCACCATCGGGCGTTTCCTCTTCGGCGCGATCATCCCCTACGTCAATACGATCAGCCTGAGCCGCGTGCTGATGGTCGGCGTGGTTGGCGGCGCGCTGCTGCTCTGGTGGAGTCCGACCCCGGCGCTCGGCTTTATCGGGCTGACGCTGATCGGCTTTATGGAAGCGCCGCTCTTCCCGATGTTCGTCTCGGATACGCCCAAGCGCGTCGGCATGGAAAACGCCGGGAACGCGATTGGTTTTCAAGTCTCCGGGGCGGGCTTTGGCGTATCCATGCTGCCAGCGCTGGCCGGGCTGCTTTCGGCACACATCAGCCTGAACGTGATTCCGCCCTTCATGGCGATTGCCGCTGTGCTGGTGATCATCGTCCACGAGATCAGCGTCGCCTGGGGCAGACATCTTACCCGGCTGGCGACGGCTTCAGTCAGGAGTTGAGCCTCATGGATTTTGACCTGCTGCTCGCGCCCACACGAATGCTCGCACAAGTTGCCGTACCGGATCTGCCGGCTGGCCTGAGCGATTACGAAGCGTGGCTGGATCAGCATGGGCGCGCGATTTCGGCGGCGGTGGATCGCGCCGGAACGCCCTGGATCAAGCAGTTTGATCGCATGGGCAGGCGGATCGACGAAATCCAGTTGCCGGCGGAATACTGGACGATGCTCAAAATGGGCTACAAGGCGGGCGCAGTCTGGCGCGCGCGGGACGGAGCGCTGGCCTCGGCTTACATGGTCGGCTACGTGACCTCGTACTTCGACCTGGGACTGTACTGCCCGTATACCGTCTCGCTTGGGACGGCGGCAGCGGTCGCCAAATATGCCGCGCCGGACGTGCATGAGCGTTTCATGCCGCGCCTGATGGACACGACCGATGCCGTCTGGCAGGGCGCGACCTGGATGACCGAAGCGCGCGGCGGTTCTGACCTCGGCGCGAACGTCGAGACGATTGCCCAGCCGAGCGGAGATCGCTGGCTGCTGACGGGCGACAAGTATTTTTGCAGCAACGTCGGCGCGGAACTGGCGGTCGTCGCTGCGCGAGTCGCCGCGCGACCGGAAGGCGCAGTCGAAGGCGTGCGCGGGCTGGCCTTGTTCCTCGTCCCGCGCTACAAAGACGATGGCGCGCTCAATTACACGATCCGCCGCCTGAAGGACAAAATCGCTACCCGCTCGGTGCCGACAGGCGAAGTCGAACTGCGCGGCAGCGAGGGCTATCTGCTCGGCGAGCCGGGGCACGGCATTTATCACATCCTCGAAGTGCTGAACCTGTCGCGGGTTGCCAACTGCGTCGCCTGCGTCGCGCTGATGCAGCGAGCCATCGCCGATGCCTACCTGTTCGCTCGCGAGCGCGTGATCTTCGGCAAGAAGTTGATCGATCAACCGCTGATGCGCCGCCAATTCGAGCAGAAAATGGCTGCCTTGCACGGCGCGTTCGCGCTGATGTGGCACTCGGTCAAACTCGCGGAAGCAGTCTGGCGCGAGCCTGCGCCGAAATATTCCGAGCGCTTCCAGACTTTCCGCGTGCTGCTCCATCTGGCGAAATACTGGACGGCGGAGCAGGCGGTTCAGACGGCGAAATGGGCGATGGAGGTCAACGGCGGCATCGGCACGCTGGCGGAGTTCGGCGTCGAGCGGCATCTGCGCGAAGCGATGATCGCCGACATCTGGGAAGGCCCGCCGCACCGCCAGATTCTCGACGGCCTCGAAGCGATGGAACGCAAAGGCGCACATCGGCTGTTGTTCGCCTACCTCGCGCCGCACGCCGATGCCGAGGCGCTGGCGGAGATGCAGGCGCGCGTCGAGGCGCAGCTTGCCCTGCCCCAGGACGAGAAAGAAGCCAGCGCGGGCGACCTGTTCCACGATCTCGCGGCTTTCGCGGCACGAACGCTGACGGCTAATTAGCGTGCTGGACGCGGGCGATATTTTCGACCGACCGCATCCCGAAAATCGCTAACCCAAACGGTAGAAGGCCGAGCAGCACAGTATAGGTCAGCATGAAGAGAATGTGCAGCGCGCGCAAATCGATCTCGGCACAGATGACCAGTTCGGGATAGATAACCGCGATCAAGCCGTAACCAAGTATCAGACAGAGCACGAAGGCCAGCCCGACCGCCGCATACGGGTGGTTGATTACTGAGGCCAGCACCGCACCGATCAGCGCCGCCAGCAGGCACACGCCGAGCAGACTCACAGCAGCGCCGAAACCAGCCAGCGCTAGCTGCGCCTGCCAGACCAGCGCGTCAATCGTCGCGGAATTGTTGGCCGAATACATCTCGATGCCGCTGCGGGTTTCGACAAAAATCGGCGTGCAGTAATGAAACCCCAGCGGCGAGACGGCGCAGGCCGCGCTGCGATCACGCGGGCTGTTGCGGAAAATATTGCCCTGAAGCCCATTAAAGCCAATCCAGAGCGCCAGCAGCGGCGTCAGGCAGAGCATCAGGCGCAGAAAATTGCGCAGGCGATAGAGCGTCGCTAAAGCGCTGCACCAGACCAGCACCTTCGCGGAAATGGGCGTCACGCGCAGCAGATCATAGGCTTCGCTGCGCCAGCCGCGCCCGACGATCAGCGCAGCGCCGCAGCCGCAAATCAGCGGCGTGATCAGCGTGAAGATCGCGCTGCCGATCAGCACCGCCGCCGGGTAGAGGCCAAACACCGCCGCGAACTGCTGCGGCAGGAAGAACAGCGCGGCGCTCATCAGGCCGCCGCACAGCAGCAGCAGCGCCAACTCGTAAGTCCAGCGAATGTCGGATTTGCGTTGGAGCAGCCGCGCGACCAGCAGACTGGTTCGCGTCGATAGGATCGTCAAGCGTTTCGTCCTCAACTTCCGCCGAACATCCCTAAAGTTTAACATTCAACCGCGCCGTGAGTATAATGGGCTTACTGACTATCGACGTATCCGGCAAGTACCCGGTCTGTATCGCGTCTTTCTACGACCCGCTGATGAGGTTTGCACCTGAGATAATACGAGCTTATCCGATCAACATCGGGCAGGTCACCTGAGGAAAGGAGCGCCTCCAAGTGGATGAGCGCGTCACGATTCAGCAGCAATATTATACGGAAACCGCGCATCACTACGATGAGGAGCACGTTCATCAGAAAGATGAGCATTATTTTGCGATTTCCCTGCTGGCGGGAGTTATCCCGTTCTTCGAAATCAATTCCATCCTCGACGTGGGCGCGGGAACGGGTCGGGCGCTGCTCTATCTCAAGGAGCGTTACCCGCAGGTGCGCGTAACCGGAATTGAACCTGTCGCAGCCCTGCGCGCGCAAGGCTATGCGAAAGGGCTGTCGCAGGAAGAACTGATCGACGGCAACGCTAACGCGATCAACTTTCCCAACGAGAGCTTCGATCTGGTAACCGAGTTCGCCGTTCTGCATCACGTCCCGGAACCGAGCCGCATGATCGCTGAAATGCTGCGCGTTGCCAAAATCGGTATTTTTATCTCGGATGGCAATCGTTTCGGTCAGGGTTCTCCGCTGGGGCGTTTTTCCAAGCAACTGCTAGGCGCGCTCGGTTTGTGGAAAACCGCCAATTTCATCAAAACGCGCGGCAAAGGCTACAGCATCAGCGAGGGCGACGGCCTGTTCTATTCCTATTCCGTGTTTGACAATTACGCGCAAATTCGCGCGGCCTGCAAAGCGGTTTACATCATCAATACGCAGGATGCCGGGATCAATCCATACCGCAGCGCGCCCCATGTTGCTTTGCTGGCTATTAAATAGCCATTGGTGCTAGTGCATGGTTCTAAGCAGTCTATATAGGGTCTGTAGGGGCACGGCGCACCGTGCCCCTACGAAAATCTTCTCTCAAATTGGCAACTAGCGCCAACGGTTAAAGAGCGCAACCTCAGGGCGAACGCATCAAATTTATGTTCGGGTCATGAAAGGCGATACGGATTTTGTCGGGACGCGATAAATCGCGTCCGGCATAGCGGACGGCATCAATGCCGTCCCTACGATTCCTTGTGACCTTTTGTGACTTTCCATCTGATTTTGATGTGTTTGCCCTGAGCGCAACCTGAGTTTGTCTATTATCAGCTTCCTCCTATAATTTAGCTTACTGACCACCTGACCCTCAGGGGAAGCTGATGCCGCGTATCTCGTTCTTCTATTACCTGCTGATCTTCGCTCCGGTGGCGCTGATTGTGCGTGTCGCCAATGCCGATCCGGTGCTGGTGTTCATCCTCTCGGCGCTTGGCCTGATCCCGCTCGCCAAGCTGATCGGCGATGCGACCGAATCGCTGGCTGTCTATACCGGGCCGCGTATCGGCGGGCTGCTCAACGCTACGCTTGGCAATCTCGCCGAACTGATCATCACCATCTTTGCGATTCAGGCGGGGCTGCTCGATCTGGTGCGCGCTTCGATTACCGGATCGATCATCGGCAACCTGCTGCTGGTACTGGGCTTCAGCATCGTCGCGGGCGGTTGGAAGCACGGCGTTCAGCATTTCAACCGCCGCGCCGCCAGCAACAACGCCACGCTCGGCGTGCTGGCGGTCGTCGCGCTGGCGATCCCATCGCTGTTCGACAGCGCGCTGGCGAGCCATCCAAATTCCGAACTGCTCTTCAGCGAAGGCGTCGCGCTGGTGCTGATCGTCCTGTATGGACTGAGTATCCTTTACTCCTTCCGCTCCCGCAGTGACGACCGCGAAATCAATGAACTGGCGAAAGAAGCCTCTGCCGATGAAGCGGGCTGGCCGCTCCGCTTGACCATCGGCGTGCTGGTCGCCGCGACGATTGCCACTGCCCTCGTCAGCGAGACGCTGGTCGGCGCAGTCGAGCCGGTCGTCAAGTCGCTTGGCCTGACCGAGTTCTTCCTCGGCATCATCGTCATTCCGATCATCGGCAATATCGCTGAACACGTGGTCGCGGTGCAGGTCGCGCTCAAGAATAAGATGGAACTGAGCATCTCGGTTTCGGTCGGTTCCAGCTTGCAGATTGCGCTGTTCGTCGCGCCGGTGCTGGTCTTTATCAGCCTGATCTTCAACAATCGCCTGCTGCTGGTCTTCAATGATTTCGAGCTGGTCGTCCTGTTCGGCGCGGCACTGATCGCCGCGCTCATCTCGCTGGACGGCGAATCGAACTGGCTCGAAGGCGCGATGCTGATCGCCGTCTACATCATCGCAGGGCTGGCCTTCTACTTCCTGCCGCCGCACGTAGCGATACCGTAAATTGTGTGTACGCTGTAGGGGCGACCTGGCAGGTCGCCCCTACGAACACCCTTTGCTTCTGAACAATATCCGCAGGGCGAACGCATCAAATTTATGTTCGGGTCATGAAAGGCGATACGGGTTTTGTCGGGACGCGATAAATCGCGTCCGGCAGAGCGGACGGCATCAATGCTGTCCCTACGATTCCTTGTGACCCTTTGTGACTTTCCATCTGATTTTGATGCGTTTGCCCTGACAATATCCGTGATCGGCCTTCAAAGCGACATCATTACGCGCTATGATGATGTGAAGTTTGGCACAAATCGGACATAGCGATGCGAACACTGCAATCGATGACGCTCTGGCAGCGGCGGCTGACCTTTTTCGTGATCTTCGGCGCGATACTGCTGGTGCTGCTCGGCGTATCGCTGGTGCTGGTCAACAGCGCGCTCAACAACAACGGCGTGCGCGCCACCTCCGTCCCGCTGATTGCCGACGTGACCGTCAGCCAGTTCGCCTCCCTGCCCGACGACAACTCGTATCCTGAATCGGTTGCGGTCGCGCCCGATGGCTCGGTCTATACGGGCAGCTACGCTACCGGAGCGATCTGGAAGATCACGCCGGACGGTCAGGTGAGTGAAGTCCCCGGCACACGCGACGGTATTGGCGCGGCAATGGGCATCGCCGTCGCGCCGGATGGCTCGCTGCTGGTCGTCGATCAGAAGGACACCGATCCGCGTACAGCGGGCGGCAAAGTCGTGCGCGTATTAGACGGCAACGTCACGACTTTCGCCGATCCGGGCTTCATCGCGCCGAGCGACGTGACGCTGGACTCGGCAGGCCGCGTTTACGTGACTGATTCGGGCAAGAATCAGGTCTGGCGCTTCGACGCCGACGGCTCGAATGGCGCGGACTGGTGGAACTCGCCCGTTACGGCGAGCAATGGCAGCCCAACGCCCGCGCTGACCGGATTAGCTTACGACGCAAAAACCGATGCGATTATCGTCACCGACCCCGAAATCAACGACATTTACAGCGTTACGGTCAAGGACGCGAAAGCAACGATCCTCTACGCCAACGCCGATCCCGACCACCCGGCAGGCTTCAACGGCGCGACCGTCACGCCTGATGGCACGATCTACGTGGCGGCGCTCGGCCAGAACGGGGTCGCCAAACTCGATAATGGCAAGCTCGACTATATCGCCGGGCTGTTTCGTGGATCGAGCGACGTAGCCTTCGCCGCGCCCAATCATCTCTACGTCACCAATTTCGATCAGTCCTCTATTGTGATCCCGATGGTACATCCACATCTGCCGTTCGCCCTCGATGTGATCACGCTGAAGTAAAAAGACAAGAGCATCAACGCAACGACGCAAAGTTTAAGTACAAGACGCAAAGTATGGATAACCATTTTGAGTGAGGAATTTCACCGTAGGGGCACGACATGTCGTGCCCCTACAAGGGAAAAAACTGTTCCGCCTGAGGCTTATCCATAATTCACGTTACATTACGAATTTGTCCCCATCTTCCCTGGCCCAAGAGTACAGGCTTGCCACGTCAGACAAGCGGCGCTAGTATTGCGCGTCTGTTACGTGGGGGAATATCGTCCGCGTAGATGAGGTTATACGAAACCGATGTCACAACAAATCGACCCGTTTGACGAGCTGCCGGATCACCTGGCCGATACTGGCCCTAACCGTGCCATCCACGAGCGTCAAACGGCTGGCTGGCGGCGCGCGCTGGGGCTAGTTAGCCTGATCGGTGCCGCCGGGTTGACCATCGCTACCGCTGTGCTTCTGCTCACCGCCAACAGCAACAACAACGTACCGCTGCCTGATCAGCCAACATCACAGGCGGCGACCAGCGCGCCGACCAACGCGCCGCAGGTCGTTCCGACCAGCGAGAATAATCCAACCGTGATTCCCGGTGTGCCTGCGACCCTCAGCCCGCAGACCATCGCTTCGCTGATGAGCACGCCCATTGCAACCCTCAATCAGCAAAATGGCTTAGAGATTGATCGCAACGACTATAACCCGTTTACGATTATCCCTGACCGACCGCGCGACTCGGTCATCCAGTATCAGGTGCAGTCGGGCGATACGATT
>DASZXN010000742.1:0-13623 GCA_035545875.1 Phototrophicaceae bacterium
GCTGCTGCACCTCTGGATTCAGTTGACCGGGACGACGGCGGTCGCCATGCGCATGTTCTCGGCGCTGGCTTCGCTGTTGAGCGTGGCGGCGATTGTCCCGCTGGCGCGGCTGATCGCGCGCAACCGTGACCGCGACGAGTATTGGGTGATCCCGCTGCTGGCGGCGCTCTTTCTGGCGATGAGCGACTCGGAAATCTCGCTGGCGCAGGACGTTCGTATGTACGCGATGCGGACGTTATTGGCGCTGATGAGCGTGTTCTTTTACATCCGCTGGTATCGCAAACCGGGGACGATGCGCGCGTTCCTGTGGCTGGCGACACTGGTCGCGCTCTACCACACCAACTACATCGGCTGTTACATGGGCGTGATCGAGGCGCTCCACGCGCTGATCTTCCTGCGCGGGCGCAAACGGATCGGCGCGCTCGGCATTCTGGTGATCGCCGGGCTGCTGTTCCTGCCCTGGTTCGTGCTGTATGGCTGGGGTCAGCGCAACACCGATCCGGGTATCGACGCGGCGCTGCCCTCGAACTGGGATACGCTGACGACGCTCGGCTTCAAATACTTCAGCCAGATGTGGCCGCTGATGATCGGGCTGATGCTGTTCGGCCTCGTGCGCTACGAGGATGGGCGCATCCAATGGAAGCCGCTCAGTTCGACCTTTCTGCTGGGCGTGTGGCTCGGCTTCACGGTCGTCGTGACCTACATCATCAACTTCTGGCTCGACTTCCTCTCGCCGCGCCGCATCCTGCTGCTCAGTCCGGCCTTAGCGATCCTGACGGCGCGCGGCCTCGCCAATTTCAAGAACCCGGCGCGGATTTTTCTGGTCGCGGTGATCGTGATTTACGGCGTTTCGACCGTCGATGATTACTATCCCAAAGCGCCCTGGAACAAAGTCGCGGACAATCTTGCGCTCTATGCCCACAAAGATGATCTGGTGCTGATGGAAATCTACCGTGACGACTTCACGATGGATTACTACATCGACCAAGACCTATCGCCGGAAACGCCGCGCGAATCGCTGCGCATGTGGCGCGAGGACAAGCCGAAGCAGTACCCGAACGGTCTGATCAACGAGATGAGCCAGTACCCGACGATCTGGCTGGTGCATTGGAGTCCTGATCAGTCGGCATTCAAGTTCCTCGCGCAAACCCATCACGTGCAGACGGCAAAGCTATCCGTGCCCTGGTCAGGCGATTTGCTCAACGTCTACCGCTTCGACACCATGCCCGACAAGCCGGTCGCGCAGTTCAGCAATGGCATGACCCTGCGCATGGATCAGATTTTGCCGGGTGATTCGCGCGTCGATCTGTGGTGGTCGGCGGACAAGCCGCTGACGAAGGATTACACCGTCTCGGCCTTCCTGCTCGATTCGTCGGGCAAGCTGGCGGCGCAGTACGACGATTTCCCGTTCCAGAACGCGCGCCCGACGACTTCGTTCCAGCCGGGCGAAGTCGTCTACGATCCGCACCCGCTCGATTTGAGCAAGCTCGCGCCGGGACATTACACCGTCGCGGTGCAGTTGTACACCTATTACGACGGCCAGAATTACCCGACGAGCGATGGGCAGAAGTGGCAGGTCATCGGCTCGCTGGATAAATAAAGGGGATTATCCCCTCACGACACGGACTGTAGGGGCGCAGCACGCTGCGCCCTTGTTATCAGGGGATACTCCCCAAATAAGTCAATTCAGGTAAGGCTGCACCATCTGGCGCTCGACCGTCAGACCGTTCCATTCGTCCGGGCTGGCTGAGTCGAAGATCAGCGTATACGGGCCGTTGAAACCCGCCGCCTTCGACAGATCGAGACAGCGCAGGTAATCGTCGCGGTTCGGCGTGCCGTCCGCGAACGAGCATTTGGCATGGCAGGATTCTGCCAGCGGGAAAATCGCCGCCAGATCGTCATACTTGCTCGCGCCGCGCCAGTTGCCGAAGTCGGCGCAGAGACCAATATCAGTCTCGTTGATGAGACGGCGCACATAGTCCGGCGTCGAGAGCAGGCTGTGCCAGTTTTCGGTCATGACGCGCACGCCGCTCGCTTTACCACGCTCGACTAGCATTTGCATCCCGCTGATGCTGCGCTGGAGCGCTTCTTCGCTCGGCTGCGACTTGCCCGCGATCACCCGCGTGCAGCGCGCGCCGAGCAGTCCCGCCGTCTCAATCCAGCTTGAAATCCAGTCGAGATCGCGCTGACCGTTCACCGGATCGCTGATGTCGCCGTCGTCGATCAGCAGGGAGAACAACTCGACGCCCGCCGATTGCAGCGCGCCGCGCAGTTCGGCGATGTAGCCGAGATCGCGCGAGGGGAAGTGAAAATGACAGATTTCGAGGGTGTAAATGCCCATCGACGCGATCCGGTCGGGCACGTCGAGCAGGGTGAGACCGCCTTGACCATAGGTCTCTGCCGCGCCGCTGTTCGGCTGCGCGGGCGAATCGGGATAGGTCAGGCCCAGCGCGCGATGCAGGCTCCAGCTTGAAGTGGAGAGACGGGGACGAAGCGTGTCGGTCATTGGGATTCCCTTTCTGAAAGCCATTTCTTCGTGTGTATTTTACGCATCTTCGCAGCGATTAGCGATTAGCGAAAGCAAAACGCGGAAAGCTCAATCAGCCATCGAACGTGGAACGGCGTGAGGTTCAGGGCTGCCAGGCAGGATCGAAATCGATGCCCTCGTCAAAAGTGAGGCGCTCGGTGTCGCCCGTAGGCAGATCGATGAGGTAAAGCTGGTACGTCCCGGAGCGATCCGAGACGAACACAATCTGCGAGCTATCGGGCGACCAAATCGGCATCTGATCGGTGTGGGTGTTGCGGGTAAGGGGCTGCTCGTCGCTGCCGTCGGCGTTGATCAGGTAGAGGTCGGCGTTGCCATCACGCAGGGAGAGAAAAACGATCCGTGCGCCGTCCGGCGACCAAATCGGCAGGCCATCGACGCTGCTATGGGTCAACTGCCGCATCTGCCCGTCTACAAGCTCGACGCTGTAGACATTTTTGCGCCCGTCCGCATCACTCCCCATGAAAGCGATCCGCGCGCCATCCGGCGACCAGGCGGGCGCGGCAGGCTCGACTCCCGGTGTGGGGATCAGGCGCACATTGCTGAGGTCGGGCGTAGTGACGTAGAGGTTGTGCGTGATCAGCCCGGACTGCGATTCGATGAAGGCAATCCGCGCGCCGTCCGGTGACCAGGCAGGCTGAAGCAGGAGCCGATCCGCAGAGCCGATGTGCCGGAGCGCTCCACTGACCAAATCGCGCACGAACAACTGCGAATCCGAACTGATGAAGGCCAGCGAGCGCTGATCAGGCGACCAAATCGGCGAGTGATCCCACGCGCCTGCCGCGCCATAGCAGAACATCTGCGCCGCCCGAATGCAGACCTGCGAGCGATCCTCGTCGATGCGCTGGTAGGCGATTTGCTGGCCGTCCGGCGACCAGACCGCCTCGTCTTCGTAGGAGAACGGCGTGCGCGTCAGGTTATACGTGGCGCGCGTCGTCAGATCGAGCAGGAAAAGATCGGTTTTGCCAGACTGATTGAGGTTGGTGTAGGCGATCTCGTCGCTTGGCAGCCTCCGCCCAACCAGCAGCGCCGCCATTATCAATAGGACGCAGGCGAACGCGCTGGTCAGGGTCAGGCGCAGGAGAGCGCCCACCATCCTAGAAGCTCGCCGCCAGCGTTCGCCATAAACCGGTCAAGCCGCCCGGATCGTCGATGAGCAGATAGGTCTGACCGCGCTGGGGCAGGAAGAGCGCGCGCCCGTGATCGAACGCCTGCATGGTCGCCGATGATCCTTGTTCCGAGTCCATCGCCCAGCCGAGCGAGCCGCGCACTTCCAGATTGTTACGCCAGACTTTGCCGAAGCCGCGTTTCGGTTCGAGCAAGCCCGATGGTGGCGTCAACCCCGTCGTTTCAGGATCGACGCCCTGAACCCAGGTGTCGTCGAAGCGCTCAAAGCGGTTGTCGAGCGTCAGGACGTAGATTTCGTTGGGGCTGCCCTGCACGTAGATCATCGTCCCATGCTCGAAACCCTCGACGGCGGTCGTCGTCGAGAAGGATGCGCCCTGCGGACAACCGATGCTCTGCGTCAGGGTTGGGTCAGAGGCGAAGGCTCCGGCCAGACCGCCGGGCAGCGTGGTCGAGCAGGTCAGGGTGAGCGGCGGCGGCAGAGTCGCTAGCTGCGGCGCGCCAGCCAGCGGCGTCGGGCCGTTATCCGGCTCGGTCGGCGCGTTCTGCGCGGCGATCAGCGTTTGCGCGGCGAAAGCGACGGCGGTCAGCGTCGGCGGGTTATAGCGCAGATTGGGCGGCAGCACGGTCGCGCGCTGGGAGAGCAGCGCCAGCAGCCCCAGACTGTCGAGTTCGGGCGAAGCCGTGAAGGTTGGCGAGGGCGTCGGCGTGATCGTGTCGGTGATCGTCTGGCTGGGGGTGAAGGTATAGGTTTGTGTCGAAGTCGCGGTCGCCGTCGCCGTGCTCGATACGGTCAGCGTGAAAGTCGCCGAGGGAACAGGCGTAGCGGTGTCGGTTGGCGCAGGCGTACTGCTGGGCGTCAATGTGCTGGTTGGTGTCTCGGTTGGCGACGGCGTGGCGGTCAGCGTCGAGGTCAGGGTCGCGGTGGTGCTCGGCAGCACGGCCAGCGTCGGCACGGTGACGACGTTCGTCGGCGTCCCGGAACAGGCGGCCACCAAAGTCAGCAGGGCGATGAGGACGTATATTTTCTTCATGCCGTTATTATAGCCAGAACTGTTACCCAGCAAACAGCACGTCATTCCCAGAGCAGGGTCATCGGATCAAATTTCTGTTTGGGTCATAAAAGGTGAACGGGGTTTCGTAGGGACGGCATTCATGCCGTCCGCTACAACGGACGCGATCCATCGCGTCCCTACGATCCCTGATGACCCTGTGTGACTTTCAATCTCATTTTGATGCGATGACCCTGTTCCTAGAGAAGTGCTGAGTAACGCGTGATGAGTCAAAGACAAGCATATCGGTAGGGGCGCGCCTATAGATGCGCCCGCGCAAAAGGCAGACACAGGCGAACCGCAGGCTCGCACGTCTACCGCTACGACCCCAAATGCAACGGTTCCGAGTACGAAAGTCGGTTACTCTGTCATGATATTGTCGTACAACTGCTCGAAATCGCGCTCCAGATTGCGCGCGGCGAAACGCAGATTGACGGCGGCATTGCCAAGCGGTGACGGGTCGTCGAGCAAATCGAGCGCGGCGCGCCCCTGAAGCTCTTTCTCCTTGAGCGCTGTCTTTTCCTCGGCGCTGCGATGGGCGAACAGTTGGGCGTAAGCGCGCTCGCCTTCCTCAAGCTGGTCGCGCATAAGATCGAGCAGTTCACGGAAGCGCATGATCCCCTGACGCATTTTCTCGATATCTTCGGATGCGGCCATCGTGTTTCCTCCCATGCTTGCGAAATGAGCGCTCATTATCGGGGGTTCGCTTCGGCGGAATCAAGTGTGACATCGGCTATACTGAATTAAGAAACCTGTGTGAAGCGGAGAAGCGATTTTGCTGCTCGACTGGCTGGCGCACGAAGGCTGGATGATCGTCAATGCGTGGCTGATGGCGACGGCTGCCGGGATCGCCGTGCTGCCGCTGTGTACGCGCCTGCTGCGCGGGCTGCCGGATCGCGGTTTCATACTGGCGCGAGCGCTTGGGCTGGCGCTGGTCGCTTACACGCTCTGGATACTCACGACCCTGCACGTGCTGACCAACACGCCGGTTGGCATTGCCTGTGCCGGGGTGATTGTGCTGATTGTGGCGGTCATTTACGGGATCGGTCGCCGGAATCAGCCGTTGGCGTGGCGCGCCTGGTGGAAGCAGCATCGGCTGGCGCTGATCGCGGCGGAGTTGGTCTTCGTGCTGGTCTTGGTCGGCTGGTCGGCGTACCGCTCGGCACAAAATAGTATCTTTACTGCCGAAAAGCCGATGGATTCGGCCTTGCTGTCCGCCATCATGCAGACGCCGACTTTCCCACCGCAAGACCCCTGGCTGTCCGGCGAAGCGATCAACTATTATTACTTCGGGCATCTGCTTGGCTCGACACTGGCGCTCGCGGCAGGCATCGACAATCTGTCGGCGTACAACCTGTGGACGGCTATGATTTTCGCGCTGGCGGCGCTTTGCACCTTCGGCGTTGTTTACGATCTGGTAGCGGCACGGCGAGCGCGCCCGCGCATAGCGCTTGTGTTCGCGCTCCTCGGCGTGATCGTGGTCAACGTGATGAGCAATTACGAGTTCCCGCTGGTCGATCTGCCCGATCAGATTGGCGCGGCTTCGGCGGACTACCTCGGCTTTTGGGACGTGCCGGGGCGCGAAACGCCGCGCCCGGTGAGCGCCGATACGTCGATTGGTACGTGGTCGTGGATGTGGTGGTTCAATGCCTCGCGCGTGATCAAGGATCGCGTCGTGCCGAATACCTACGCGGGCGATTATTCCGACGCGATTGACGAATTTCCCTATTTCAGCTATTTGCAGGCCGACGATCACGCCCACGTCGCCGCGATTTTTCTCTCGATCATGGTGATGGGGCTGGCGCTCAATCTACTCCTGCAAACGACGCAACCAGGCGTCATGCCAACGCTGCTGTACGGCCTGCTGCTTGGCAGCCTGATCTTCGTCAATCCGCTCAATTATCCGCCGGGGCTGGTGCTGCTGATCGGCGCGGAAGGGCTGCGCCGCCTGCGCGCGCAGCGGCGCTTGAGTGGGCGCGACTGGATCGGCATCGGCGTATTCGCAGCGGCCTTGATCGCCATTAGCCTGATCGCTTACGCGCCGTTTCTGGTCGGGCTGGAATCATCGGGCGTGAGCGGGCTTTTGCCGAATCTCTATCAGGCGACACGCCTGCCGCAGTTGTTTTTGGCCTTCGGCGCGCTGCTGCCGCTGGCGACGATCTACGTGGCGGTCGAGACTTATCGCGCGGCGCGCCGGCGTGCCGCCGCGTGGGGCGCGGCAATCCTGATCGTGCTGGCGCTGGCGCTGGGGCTAATCGGCGCGACGACGCTGCTGACGGCGCGCGAACTCAGCCGCTCCAATGGGGATCAGCAGTACAGCATCGTCAACGCGCTGACGAAATTCCCGAATCTGGACAGCGTGCTGCCGCTGATCGTGCGCTTCCGGCTGGATGGTCTGCCAACGCTGATCCTGCTGTTCGCGCTGCTGACCCTGCTGTTCGCGCTGCTGCTGCGCGGCTACCGGCGCGGACGGGCGGAGACGTTCAGCGCGATGACTGCGCCGACGAGCTTCGCGCTGCTGCTGATCGCGGTCGCGCTGCTGCTGCTGATCGTGCCCGAATTTCTCTATCTGACCGATTTGTTCGGGATTCGGGATTTCACGCTGTTCAAGGCGCACATTCAGGCATGGTTTTTTCTGGGCATCGCCGTCAGCTATGGGCTGTACAGCCTGCTGGCGGATCATGAATGGAAGCTCGCTCGTCCGGCGGCGCGGATTGCGGTCGGCGGCGTCAGTGCCGCGTTGATCGGGGTCGGCTTGGCGTATGCGCCCGCCGCGCTCTGGACGCACGCGCTCTGGGAGACAAGCCGCTGGAACGTGGCCGCCGCGCCGCCGCTGACGCTGAACGGCGGCGCAAGTCTGGTCACGGCGGACGACTACAAAACCCTGACCTGCCTGCACGGTCTGGTCGGGCAGCAGCAGGTCGTGGTCGCGTCCGGGGTGTGGAGCAGCAGCGACCGCTACTCGTATTTCTATAACGCGCCGGGGCTGGCTTCAGGACGAGTTGGTGCGCTGACCGGACTGCCGACGCTGCTCGGCTGGGGAATGCACGAGGTGAACTGGCGCGGCACGTCGATCCAGCCGATGCTGGACGAGCGCGTGGCTGATGTTCGCTCGCTCTATACCTCGACCCGGCTGGCCGATGTTTGGCCGATCCTCTGGAAGTATGACATCAGCTACATCGTTTACGGCGATGTCGAACGCCATCCCGATTGGTACGGTACAATCGGCGAGCAGAAATTTCTCGACGCTTTTCCGGTCGTGTGCCAGTCGGGGGAGAGCCGCATTTTCAAGGTCGTCCAATAACAGGGGGAAGCATGACCGAAACGCTGCTGCGCTTTGTCCAGATCACTGATACCCATATCAGCGCGAACCCGCACTACAATCAGGATGGCGCGCACCATACGCCGCTGGTCGGCGCGAAGGCACTGGTACATCAGATCAACAATCTGCCCTTCAAGCCGGATTTCGTCCTGCACACGGGCGACGTGGCCTACAATCCCGACGAATCGGCTTATTACACGGCCCGCCAAATCCTGAGCGAGATTGAAGCTCCAGTTTACTATCTGGCCGGGAATCACGACGATGGCGCGATGCTTCAGCGGATTATGCTCGGCGAGCAGGAGCCGAAAACGCCGTTCGACTACGAGTTCGAGGTCAAGGGCGTGCAAATCGTCTGCATGGACAGCAACCGTCCCGCCGAACCGCCGCGTGGCAAGGTCAGCGTGGAACAGTTGGCATGGCTGGCCGACATTTGTCAGGCGCAGGATAGCCGCCCGTTGATTGTAGCGGTGCATCACAATGTGCTGCCGATGGGATCGTACTGGTGGGACAAGTTCATGCGTATGACCAACGGCGAGGACTTTCACCGCACGCTGCTGCCCGCGCAGAAACGGCTGCGCGGCGTGTTCTTCGGACACGTTCACCAGAACGTCGAGATGACGCGCGACGGCATCGCCTATCACAGCGCCCTGAGCAGTTGGTATCAACTGCACAACTATCCCGATCAGGTCGATAGTATGCCGGATCGCACGGCGCGACCGGGCTTCAATATCATCACGATCACGCGCGAGCAGACCTACATCCGGCGCTGCTCGTTCATGGTCGATCCGGGGGCAATCGAGGGCTAACTCAGGGCAGCGACGATCTCAGCGATCAGATCGGTGAAGGCGGCGAACGCGCTGGCGTCGCTGAAGGCAAGCAGCGGAATGTTGGGGCGGCGGTCGGCACGATCATCAGCGAACGGCTCGCTCACGAAGCGGTTGAGGGTGTGCAGTAGTTCGAGCCGTTTGGCCTGATCGTCGTAGGGTGGGAAGTTCATCAGGTATTGCAGCGCGACTTCGACGGCGGGCTGCTTGGCGTAGGCGCGCACCGAAAAGATGCTCACGCCGCCCGGCCCAACCGAGAGGTTGGCCTGAAACGCGGGTTCCTTGCGCCCGGTAAAGACAAGGCTGGTGAAAATTGGCTTCGCCCAGTCGTAGAGCGCGCGGGCGATACGAGCGTTCTCCGCGCCATCGGGAAGCTGCTCCATGTACTTGAAGAAGTTGAGCGTATTCGGCTCCGGCGCGAGCTTCTTTTGTTCGCTCGGCTTCGGTTCAGGCAGCGGAACGCCGCTCAGAGCTTTCTGGAGCGCGGCGATCAGCTTTTTGATCGCCGCGTCGGGACGAGCGCGAAAGTCGGTGTACTGGCGGTTGATCAGGTGGATCGGCAGCGGGGTATCGTCAATCCGCGCGATGAAGAGCGGCTTGCGCAAGTCCATCGCCACGAGCGTCTCGCGCTCGACCCATTCCGATTCGCGGCCATGCTTCGACATGACCACGATCATGGCATCGCAGGCGGTGATCGCCTTCTCGATTTCGCGCGGCCAGGTCGAGCCATCGGGAATGTCGTCGAGGTCGATCCAGCAGTGGAAATTCGCCTCGTGCAGACGTTTCGCCAGCCCGTTGGTGAACTCGCGGTCTTTGGAGCTATGGCTCATGAAAATGGTGGGTTCAGTCATAAATGGTCACAGGAAAAGACGATAGGTTCTGGTATTGTACTGCATCTCGCTGGTGGGTATGAACATAGTCGCCTGACCTGCGACGGCACTTTGGTGCAAGGATCGCTTTGTAGGGGCGAGGCACGAGCATATTTCAGAATGAGCGATTGCACAGCCGACGGCTTTGGTGCGGGTACGTCCGTGCTTTGCTCCTTCCCTGAATTCGGGGAGGGTGCGGGAGGTAGAGTCAGACTTGTTCAAATCGTCAATTCTGAAATAGCCTTATGCCGCGCCTCTACGAGAAAATCAACGTGTTTGCATCTGAGCAACTTCGAGACTCTGACGTGAAACTACAAGGAAATTCATGACCGAGATTCTAACCCACGCGACCGACGCCGAGCTTGCCGCCGCGATTGAGGACAACCTGTTCGCGCTGTTCCGCGCGACGACACAACTGCCCGGCAGCGAACTGGTCGAGGACGAGCAGTTCAGCTATCACGATACGCCGCTGCCCTCACCGATCTTCAAAGGTGTGTGGCGGGCGAAACTCGCCCCTGATCAAACAGACACGGCGATTGAGCAGATGATCACGCATTATCAGGCGCGCAATTCGCCGCTGGCGGGTTGGTGGTTCAACGATCAGCCGCAGCCACCCGATTTGGTCGAACGGCTGCTCGCGCACGGTTTTGAACTGAGCTATATCGCGCTCGGTATGGCGCTCGACCTCAATTATGCTGACGCGGCTTATCGCGTGCCGGAAGGTTTAGAGATCGTTGAGGCAACCGACGAGCAGACGCTCAACGACTGGGCGACAACCCTTTACCACGCCTATGACGAGGAGTTCCCGCTGGCGTCGGCAAGGGTCTTTCCCGACGCGACGCTGGCGCTGGGCGCGGACTGCCCCTGGCGCGCCTACATTGGTTATTGGAACGGTCAGCCCGCTGCGACCAACCTCGTCTTTGTGGGCGGCGGCGTGGCGGGCTTGTTCTGTGTCGGCACGATTCCCGAACTGCGCGGCAGAGGGATCGGCGCGGCGATCACGCTCAAGCCGCTGCTCGATGCGCGCGCGCTTGGCTATCACTACGGCGTGTTGTTCGCCTCGGAGATGGGCATTCCGATGTACCGGAAGATCGGCTTTCGTCCCGTCGGGATCGACATTGGTCGCTGTGTATGGGTGAACGAGCAGCCCTGACTCGCTCTTAAGCGAAATCGATCCGGCGCTAGAACACTTCAGTTAGTGACAAATTTCCGCCCAAAACCAGAACACCTATTCTATAATGATGAGTGCGGGCGCGATCCCGCAGCTTGACCCCACTGGATTTGAAAAGGTGATCTCATGCGCGAGGCGGATAAGACCGTGTTCGTCAGTTATCGCCGCAGCGTGAGCCGACATCTCGCCCGTTCCATCGCCCTCGACTTACGCGCGCACGGTTATGATGTGTTTTTCGACGTGGATACCATCGCGAATGGAGAATTCGACCAGATTGTGCTGCACGAGATCGCCGCACGAACGCATTTTGTGCTCGTGCTGTCACGCGGATCGCTGGAGCGCTGCGCCGACGAAGGCGACTGGCTGCGCCGCGAGATCGAGGAAGCGCTGCGGCTCAAGCGCAACATCGTGCCGATCCTCGAAGCGGGCTTCAGCTTCAGCGCCGAGGCCAAGAATCTGCCAGAGTCGCTGCACGATCTACCGCGCTTTAACGGCCTCCCAATCTACCATTTCTACTTCGACGCGGCGATGGACACGCTGCGCCATCGCTTCCTCAAGCCGCGTGTCGAGGAGCATTAGATTTCTGCTCTGTAGGAGCGCAGTGCGCTGGCTCCTACAGGTACGCATTCTTCTCATCGATCAGCGCGACGCGGTAAGGGAACAGTTCGGCGCTGAACACCCCACCCGCCACCGCCGGATCGCTGTCCACGATAGCGTGAGCCGCCTCATCCGATTCCGCATTGAAGATGACGATGCCGAAAGTCGTCGCGTCGGCGTTGAGCGTGCGTCCCGCCAGAATAACGATACCCTGCTCCATCAGGCCTTTCAGACGCTTGAAGTGTTGTGAAACCAGTTCGCTTTCGCGCTGCGTTGCTTCGATCAGCATGGCGGGTCGGGTCGGCTGAATGCGATAGAGATACTGCTGCATGAGCGGCCTCCTTTGTCGAGAACATTTATTCTACTCCAGGTGCGGCATGGAGGTTCGATCATACGTGCCGAATGAGTAAATTACGCCAGCTATGGATAGCGATTTCGAGCGAAGTACCTTATCGTAAGGGCGCGACAGATCGTGCCCTTGTCTGTTCCTGCTGCGGCTTATCCATAATGCGCATTAAATATGACAATCCGGGTAGGTATTTGGTAATAATACTGCCCTTCTGCGCTATCTCCGTGAGTTTTGTTGTCTTTTAAGAACTCTTATAAACTTTTATGGTCGCTAATAGAGGTTTCATGTGAATTGGTGTACAATGATTAACGGTAATGGACGAGTCTCAGAATAACCGTGATGAACAGATACTACGACGACACAATCATCAATCTGGGGGTATCCCTCAAAATCGACATCATGGCAAAGTGGATCGAGACGGATTGGCTGCCCAACCGCCGCGAAACCGATTTGATGACGCTGTGGGTCGCCGATTCGGTGGTGCATGAGACGGTTCTGAGCAAGTTCGATCCCACTTTCGCGCTGCCGGATGGGTATCGCTTCACGGGGATTACGCCGCTCGACTGCCCGGTGCTGGTGCGGGTAAGCGAGCATCTCCATTCGGGCGAACTGGCCTATCGCTCCGGCGCGTACGTCTACCGCTTCGCGCAGGGCGAAACCACGATAGATGTGCTGGTGCTGGCCTCGCGCTATACCGACGATGGGCGCATGATCTCGCTGGCGAGCGTCGCGAAAGCCTTCCTGCCGATCTGGACAGCCTTCACGACCGAGTGCGACCGGCTGCTGCGGTCGATGAACCCGGAGCCGAAAGTGATGATCATCGGCGGGCGGACGGCCTCATTCGTGCCAACAACCCACTGGGAGGAAGTCATTCTGCCGATGCGCCTGAAAGATGACATTCTGCACGATGTCGAGACGTTTTTCACCAAAGGCATCGACGTTTACAAGAAGCTCAACCTGAAGCCGTTTCGCAAGCTGCTGCTGGCAGGCGTGCCCGGCACGGGCAAGACGATGCTCTGCTCGGCGCTGGCGGCGTGGGCGATTGAGCGCGGCTATCTGGTGATCTACGTCTCCAGCGCTGATCAGATGGGCGCGACCTTTGGCAAGATTCAGCAGGCGCTCCACGTCGCCTCGTATTCGCAGTACCCTACGCTGATCCTGCTCGAAGAGATCGACGCCTTTTTGCACGACCGCGAGAAGGCGCTCGTCCTGAACGTGCTCGACGGCTCCGAGTCGTCAATGAATGATCGTGGAACGCTGCTGATCGCCACGACCAACTATCCCGAAGCGATTGACGAGCGTGTGCTCAAGCGTCCCGGTCGGCTGGATCGCATCTTCATCATCCCGGAGACGCGCCGCCGCGAGGACGCCGAACGGATGCTCAAGCAGTATCTCGGCGCGATGTGGAACGACGAGCATCGCGCGCTCGTGCCGCGACTGGTCGGCTACCCCGGCGCGTTCATCCGCGAGGTGGCGATCTTCGCGCTGACGCAGGTCGCTTACGAAGACCTGAACACGCTGCCGCTGGCGGTGCTGGAGAAATCCTACAACAGCCTCAAGGAGCAAATCGACGTGCGCGATGATTTCCTGACGCGGCGCGGCAGCAGCGGCATTGGTTTCTTCGGCTCATCCGGCGAGCCGGAAGTCGAGTACGAGTAAAATCTAAGGGTGCAGCGTGCTGCGCCCCTACGATGTCCCCTCTGCGATTAAAGCTCGCGCCGCTTGAATGATCTGCGCGTTGTCGCGTGCCTGTTCGCCCGTCGGGAGCA
>DASZXN010000743.1:0-2978 GCA_035545875.1 Phototrophicaceae bacterium
ACGGCTTCGGGCATTTCCGTTTCCAGATCGAGGTAGCGCTTGACGGGTAGATGCGGCATGAACGTGCCCAGCCTGAAACGAATCCAAAGCAGTTCCGCGCCTGCATCCCAGAACGCCCGCCCCGAAATCGAGCAAGGGCCGACGGCCAGCGCACGCAGCACGCCGCGATATTTCACAAAGACCATATGCCAGTGACTCGTCGCCGGGCGAATCGGCGCGTCTTTTTTGAGCGTCCGCCCGCGAATCACGTTCTCGATATAAGGCGAGTCCGACAGGCGTTCTTCAAAAGCAATTGTCATCGGTCTCTGCTCAACCCATCTCTTTGCCCTATATGCAAATTAGCGGCCTGATTGCGCCTAACGGACGCGAAAAATCACGTCCCTACGAAAGCGCGAATGCCGATTGTCTCCCCTCTCCCCGCGTGCGTGGGAGAAGGGTCGGGGGTGAGGGGTGATTTCTACAGCGTCCCACCCAAATTCCAGGGGACGAACTCCTCCTCGCCCACGCCCTGCGCCTCGCTCTTGGACTCCTGCCCCGACGCGACCGCGATCACCAGATCGAGCAGTTCGGCGGCGGCCTGCTGCATGTCCGCGCCATCGAGCACCTTGCCCGCGTTGAAATCCATGTCGTCGGTCATGTGCTCGTACATGGTCGTGTTAGTCGCTACTTTGATGCTCGGCGCGGGCTTATAGCCAAACACTGAGCCACGCCCGGTCGTGAACACGATCAGGTTGCAGCCGCCCGCCACCTGCCCAGTCGCGGAAACGGGATCGTAGCCGGGAGTATCGACAAAGGTGAACCCGCGCGTCGTGATCGGCGCGGCGTAGTCGAACACGTCCATCAGCGGGGTCGATCCACCTTTCGCCACCGCGCCGAGCGACTTTTCGAGGATCGTCGTCAGCCCGCCAACCTTGTTGCCCGCGCTCGGATTATTGTCGATTTCCATGTTGTGCTTGCGGGCGTGATCTTCCCACCAATGGACTTTGGCGATCAGCTTCTCGCCCACTTCGCGGTTGATCGCGCGGCGCGTCAGCAGATGTTCCGCGCCGTAGATTTCCGGCGTTTCCGCCAGCACCCCGGAGCCACCCTGCCGCACGATCTCATCGACCACGAGGCCGAGCAGCGGATTCGCCGTCACGCCTGACCAGCCATCGCTGCCGCCGCATTGCAGCGCGACCATCAGCTCGGAAATCGGCTGCGGCGTGCGCCCCGTCGCGTTGACGACGGGCAGCAGTTGTTCGACCAGTTCGATGCCGCGCTGAATCGTCTTTTTGATGCCGCCCTCGCCCTGAATCGTCAGGTTGAGCGGCAGTTCGCCCTGCGTGCCATTCAGGTGATAGTTGTCCATGATGTCCTGAATCTGGTTGGTCTCACAGCCGAGGCCGATCATCATGTACGCCCCGACGTTGGGGTGACGCGCCATCCCTGCAATCGTCCGCTGCACAATCGCGTAATCGTCGCCGCCGAGCCGCAGCCCGCAGCCGAGGCCGTGCGTCAGCGCGATTACGCCATCGACGTTCGGATAAGCCGCCAGCTTCTCCGGTGTGAAATAGTGCGCGATCTCGCGGATGGTGTGCGCCGAGCAGTTCACGCTGGCGATGATGGCAATGTAGTTGCGCGTCCCGACGCGCCCATCGGCACGCTTGAAGCCCATGAACGTCCGGCGCTGATCTTCCGGCACAAACTCGACGGGCGTTACCCCCTCGCAGAACGCGTAATCGCGCGTGAAGTTCTCGAACTCCATGTTGTGCGTGTGAATGTGATCGCCGGGCTGAATCGGCTGCGTGGCGAAGCCGATGATCTGCCCGTAGCGGCGGATCGGCGCGCCCTTTTCAATCACGTTGATGGCGATCTTGTGCCCGCTGGGGATAAAACGGTTGATGGGGATGTTCGGCGCGCCTTCGCGCTTCAAAATCACCCCCGGCGAGATCGGCGTCTTGGCGATCACCACGTCGTCCATCGGGTTCAACTGCACGGTAATCTGCTGGATCGGCACCGCGCCAACTGGCGTATCAAAAAAGCGAATCTGCCCGGAAGTCATTTTTCTATCCCCTAAATTTTGCTTGCTCGAATTGCTCCTGATCCTAGATCACAAACCCCTCACCCGCCACTGACCAATGGCCGACAAAGCGGCGGACGGGACAAGTCCCGTCCCTACCAGGCTGATCTTCACGCCTCATCTCTTTTTTACTTTGCGTCTTTGCGCCTTTGCGTTGACTCTTTTTCTTTTATTTCTGCCTTGATGCTCCCATGAAATTACTTGCGGCAAACCCAGCATCGCGCTAATTTTGAGACGCTCGCTTTGCCTCGAAAGAGCCAACCCATGTATCTGGACGAACGTTATTTCGCGCCGGAGAACGCCAGCATCGCCCGCGACCTCTACGCGCAGGTCAAGGCGCTGCCGCTGATCTGCCCGCATGGTCACGTCGATCCGCGCCTGCTGGCCGATCCCGATTACTCGTTCGGCACGCCCGTCGATCTGCTCATCATCCCCGATCACTACGTCTTTCGGATGCTCTACTCGCAGGGGATCAGCCTCGAATCACTCGGCGTTCCGACCCGCGATGGCACGACGACCGCTGGCGATCACCGTAAAATCTGGCAGACGGTCTGCGATCACTGGTACTTGTTTCAGGGAACGCCGACCGGCCTCTGGCTGCGCGACGAACTGCGCGACGTATTCGGCATCGATCTCAAGCTCAATTCTGAGAACGCGCAAACGATCTACGACGCGATTGACGCGAAACTGATTCAGCCCGAATTTCGCCCGCGCGCCCTGTTCGAGCGCTTCAACATCGAGGTGCTGGCGACCACCGACGCCGCCACCGACACACTCGACTATCATCAGGCCATCCGCGACTCTGATTGGAAAGGCCGCATCATCCCGACCTTCCGACCGGATGGCGTCGTCAATATCGATATGGACGGCTGGCGCGCCAACATCGACAAACTGAGCGAGGTCTCCGGCATCGAGGTCA
>DASZXN010000744.1:0-7087 GCA_035545875.1 Phototrophicaceae bacterium
ACCTCGGCGATTTGCGTCACGATTTGTCCTCCTGCATTCTGGCAAGCCCATTCAGCATCGTATCCACGATCAAATCCGGCAGGTCGTCCCAGCGATCTTGCAGTTCGGGGTCGCCCATAATCCGCAGCATCAGCAGTCCCACGGTCATCCCTGCTGCCGTACGCATCCACAGCTTTACGTCGAACGGCTTGAGCGCGCCCCGTTCGATCCACACCTGCATATATTTCTCCATCAGGCGGTAGTTCGGCTCGATCACCTGCTGATAGTACAATTGGCTCAGTTCCTTGTTGACCAACACCTCGGACATCAAAATCTGGAAGACTTCAACGCCATTCTGAGTGATGAACTCATAGCGCTGACGCATGTACAGACGCATGAACACACGGAAATCCATGTGCGTGCCCAATTCCATATCTTCTTCGCGCTTCTCCGACTGGTTCAGGCGCTCAAGGATACCCAGCAGCACCGCCGTCTTGTTCTCGAAGTAGTTGTAGATCGTCCCGTCCGCGATTCCGGCCTCTTTCGCCACGTCGCGGATCGTGGCGCGGTGAAAGCCGCGCTGCGCGAACACGGTCGTCGCCGCGTCGAGGATTTGGTCGCGCCGCGCTTTGATAAGCTGCTCCTGTATCGCATCCGCAATTTTCGGTGTCATCGATTCTGCTCACTGAATTTCAATTCAGAATGGTGAATGAATATTCATTCATTGGTCAATAGCATATACCCGTTCACGGGCAGCGTCAATAGTTTTGCTCTGATTTGAATGCGGAAATCAAGGTAAGCATTAGGAGAAATCGTAGGGAACTAAGAGAGCGTGCCTTCAATCCTAGAGGATAAATCCTTTTGCAAATTCCTTTGCGTCTTTCTTTTCCTTCTTTGCGCCTTTGCGTTGACTCTTTTGCTTTATCCTCGATCCAACATCTGCTTGAGCGCGGGAATCAGCGCCCGCGCTGCCCTGCCGCGATGTCCGATCTGGTTCTTCTCCGCCATCGGGATCGCGCTCAGGCAAACGCTGTAGCCATCAGGGATGAATACGGCGTCGTAGCCGAAACCTTCCGTGCCTTCACCGGGCGCGCGCGCGATCCATCCCTCGACCGTACCGCGCCCGCTGGCGACGTGTTCGCCGGATGGATCGGCAGCGGCAGTCACGCAGACAAAGCGCGCCGTCCGCTGATCGTCGGGCACGTTCACCAGTTCGCCCAACAGCTTCAGGTAGCGATCCCGGTCGGTTGGCCCGCCGTAGCGCGCCGAGTACACGCCCGGTCGCCCGCCGAGCGCATCGACGACCAGCCCGGTATCGTCCGCCACCGCGATCAAGCCGCTGGCTTTGGCGTAAACCCTGGCTTTCTGCGCGGCGTTCTCCTCGAAGGTCTCGTAAGGCTCCTCGACTTCCAGCGAATTCAGCCCCACGTCACGCAAACTGAGCAGCTTCACGGGAAGCTCACGCAGCAGCACCGCATATTCGCGCAGCTTGCCCGCGTTTGACGTGCCAATCAACAAATCCATGCCATCAACCTTCTAGGGAGCCAGCCCCGGAATCACATACCAGACCAGATACAGGTTGAACGGGATCAGCAGGCCGATCACGGCGACGCCAATGTAGGGACGCAGCGTGCTGCGCCCGTTGTCACCAATAATCAGCCGTCGCCAGCCGTCGAAACCCAGCGCGATCACCAGCCCCAGCGGGATCAGGCCAGGGAACATATAGCGTCCCTGAAGTTGCAGGAATTCGAGGTTGTAGTAGATGAACTGCGCAATCGCCAGCAGCCCCGTCAGGCCGACGATGAACCACGCCGCGCGCTGAAGCTCACGGTTGGGTTCCGGCGCGAGCGGTCGGCGCAGCGAGACGATCAGGCCGAGCGCGGCGATCACCAGAAAGATCAGGATCAGCGTGTACATCCAGGGCTGAAGCGGAAAGGCCATCCAGCCGAACTGCCCCCAGAAGCTGTCAAAGGTCGTGATCACGCCGCTGCGCAGATACTCGCCCAACCCCATCTGCTGGATCGCGGCGGCGGTACGCGGCTGATCGGCTACGACCAGATTGTGCCGTCCGAGGCCAAAAATGTCGGGGAAGCCGTAGACCGAGAAATCGCGCAGCCACCAGATGCCGCCGAGGATGAGCGCGGGCAGCGCGAACGTGATCAGCTTGAGCAGCGGGAAGCCGCTCCACAGGTGTTGATCGCCGCTCGTTCCGTATTCGTGCAGCAGCGTGAATTCCTCGTCCTCGCCCTCTGCCGCGCCCAAACGCCGCCCGATCCACCACTTGATCACGATGGCGAGCGGGACGAGTCCGCATAGAAAAATCGTATCGACTTTGGTCAGCAGACCGATCCCGACCAGCACGCCCAACTGCCACGCCTTCACCCGATCCGTCTTGAGATAGCGAATCGTCAGCCAGAGCGTCAGGCCGACGATCAACTCGGCGAGGCTGTCGTTATCGACAGCGGCGAGCATGGCGAGGTGCTGCGGCACGAAGGCGACCAGCGCCGCCGCACCGAGCGCGATCTGGGGTTGATCGGGCAGCAGTTCCGCGCCGACCAGATAGGCGCTGGCGACTACCCCCGCGCCGAGGATCAGCGAGAACAGGCGCAGGGCGATCAGGCTGCCGCTGCTCAGACGAAAGATCACCGCCTCGATCAGGTAGTAGAGCGGCGGCTGATGATTCTCGTACTGCACCGTTGCCAGCTCGCCGAGCAAATCGGGCGCGAAGCGCGCGGCTTTCAGGCTGTCGAGGTAGGCGCTGTTCCAGTCGCCGACTTCCAGCACCGGGCAGCAGCCATTGTTGACTACCTGCGCGACGTAGTTGTAATGGGCAGGCTCGTCCGGCGCTTGCCATGCGGGGGTGCGCACGACGTAGAGCACCCCCACGATGAAATAGATCACGATCAGCAGAACCAACAGGACACGGGACATAAATCCCTCGTCGATGGAAGCAATCGGCGCATTGTGCCGCAACGTCCCATTTTTAGCAACGCGCCGCCTCATCCGTTATCCCCTGTAGGGGATTGGCATGTCCTTTCTTTCCTGACATCCTTGCGCCTTGGCGTTGCTCCCTTACCTTTGTCCTGATTTGACAGCCTTTCGTCACCACCATACAATGATGCGCGGTCAAGACTTTCCCAAAGGAAAATCAAACCGTGATCCTGCCTCTCCGTCTGCTCAATCCGCCCCCCGCCCGCGCGTAAGCGTGGGGCTGATCGCGTACCCGGTACGCACGCCCTCCGCTCGTGTTCACAGCGGCACTCCTTTGATTCCTCTCACCGATTGCACACGATAAAGGGCAGTTCATACGATGCAGAAATCCTCCAAAGCCCAGGCCAGTGGCTTCTGGCTGACAACCGGCGCGGCGGCCATCTGGGGCACGATTGGCGTCGCCACCCAAGCGATTTACAACGTCGATAGCACGACCTCGCTGTTTCTCAATCTGGCGCGGCTGGTGATCGCCACCCCCGTGCTGACCCTGATCTGCTGGCGCATGATCGGCGCGCGCATGTTCAGCATTCGCCCGCGCGATCTGCGCGTCATGATCCTGAGCGGTATTCTGGTCGCCACCTCGCAGGCCAGCTATTTCGCCGCCATCCACGACACGGGCGTGACCATTGCCACCCTGCTAACCTTATGCGTCACACCGCTGACCGTCACCTTCATCTCGGTACTGCTCAAGCTGGAAATCCTCACGCGCCGCACGGTGATCGCGCTGATCTGCGCGCTGGTCGGCAGTGTGCTGCTGGTCGGCCTCGATCCGATGCAGGGCGCGCACGAAAACCTGCTGCTCGGCGCCTTCTTCGCCTTCATCTCCGGCGCGACTTACGGCGGCGTGCTGGTTTGCGGACGCTTCGTCGCTGCCGACTACAACCCGCTGCAAGTAATGTCGATTACCTTCGCCGTCGGGACAGTTTTACTCCTGCTCGCTAATGCCCTCAGTGGCTTCGTTACCGTTCACACGACGCAGGGCTGGCTGCTCGTCCTGTATCTCGGCCTGATCCCGACCGCGCTCGCCTACTGGATGTTTCAGGCCGGGCTGCGCTCGGTCTCCGCGACTGCCGCCAGTATTATTTCCATGCTGGAGCCGATGGTCGCGGCGCTGCTGGCCTGGCTGATCTTCGGCGAGACGCTCGCGCTGGCGGGAATCGTCGGCGCGCTGCTGCTCGTCGCCAGCATTATTCTGCTCTCCGTCAGCGAGAACCCCGCGTAGGTTTGAGGGAAGTGGGCGTTCAACGGAACGCCCACTTTACAAACCTCTAGGGACGCACGGCTGTGCCCCGCTTTACTTTCCTTTGCGCCTTTGTGTCGTGCGAAACTTCGCTTCGCCAGCACCGTTATGCGCTCTTATCTTTTTCTGCTCCGCGATAAGCCGCACAATCCTCATCGTCTGCGTTAAAATACCCTGACTGCCGTTGACCACCGGAAGGGACAACCGATGTCGAGCGAAGCGCTGCAACAAGCCTACCGCCTGATCCGTGAAGGCAACAAGCAGGATGCCGCGCGCCTGCTCGTGCCGATTGTCCGCGCCGATCCGCTCAACGCCGATGCCTGGTGGCTGCTGGCGAACGCCGTCGAGAACACCCAGCAGCAGGCGCGCGCGCTCCGGCGCGTCCTCAGCCTGCGTCCGAACGACCCGCGCGCGACCGAAATGCTCGCACGCCTGCAAGCCAACGCCGCCCTCTCTGCCAGCGCGGGTGCTCCCGTTGACAATCTTCCGCTCGGTGACGTGCAGGAACGCAAAAGCCGCCCGATCAGTCTGCTGCTCGTCCTGATCGGCGTGATCACGATCATCGGCTGCGCCGCCTGCATCGGCGTCGCGGCGCTCAGTCAAACGGCGCTTCAGGGCGTCTATGGGCGCGTGATCCTCACCGTGACCGCCGTCGCCAACTTCAACCAACCCTTCTCGACCGCGCCGACCCAGATTCCTCCGACCGCGATTCCGACGCTGCCGCCCGATTTGATCATGCGCGGCAGTATCAATGATGGGCAAACTGTCTCCAATACCGTCGCTACCTTCACCGACGACGGCTGGACATTCAGCGCGACCACCGGCGAGCGCGTCTCGATTGAACTCGACGCGGTTGATCCCAAGCTCGATCCGCAGTTGTATCTCTACGGGCCGAACGGTGTGCTCGTGGCCGAGAACGACGACATCGATGGCGCGAACAATCGCAACTCGCGCCTCGATCTTACGCTGACCAACGCCGGAACCTACACGATTCGCGTCGGCAAGTTCGCGGACGGCGGTCAGTATCGCCTGAGCTTGCAGCCTTCCATCTAGGCCAGCGGCGGCGCATCGTCAGCCCGATGCGCCGCTCTAATTTCAACTGATCGAGCGTAATATCGAACACCTGTCCTGAAGTACAGTGCAGCTTTGCCCACATGGGCGATCAAGAAAAGGCCGTAACACGCGATAATTTCAGTCGGTTACACCTATGGGAGGGTTGCAGCATGATCAACACCAATTTCGCTCAGGAACTCAAGGATCAGGTCGTCGGGAAGGTCTATACGCCTGCCGACTCCGAATATGAACAGGCGCGCCTGCCCTGGAATCGCTCCTACAGCCCGCGTCCGGCGCTGGTTGTGCAGCCCGAAAGCGTCGCTGACGTGGTAGCGGCAGTCCGCTTCGCCCGCGACAACCATCTCGGCGTGGCCGCTCAAACGACCGGACACGGGCCGCAAGCCTCATCGGACGACGCGCTGTTGATCGTCATGAGCAAGCTGAATCATGTGCAGGTCGATGCACAGGCGCAGACAGCGCGCATCGAAGGCGGCGCAGTCTGGCAGAACGTGCTTGATCAGGCGCTGCCGCACGGCCTCGCCCCGCTGCTCGGCTCCGCGCCCCACGTCGGCGTGGTTGGCTACACACTCGGCGGCGGACTTGGCTGGCTCGGTCGAAAATACGGTCTTGCAGCGGACAGCGTGCGCTCAGTCGATCTCGTGACAGCGGACGGCGCGCTCGTTCACGCCAGTGCCGATGAAAACGCCGATCTGTTCTGGGGACTGCGCGGCGCGGGCGGCAACTTCGGCGTCGTCACCGCCATCGAGATCAGCCTGTACCCGGTCGCTGAACTCTACGGCGGCTTCATGGTCTATCCGGGTGCGCTGGCGGCTGAAGCGCTCGGCTTCTACCGCGATTGGCTCAAGACCGTGCCCGACGAACTCACGTCCTCGTTTGCGATCTTCAACTTCCCTGATCTGCCCTTCCTGCCCGAAGCGATTCGCGGGCAGACGCAGGTGATCGTGCGGGCGGGCTTCGTCGGTGCGGCGGCGGATGGCGCAGCCCAGATTCAAAAGTGGCTCGACTGGCGCGCGCCGCTCGCCAACACCTTTCGCTTAATGCCCTTCGCCGAAATCGCCACGATCAATAACGATCCGGTGCAACCGTCGGCGGGCTATGCCTCGAACGGCATGTTCGACGACCTGAGCGACGAGGCAATTGCGATCATCGTCCGCCGCGCCAGCGACAAATCGTCGCCGGTGGTCATGCACGAGCTTCGGCACGCGGGCGGCGCGATCTCGCGTGTCGCTGCCGACGCCAACGCCATCGGCAACCGCGATGCCCAGTTCTACTTCACGCTCGGCGGCCCGTTGTTCCCGCCGAACAACAAGGATACCGTTGCTGCCGCGATCCGTGCGTACAAGGCCGAGCTTCAGTCCTCGTTCCGCAGCGGCGTCTACCTGAACTTCATGTCGGCGGGCGAAGCGGGCGAGCGCGTCCGCGAAGCCTACGGCGCAGGCGCGCTGGATCGTCTGCTCACGCTCAAAGCCAAGTATGATCCCGACAATACGTTCCGCTTCGCCTATCCGCTGACTGCGCCGGAAACAACGCCGGCGTAGAATCACCCCTGATCCCAACCCCTCTCCCACGCAAGCGCGGGGAGAGGGGTGAGTAACCTCTCTATAGCTATCTCCAATTTTTGGATTGCTAATTGGATATTATTTTTATATTCGAATGGTTCGCAACAGCTTCGAGGGAGGGATAAACCGGATAATAACGGCCTATTATCCTTGCGACTTTTACACGGCGCGAATCAGTGTCCCAAAAATATTCAACCTCATCGCTAGTAAATTCTTGTTCAGGCATAGGAACAAAATAACGTCC
>DASZXN010000745.1:0-5154 GCA_035545875.1 Phototrophicaceae bacterium
AAAAGCACAGGCCGCCGTCGAGGAATGGCGACGTAAGCAGCAAAATCAGTAAAGAAAAAGGACGCGACACGTCGTATCTCTACAGCGATTGGTGTGCGATCTGGATCACGGTGGCAGGCGAGCGCGAATACGATTCACGAACGGCGTGATATAGGGCGCGGCTTTCACGCCGCCAAGCGCGTCGAGCAGGCGCACGAGCGTGTCGGCCAGCGATTCGAGCGCGTAGGGCGAGTCGGGCGGGGCAATCGCAAAGACCGATTCGAGCGCTTCCTCCGCTTCGGCGGTGCGACCGAGCGCCAGCAGCGAGGTCAGCACGTCGGCATACGCCCAGTAGTTATCGACATCGGCCATCGCTTCGCCGCGCGCCAGCCGCAAGACCTGTCCATACATGCGCAGCATATGTTCGCGGTCGTTGGCGGCCATGTAGAGCAGCGCCAGATTGCTGAACGGATAGGACGAGTGCGGCGTAACGGCGGCGGCGCGGTTATAGGCATCGACCGCCTGCTCGATCTGTCCGCGACGGCGGTAAAGACCGCCGAGCGATCCCCACCACGATTCGCCATCCTCATCCATCAGCTTGGGCGCGCGCTGAAGCGCGTCGAGCAGATAGAGTTCACTCTGGTTGTAGACGCGATCCCGCTCCAGACCGCGCGGCAGACGGTCACCCATACGCCGATAGACGTAGCCGAGCGCCGCCGTCGCCAGAACGAAATCTGAATCGATTTGGAGCGCCTGCTTGAGATGCTTCTCGGCAGAATCGAGCGATCCGCTCTGCACGTAGGTGTAGCCGATGCGGTAGTGGATGAGCGGATTGCCCGGATCGAAGGTGAGCGCGCGCTCGTAGCTCTCGGCTGCGCCTTTGAGGTCTTGCGCGTGGTACTGGCGCTCGGCCAGCGGCAGGATCGCCAACGCGAGCGTAGCGTGCTCGGCGATGCTGCGCTGATCGGCTGCGCCCTGCATCAGATCGCGGCGGAGCGCGTCCAAGCCCTGCCGTTGGGCGTTCATCTCATCTTCGAGACGGTTGCGCGCCTGCGCCAACTCATCCTCGAAGCGCTCGCGCTCCTCTTTACGCTCGCGGCGCTCGGTAAAGACGTTGGTCGCGCCGTACAAGCCGAGCGCGACCGAGGCCATTGCCGCGACGATGCCAAACGCCTCAAACAGGCTGAAGAAGCGGCTCGAATCGTCGGCGTAGCGCTCGGCGTCGTCGCTGGCACGCTCGGCGCGATCTGCGAAGGACTGCGCGTTGGCGACGGCGGTCGCAACGTCGGCGGCGCTCAGGTCAGCGGGCGGAGCGGGTGTCGGTTGCAAGGTCGTTTGCGCCAGCGCCGGGAACGCGACGGCGGCGATCAGAGAAAGACAGCAGGCGATCAGGAGGAATCGGCGCATCGAGACTTCACCCGTCCGTAGGCGTGAACACATCAGTAGGTATAGCCGAAGAAATTTTCCAGCCAGTGATAGAGATTGTCCGCCCCGGCCTTGATCGAGACGAAATAAACATCTCCGTGCTTGAGTATATCCTGTATCAGCGAATCGCTGCTGCCCGTTTTGTTACTTGCAGCCAGTTCATCGGCGAAGCGACCGCTGCCTTCGAGGACGAGCAGCGGAAAGCGCGGATTCTGGGTCGAGACGCGGTGGGCTTCACGCTTGACGATCTCGCCGCCATTGATGACCAGCATCAGCCGCTTGTGCGCGCCGGAGCCGCTCAGGGCATAGGCGAGGTTGATGATGGTCGCTGACTCCGCGCCGAACTGATCGCCGCTCGTCAGGACGAAATGGCTGTGATTGGCGTCGAGGGCAGCCTGCGCCTCCGGTTGAGCGCCGCCGGGATAAGCGACGAGCTTTTCAGGGGCGACACCGACGAGCGGAAAGGTATAACCGCGTCGATGCCGCGCCACGCCGATCAGCAGCATCGCGCCGACGGACGTGCCGCCGTCGATCAGGCTGATCGAGCGCTTGTCGAGGAAGCGCGCCAGCCCATCCTCGATAACCGTTCGGTTCAGGTTCAACAAGCCCGTATCCATGAAGCCCGCGCCGCCGGAAATCACAATAGTCGGGGTGGGATAGGGAAGCTGAAGTGCCTGAAGGATGGAGTCGGCGTCGGCATGGGGCGGGACGCGCACCGCCAGCCGAGTCTGATCGTTGGCGAATGTAATCGAAAAACCCGCCAGCGGCGTTGGCTTGGCGCTGCTGCCCAGCAGCCGTTTAATCCAGTCCATCACACTCCTTTCGCTTTTGCGCATGACCATAAGCGCTTCTACCCGCATTCCCGGATTGGGAGAGTATAATCACAACTCTATGCGAGAAAGCGACGAAAGCAAAATTATCCCCATCTGCTGACGGACGCCCGAACGCCCGGCGAAACTCAAGGATCGAACTCTGTCATGACCATCCGTTTTGAAACCGATGCGCCAACGCTGCAAGCCGCTTTTCAGGATGCGCTCGACCGGTTACGTCTCAATGTCCGCACGATTGCCCCTTACGCGGCTCCGGTGCTGATCGAAGGCGCGGAATATCAGGGCGCGTGGCTGGAATGCGCGCCGCTGGAAGGGTTGATTTATGCCCCGGTCGATGCGCAAATCGCGCTCAACAATCACCGCATCTTCTTCGACCATCAGCGCGAGGACGGCTATATCCCCTGCTGGCTGATGCCCGACCGGATCGGCGCGGCGCAGATTCAGATGGTCGTGCCGATTGCCGCCAGCGCACTCGAACTGTACCAGCAGATCGCGGATCGCGCTTTTCTGGAACAGGCGTACACGGCGTGTCAGCGCTGGGATAGCTGGCTGGCGCAGTACCGCGATACCCGCGCGACCGGGTTATGCGAGGCGTTCTGCGAATACGATACCGGGCACGACAACAGCCCGCGCTTCGCTGGCCTGCCGCACGCCTGCCCGGACAAGGACGCGCGGCGCTGCTCGCAGGAGGGCGGGCTGCCCTATCTCGCCCCTGACCTGTCGGCGACGGTTTACGGCGGACGGGTCGCGCTGGCACAGATGGCCGACCTGCTCGGCCTCAAGGATGAGGCGCAGGCGTGGCGGGAACGCGCCGAGCAGACGCGCCGCGCGCTTCTGGCCTATACCTTCGACCCGGAGACGCTGTGTTTCTACGATCTGGATCGGGATAATCGCTGGGTCAGGATTCGCGGTGACGCGCTGACGCGCGTTTTGAGCGAGCACGTGGTCGATCAGCGCCTGTTCGAGCAGATTTACGCCCGCCAGATCAGGAACCCGCAGGCGTTCTGGACACCCTATCCGCTGCCCTCGATTGCCGCCGACGATCCGACCTTCGTCGGCGAAATCCCACGCAACTCGTGGGGCGGGGCGGCTCAAGCGCTGACGGCGCTGCGCGCGCCGCGCTGGTTCGAGTATTATGGCAAAGGGAACGACCTCGATCATCTGATGCGCCAGTGGCTCAAGGCGCTGCTGCACGCTTACGAACAGGGGACGCGCTGGCGGCAGCAGATGAATCCGTTCACGGGCGAATTCACGGTGGGCGCGGAAGGCTATTCCCCGGCGATGCTGGTCATGCTTGATTTCACGGCGCGGCTGTACGGCGTGCGCCGCGAGGGACGGCGGCTGATCTGGACGATCCAGCGGCCTGACGGCGGCGCGGCGTGCCAGTACACGCTGGACGATCAGCCGGGGCGCTTCCAACTGACGACGACTGAGGACGCGGCGACCCTCGCTTTCGACGGCACGATCAAGCTCACCGCACGCGGCGACTGCCGGGTCATCACCGACCTGTCCGGCAAGGTGATTTCCGTCACGCCGCTGAGTAATCAACCGATTATGGTCGTTTGATGATGAGAAGCGATGCACGCTAACGACGCCAATATCTTCGCTGCCGATTTACTGGCGTGGTACGACCACCTCGGCATCGAACTGCCCTGGCGCGGCGATCACGATCCCTATCACATCTGGCTGTCGGAGATCATGCTTCAGCAGACGCAAATCGAGACGGTCAAGCCGTATTATGCCCGCTTTCTCGACGCTTATCCGACGGTCGAGGCGCTGGCGAACGCCCCGCTCGACGATGTGCTCAAGCGCTGGGAAGGACTCGGCTATTACAGCCGCGCGCGTAATCTGCATCGCGCCGCCGAGCAAATCGCCGCGAAGGGGTTCCCGCCAACGGTCGAGGGGCTGCTCGAACTCAGCGGCGTGGGGCGCTACACGGCGGGCGCGATTGCGAGTATCGCGTTCGGCGTGCGCGCTCCGGTGCTCGATGGCAACGTGATCCGTGTGTTCAGCCGCCTGCTCGATCTGGCGGACGACGTGACGCAGGAAGCGACGAAGGCGAAATTGTGGCAGGTCGCGGAACGGTGGCTGCCGGATGCGCGGGTCGGCGATTACAATCAAGCGTTGATGGATTTGGGGCGGCTGATCTGCAAGCCGCGCAGCCCGGTATGCAGTCAGTGTCCGATTCGTGACTGCTGCGCCGCTTTCGCGCATGGTACGCAGAACGAGCGCCCGGTCAAGCAGGCCAAAGGCACGACGCCGCACTACGATGTCGCTGCCGGGATCATCTGGAATGAGCGCGGCGAGGTGTTGATCGCGCAGCGCCCGCTGGATGGCTTGCTGGGCGGGCTGTGGGAATTTCCCGGCGGCAAGCAGGAAGCAGGCGAGTCGCTGGAGGAATGCCTTCAGCGTGAACTGCGCGAGGAACTGGCGATTGAGGTCGAGGTCGGGGAACTGTTCACGAAGGTCAAGCATGGCTTCACGCACTTCAAGATCACGCTGCACGCCTTCACGTGCCAGTACGTGAGCGGCGAGCCGCAGACGCTCGGCGTGCGGGCGTTCGCATGGGTCACACCCGATCAGTTTGATCTGTACAGCTTCGGCAAGGCGGATCGACAGGTGATTGAGGCGCTCAAATCACGCGGCGGGATGCTGCTGTAAAAAGAAGAGCATCAACGCAAAGACGCAAAGAGGTAAAGAAAGACGCAAAGGAATAGAAGAAAGGTGAAAGGAGCAAACGGACGCGATCCGTTACGTCCGTTTGCGCAGTATGTCAACGGACGAGACAAGTCTCGTCCCTACAAACCGAACCGCGAGATATAACGTTTGGCACGGTATTTCCATTACGAAAAGCACCGAAATACGCTATAACGATAAGCTATCATTCTTACGAGATCAGGGGAAATAATATGGTTTACAC
>DASZXN010000746.1:0-9973 GCA_035545875.1 Phototrophicaceae bacterium
AGCAGCCCCTGAAGTGCGCCTTCATGCGGCTGCACGAACAGATACGCAGCGGTGGCAGCCGGAGAACTGGCGACCGAGCGCTCATCGACCAGCACTTCATCCTCCGGGCAAACCGCCCGCCACAGCCCTTCCAGCGAGAAGGACAGGGCGTTCGTACGCCAGTCGCGCCGGGGCTGCGACAGGAGTGCCTGCACTTTCTTCTGGTAGCCCGCTGCGAAGCGAATCGAAGGACGCGGCACGTCAAGCCCCAGCGCGGTGGCATCGTCAGACAGCGAAGCGGAAACGACCGGAAACCCCACCGTATCGCTGTCATCCCGCCCCAAGCGGCTGACGAGGCTCCAGAGCACAGCTTCACCGCGCTTCACACGCCGTTCGTCGCGCAGCATATCGTTGGCCTCGCGCAGCGCCACGATTGCCGCCAGCGTCGAGATGAAGCGATCATGATAATGCAGCAAGGGTGCGCCCCAACTCCCGTCTTCGTTCTGATTATGCCGAAGCCAGTCGAGCGCGCGTTCAAACCCACGTCCGGGATAGCGGTGCGCCAGCCGTGCAACCCACGCGGTATCGTAGGCGACGCCGGTTGTGTTGCCTTTGCCCAAATTGGTGACGAGCGTACGAATTTCGTTACCAAGCCGAGCCTGTTCGTAGACCGGATAATCGGATTTGACCACGAGTCATTCCTTCCAGCGAGCATGGGTTTCTGAAGTCAATGAAATTTATTAATTTCACATTATGCGCGTGAAATACGAACATTGCAACCGTCGAAGGGGATGTATTTGGTCTGAATAAAGTAGGTTCAAAGTTAAGGGATTACAGAAGAAAAACTGGCCGGTTCGTCAGGAGAACAACCATTGAGGGCTGTGCTGAGGAGAATTGAGACACAGCCCATACAGTTTTGAAACCGAACATAAACCTAATGAGCGCGTAATTTCGTATCAAGTAGGTTTGAAAGTGGTACTATTGGACTCCAGATTCGGCTCACATCCGCTCTTTGTCATCAGAGGAAATAGAGAAGCGCACCGCCAACCCGCCCGGCATCGTGGCAGGCTCGAATGGCTCGCCGCAGAACAGCACGCCTTCCGTGCGCTTCAAAATCTCGATGTCCATCACCGGAACCGGCATCCACCATTTCGCCTCGTAAACGCCGCCGCCCAAATCTCTGAGATGATCGGGATGCGCGGGCGCGATGAATGCCCACACGTCGGCAACACTCAGCTTGAATTCTTCAGCGGCGCTTCGCCGCCACGTCAGGGCATTCTGGAAAATGCGCCCCAGGCAGGTGTCCTGAAAATCCTCGTCGAACGACTGATTCATCACCTGCAAAAAACTGCGCACCTGATCGTGGCATTCGCAGGCTTCCTGATAGCGTTCCAGTGAAGTTTGCTGCGGCGCTTCCTGACAAATCTGGTTCAGGCGTTCCCAGTGCCCGACGATTTCGTCAGGGACGCTCACGGTCGTGGCCGAAGCGACGGGAATATACTGTCCTAAGGTTTCCATGTGCCGAGTAATCAGCGTGGCGATTTCGTTGGAGAGCGCAGCGTGTGTTGAGGACATCATTAACCCCAGGTTGAGTATGAATTGAGTGTTTTTGAGAAGTTCATCCTCTCTACAATTCAGAGTAGCACAGGGCGAAATCGAAAGATCATAAATACTATGAATTTTTTGTGATTTTTGGCGCTATTACAAAGTCGTAACGTCAAGTAATTGAGCCAGCGTCCGCCCCAGCACCCAATCCATATCGTTAGGGGAAATAAACGCGCAGTGTTGACGAACGGCTTCGAGCGCCTGACGATAGGTCGTGAAACCGCGCACGACCGGATAATCCGATCCCCAACACATGCGCTGCGCGCCGTAGCGCTCGTAAAGCGCGCGGACAAGCGGCAGCACATCGGCGTAGGGATAATCCCAGCGCCCCCGCTTCGTCGCGTAGTAGAAACCGGACGTTTTGAGATAGATATTTGGGCAGCTTGCCGAAGCGAGAATCTCGTCCAGCCCGGCTTGATCGCCGACGTGCGGATGACCGAGATGGTGGATCAGGATAGACATCTCAGGAAAGCGGCGCGCGACTTCGCGAATGGCCTGCTGTTGATGCGGGTGACAATGCAGGCTGGCGAGCAGCTTCCGTTCGGCAGCGATCTGAAAGAAAGCCAGCCCATCAACGCTGATGAGCCAGCTTCCATCGTCCTCAAACTTGAGATAATGCGTGAAACCGCGCAGATTCCAGCGCTGCGCGGCCAGATTCAGGCGTTCGGCTGCGCCCGCCGTGTGATAAGTCGGCTTCCACAGACTGTCCACGTCCGCGACCTGATAGAGCCGCGTCGGATAGCGCTTGACCGCCTCGGCAATGTAGCCGTTGTCATCAGGGTTGTGATCGATGTCGGCGCAGACGATCAATGCCTGATCGACGCCGTTGGAGTCCATTTCGAACACCAACTGCTCGACCGTCCCACGCACTTCGGGATCGGGCACTTCCGGCACGTAAGGCCAGTACGACCAGGCGTGGCAATGGCTGTCGATGATCACACGTCGAGCATCCGGTGAACCGCCTCGATCACGCGCGGCTTGGTCGGGATGACGTAATCTTCGAGCGGCTGGCTGAACGGGATAATGGTCGCGCCGAGCGTCACGCGCACGACCGGGCTTTCCAGCGACCAGACCGCTTCGTCGGTGACAATCGTGGCGATCTCCGCGCCCCAGCCACCGGCGTGCAGCGCTTCCTCGACCGTCAGCAGGCGACCCGTTTTGCGCACCGAGCCGACAATCGTTTCCGTGTCGAGCGGGACAAGCGTGCGCGGGTCGATCACCTCGCAGGAAATCCCCTCTTTCGCCAGTTCCTCAGCCGCCTGCATCGCAACCGCGACCATGCGCTGCGTGGCGACAACGGTCACGTCGCTGCCCGCGCGGACAATGTTCGCTTTGCCGAAGGGAACGATATGCTCGCCGTCCGGCACTTCGCCCTTCTCGGCATACTGCGCCTTGTGTTCGAGAAAGACGACCGGATTATCGTCGCGGATAGCGGTTTTGAGCAGGCCAAGCACGTCGGCGGGATTGGACGGCACGACCACTTTCAATCCCGGCGCGTGCATGAACCACGTCTCGACACATTGCGAGTGCTGCGAGGCGAAGCCCGCTCCACCGCCCTGCGCGGCGCGGATCGTCAGCGGAACTTTCAACTGACCACCCGACATATAGCGGAACTTGGCGGCCTGATTGATGATCTGGTCGAGCGTGACGGCGGCGAAATCGGCAAACATCAGTTCGACCACCGGACGCAGCCCGGTCACCGCCGCGCCGATACCCGCGCCGATGATGGCGTTCTCGGAAATCGGCGTGTCGCGGACGCGGATTGGCCCATATTTCTCGAACAGGCCGGGCGTCGCCTTAAACACGCCGCCCGCCGCGCCGACATCCTCACCGAACAGGATCACGTTTTCGTCGCGCGCCATCTCTTCATCGAGCGCACGCTTGACTGCTTCACGATAGGTAATGGTTGCCATTATTCCACCCAGATGTCATCGTAAACGGCTTCAAACGGCGGGTAGGGTTGTTCGAGCGCCCACGTCGTCGCGTCCTGAACGTCATCCTGCGCCTGCTGGCTGATTTGCTTCAACTCCTGATCGGTGAGTTGGCCGTCAGCCTTCATCCGATCCGCCAGAAGGTTGATCGGGTCGCGCTTGAGCCACTCATCCAGTTCACCAGCAGGACGATAAGCCGCCGGGTCAGTACGCGAGTGTCCCTTGTAGCGATAGGTTTTGGCCTCAACGAGCGTCGGGCCTTTGCCCGCACGGGCGTATTCGACCGCCGCCTTGACGGTCTCGTACACCGCTTCGCAGTCCTGCCCATCGACGATCACGCCGGGGATGCCGTAAGCCGCCGCGCGATCCACGACATTTGGAACGGGCGCGGTCGCGGCATAAGGGCTGTATTCGCCGTAGAGATTGTTCTCGCAGAGGAACACGCTCGGCAGCTTCCAGACCGCCGCCAGATTGACCGCCTCGTGCCACGCGCCGATATTGGCCGTGCCATCGCCGAAAATCGAGATGCTCACCGCGCCTGTGCCCTTGATCTGCGCGGTGAGCGCCGCGCCGTTGGTCACGGGCAAACCCGCGCCGACCACCGCGAACGTGCCGATCAAGCCGATGCTCATGTCGGTCAGGTGCATCGAGCCGCCCTTGCCCTTGCAGCATCCGGCAGCTTTGCCCATCATCTCGGCCATCATACTTTTCAGCGGCAGGCCGAGCGCGAGCGCGTGTCCGTGCCCGCGATAGGTGCAGGTGACGGTATCGCCGCGCGGCACATCCACGACTGCCGCCATGCCGACCGACACGCCTTCCTGACCAATGCACAGATGGGTCGTGCCGCGAATCACGTTTTCGAGGAACAATTCCTGAATGCGCTCCTCAGCGAAGCGGATTTCGAACATCCGCTGGAGCATATGGCGGCGCGTCTCCGCCGGAAGTACCGTTGTCACATTGCTTCCCTTTCGTTGCGTTCTCCGTAGGGGCGAGGCATGCCTCGCCCCTACATTGAATTTCCACTAATCGCTAACTACTGAACGCTTCTAGCTGCCGATCAAATGCTTCCAAGAAGCGCGCGGCGAGCATCCCGTCGATGATGCGGTGATCGGCTGAGAGCGTCAGGTGTGCGGTCGTGCGAATGTGCAGACCGCCGTCGATCACGAGTGGACGCGGACGGGCTGCGCCAATCGCCAGAATGCCCAACTGCGGCGCGTTGATGATCGCCGTGAAGCGCTCGATTTGCCTGATCATCCCAAGATTGCTGACCGTGAACGTGCCACCGCCGAGTTCGTCGGGCTTGAGCTTGTTGGAACGCGCCCGCTCGATTAAATCACGCGAGCGATCCGCGAGGCCAGCCAGTGAGTAGTCATCGGCGCGGTGCAGCACGGGCGCAATCAAGCCGTTCGGCAGGGAAACGGCGATGCCGAGATGGACGTGATCATACTGATAGAGATGTCCGCTCTCGTAAGTGGCGTTGAGTTCCGGCTGCGCCTGAAGCGTCTGCACGGTCAGATAAAGGATGAGCGCGTTGACGCCGATTCCGTTCGGCAGCGCGGCAATCGCGCTCGTGAAATCGAGTTCGGCGGTGGTGAAGAAGTGCGGCGCTTCCAGTACGCTCTGCGTGAGGGCGCGACCGATAGCCTGTCGCATCGAACTAAGCGGAATTTCGCGGCGTCCAGCTTGATCGACGGGCGCAGCCGCTACCGTTGGCAGCGACACAGGGGCGGGAGTCGCTACAGGCGCTGCCACTGGCGTTACCGGCGATGGGGCAGGCGCTTGCAGCAATGCCTCGACATCGGCGCGGCGGATATGCCCCTGCTTGCCGGTTGGCTGAACGGTCGTCAGGTCGATGCCGTGTTCACGAGCGAGCTTGCGGACGGCGGGAACGGTCAGCACCTTTGTCGAATGACCGTTGCTCTGGGCGCGGTCGATCACGGCCTGCACGTCCTCACGGGTGACACGTCCATCCGAGCCAGAGCCTTTCACGGCAGCGAGATCGATGCCGTGTTCACGAGCGAGCCGCTGCGCGACCGGCGAGACCTTCTGCCCGCGATCTGACGTATCGGCAGCAGCGGCGGTAGATTGCGCGGCAGGCGCAGGCGCAGGCGCGGAAGCCGCGCTCGCCGCTCCGGTGCGAATCCGGGCCAAAACGGTTCCAACGGGAACCATCTGCTCGGCAGGGATGAGAATCGCGTCGATTACGCCATCAACCGTCGCTTCAAGTTCGACAGTCGCTTTGTCGCTTTCGACTTCCGCGAGCGGCTCGCCCTTGCGCACCGAATCGCCTGCCTGCTTGAGCCAACTGAGCAAGCGACCTTCTTCCATGCCAAAGCCGAGATTGGGTAAAACGACTTCAAAATCAGGCATAGGACACTCCTGAAAGAAGTAATGAGTGATGAGTAATGAGTGATGAGTAAAAACGTTGTTCACTATCGATCATTATTGTCCCTAACACGGGCAGGTGTGCCTGCTTCGCAGGCCTAGACCTGCCCCTACAAATGCAACCTCACCCCATCTTTCCCAAGCAGCGGACGCGATAGGCAACCGAAGGTTGCACCGCGTCCCTACGAAATACATTCCGTGCGAACCCGCTACTGGGTGGCGGTGATGCCGCCGTCGAGATAAAGAATCTGTCCCGTGATGAAGCCCGAAGCAGGCGAGATCAGGAACAGCACCGAATACATGACTTCTTCCGGCTCGGCGACGCGCCCCAGCGGGATGCGGGCGACCAGCGGATTGTAGAAGTCGGGGTCGGAGAGCATCGCCGCAACCTGCTGCGTGCGCACGAAGGTCGGCGCGACCACGTTGACGTTGATGTTGTGCGGCGCGAGTTCAGCCGCCAACTGCTTGCACATCGTCCCCAGACCGCCTTTGGCAGCACAGTAAGCCGCATAGCCGCGTCCGCGCAGCGCGAGCTTGGTGCGCACCGAGCCAAGATGCACCTGCCGACCGCCGTTGCCACAGTCAATCATACAGCGCGCGGCGGCCTGCGCCAGAAAAAAGGCCGATTTCAAATTCGCGGAATAGACATGATCGAAATTGGCTTCGGTCACGTCGAGCCATTTTTCTTCTCGATTACCGCCGAGGCAGTTGACGAGAATATCGAGCCGCCCGAAATGCTCGGTCGCGTCATCGACCATGCGACGAATGTCCGCGCCTTTATGCGCGTCGAACGGGGCGGCGTAGGCTTCATACCCTTCCCCGGTAAGCGAGTCCACCAACGCCTGCGCCCGTTCGACACTGCGTCCCGCGACGATCACTTTCGCCCCGGCAGCGGCTACCCCCCAGCAGACCGCCTCGCCAATACCACCGTAGCCCCCCGGCACCAGCACCACCTGACCATCCAGCCGAAACATCTGCCCTACGGATTGAGTTGTGATCATGGTCACTCCGGCATCCTGTCGTGCATGGACATGCAACGTATGTCCATGCAATCCTAACGTCTCAGTTTAATCCCCATACAGGGATGCAGTTGTGACCGGCATCCCGCCCTGCCCGGCGGACCTGTAAGCCGCATCGAGCAGTTCGACCGAATACAGTCCCACGTCGCGCCCCGGCGCGGGATTGGTAATCTTCCCTAGTATCAAATCGGCGAAGCGCTGCGACGAGCGCCGCCCCAAATCGGGCGATCCGTTGATCTCGACGCGCTCACCCTGTCCGCTGTGCTGACGCATGTAAAACTCGCCTGCCGAGAGATCAATGCGCAAGCGTCCCCTGCTGCCATGCAGGTGGACTTCGAGCATCCCGTGATCACCTGCCGTGATGTTGCCCGTGCTGCCGACTGTCGCCACCGCGCCGTTGTTCATGCGGACGGCGCAGGCGTCGGCGACATCGACGCGCGTATCGAGCGGATTCATGAAGGCGGTCACGACCTCGGCACGCAGCCCCGGCGCGAGCGCGAACATCAGCCCCGTCGAGTGAGTCGCCTGCAAATGTCCCTGCCCGCCGCCGGAAATCGCCGGATCGCTGTAGGTGTTCTTGCCCGGTCGCGTGACCGGATAGGGCATGTTGGCGTCATAGGCTTCCGGCTTGCCGCGATAGAGTTCAATCGTCAGCGAGGTCATGCTGCACGTGATGTACTCGACATCACCGACCAGCCCGTCGTCAATGCGCTTGCGCGCCTCTTTGAACAACTCGGTGTGCGGGTAGAAGTAGCCGACCATCAGATGCAGATTACGCTCGTCGGCCAGTTCGACCAGACGGCGCGCGTCCTTCGCGTAGAGCGTCATCGGCTTCTCGATGAGCAGATGCAGACCGCTTTCCAACACTTCGCGCCCGATTTCCGCGTGAAAACGGTGCGGCACGGCGACAATCGCGCCTTTGATGTCCGGGTGGGCGGCGAGCGCGTCTTTCAGGCTGGCGTAGGTTTTGCGCAGGCCGTAATGCTGTGCCGCCGCCTGAAGCGCCTGCGCGTTCGGATCGATCAGGATGATGTCGGCCTGCTTGTATTCGAGCAAGCCGGGGATATGGGCGGTGGTTGACCACCAGCCCGTGCCAATCACCGCGATCTTGATCTTTGGCTCCATACGAGAACCTCATCCGTGAGGGCGAGTTTAAAACCCGCCCCTCCAAATACAACCTCACCCTTTGCCCCTCTCCTATGGCTGAGGGGAGAAAAACGGGCGAGGCGTGCCCCCCCCCTACAGTGATGCCCGTTTTTATCAGTCGCGAGCGTTCAATTGAACGCCCCTACACCTCACCCCCTGCCCCTTTCCGCGCGAACTGGTTCGCGTTGGCGAAGGGGCAAGAACGTTTCCTAACCAGGGCAGGTTTGAAACCTGCCCCTACAGTGAGCCTGCTCGCATTTACGAGCGGAAGGCGGGCGCGACCTGATCGATGAAGAGGCGCATCCCGGCGTTGTCGGGCGCATCCATGAACCAGAGCATGAAGTGAGTCGCGCCCAGCCCGATTAAGTCCTGAAGCTGCTGCTTGATCTCATCCGGCGTGCCGATCAGCCCCAGACTTTCCGTGATGTATTTCGGATACTCGTCGCTCGCGCCGCTGACAAAGGCTTTGAAATCGTCGTCCTGCGGCGTTTCGACACCTGCGGGTGTCAGCGCCAGCATCGCTTTAAGCTTCTCGCGCACGCCTTCGCGGGTCGGTGCGATCAGGATTTGCGTCTCGTAGCTGATTTCGAGTTCATTGAAGTCGCGCCCGACCTTCGCGCAGGCCGCCCGCAGCGCATCAAGGCGCTCGCGCAGCTTGACCATGCCGACGGGAACCGTGTTCCAGCCATCGCCCAAACGCGCCGCCGCGTCGAGCGTGAGCGGATGCGCCTCGCCGAACCAAATCGGCGGGTGCGGCTGCTGGAAGGGATGCGGCTGACAGACGGCGGCGTCGGTGTGATAGAACTGGCCGTTGTAAGTGAGCGGATGGGCTTCGTCGGTCTGCCAGAGCTTAAGGATCAGGTCAAGCCCTTCGAGAAATTCCGGGATGCGCTCTTCGGGCGTATCGGCAAAGTGCAGCCCGTAAGCGTGATGCTCGTTGGCGCGCGTCCCCGTGTCGGTGAAGTAAATGAAGCGCCCGCTTGTGATTTGATCGAGCGTGGCGATCATCTTGGCGGCAATCGCCGGATAGCGGAAAAAGTGTCCCTGATGGATGATGCCGAGTTTGGCGCGGCTGGTGCCGCCCGCAATCGCGGCGAGCGTCGTCCAGCCTTCCATGATGGCCTGATCCTTGCCGAGCATGACGTGATCGGCGACCCAGATCGAGTCGTAGCCGAGGCTGTCAGCGAGTTTGGCGTTGTCGATGGCGGCGTGAACGTCGAGCGTCGGGAAATTGGGCGTGCGGAAGAGTCCACCGCCCGGCCAGGCGAAGATCGGCACACAGTAACCGAATTGCGGCGAGTGTGTCATCGTTTTACCCTACCTGATAGCGCAGCGGACGCCCATTAAGATGATCGACGACGTTCAACCAGATGTTGAGCGAGTCACGTACCCACGTCCACGCGCCCTGCCAGCCCGTGTGCGAGGTCAGCGTGACGTTGTAGGTCAGGTCGCTGTGGAGCGCGTGCAGGATGTCGTTGACAGGCAGCGGCTCCTCGTACATCACGTCGAGGCCAGCGCCGCCGATCTTGTGATTCATGAGCGCATCAACCAGCGCAGGCTGATCGACCAGCTTGCCGCGCGCCGTGTTGATGAAGAAGGCGTTGGGCTTCATCATACCGATCTCGCGCGCGCCGATGATCTTGTGCGTCTCCGGGAAAATCGGGATGTGGACGCTGAGCGCGTCGGACTGCTGCCAGAGTTCGTCCCACTCGACGTACTTGACGTGATACTTCTCCTCAAGATCAGGGAAGCGCACCTTGTCCCAGTAGATGCAGGGCATCTCGAAGGCGTGGGCGTAGCGCGCCATTGGGCGAGCGATCTCGCCGAAGCCGAGCAAGCCGAGCGTGTAATCCTGCACGATACGGATGTTCGGGACGGTCGCGCCCCAACCGCGCTGGACGTAGAGGC
>DASZXN010000747.1:0-30603 GCA_035545875.1 Phototrophicaceae bacterium
CCTGCCTGCTAAAGTCATGTACAAGCGTTTTTACTTTGTCGATTGGGTCGCGCTCAACCGTCACAAAGCGGCGCTGCTCCCACGCATCGACTGGATGGTCGATGCCCAGCGACCGGATACGCCTACCCTCATTTCCGGCAACGATTTGCGCGCCGGGCTGGAAGCCATGAGTACCAGCTATTTTCGGGCGCGCCCCTGGTTTGAGCCGGGTGCGTGGGGCGGTCAGTGGATCAAGCGGCACATGCCGGAACTGCCGCAGGATGTCCCCAACTATGCCTGGTCATTCGACCTGATTTCGCCCGAAAACGGGTTGATGTTCGAGAGTGACGGTTGCTTACTGGAAGTTTCGTTCGATACGCTGATGTTCTGCGCGGCGGACAATGTGCTGGGTGGGCAGCGGGAGCGGTTCGGTTTTGAATTTCCGATCCGCTTCGATTTGCTCGACACATTCGACGGCGGCAACCTGTCACTGCAATGCCACCCGCGTCTGGATTACATCCGGCAGCAGTTCGGCGAGCAGATCACGCAGGACGAAACCTACTACATCCTCGACTGCGAGCCGGGAGCTGTCGTCTATCTAGGTTTTCAGGACAGCATTGACCCGCAGGCGTTTCGTTCAGCGCTGACGCGCAGCCACGTTGAAGCCGTTCCGGTGGATGTCGAGCAGTTCGTCAACGTCGAGCCTGCGCATCGTCATGATTTATTCCTGATCCCGAACGGCACCATCCATTGTTCCGGCAAGAACAATCTTGTGCTCGAAATCAGCGCCACGCCTTACATTTTCACCTTCAAGATGTATGACTGGCTGCGCGCCGATCTCGATGGCAAGCCGCGCCCGTTGAATATTGACCGCGCCTTCGCCAACCTGTGCTTTGAGCGTCAAGGGACAGAAGCGCACGCTTTAGTCTCAACCCCTCAGGTGCTCGATCAGGGGACAGATTGGCAGATTATCCATCTGCCAACGCACGCGGAGCATTTCTACGATGTCCATCGGCTGGAATTCGCCACGTCCATCGAGGTCGAGACACTTGGCTCATGTCACGTGCTTTGTTTGGTTGAAGGCGAGGCGATTTTGCTCGAAACCGCAGGTGGAGCGGCACACGTTTTCAACTTTGCCGAGACGTTCATCGTCCCTGCGGCAGCAAAATCCTATCGTCTGATCAATCGAGGGAAAGCTGCGGCAAAAGTCGTGAAAGCCTTTCTGAAGGATGAACGCTCCATCAGCGCGCTGGACGATCAATAACCTGATACATCCCGTCCACATCAATCACGAGCTTGCGAAAATTCTGCTTGAGGATCGGCTCGTAATCGTGTCCGGCCTCGGCAGAATAGACGCCCACGTAGAAGAGCGGTTCGGCGCCGATATTGATCGTCCGGTGGGCGGTAAAACCGGGAACGTAAACAAGATCGTGCTGTGCGAGCGGCAGCGCATCACTCTCGCCAGTTTGTTCGTTTTCCAATAGCAGCAGCCCTTTTCCACCCAACCCCACATAAATTTCCGCAGCATCCCGGCGGCGGTGTAAATGTCCGCGCGTCATGAAATACTCAGCGCCGACTCGTCCGGGCATCAACATACCAAAGCCAAAATGTAACTGCCCCTCACCTGACGTTTTGGTGAAGGACGACACCTGATAAACGACCGGGTTATCCTGAGCAAGCGCTTGTTCACAGGCCGCTTGATCAGCAAACAGGCCAGCGAGGTCGCTGAGGTTGGTGACGATTGGGAGGATGCCTTCAACAAAGCCCCGAATAGTTTCTAAGTGAAATGAAAAGGGTGTTCCTGAGGTCATTCGCTGTTCGCCCGTATCACGAGCACACGCATTATCGCTGACAAATTGTACCCTGATTTTGCCAGCCTTGACCTCAAACTTGGTGAGCGAGAAGCCGACGTTGGCGGTCAGGTGCGGGTTGATCTGGCCGTCGATGCTGCCGCCGACGCCGATGTAGGCCATCGGCGGGATCGTCGGCCTGCTGAAGCAGAAAGCGTGCCAGTCGCACGACCACGCCATAGAGGGTCGGGTCTTCGAAACGGTGCACGAGTCCGCGCACGCACAAAGCCAGCAACCGAATCACGTGACGCGCCAGCGCCGGGTCTGACGCCAACGCCGCATCGAGACTCGCCAGCGGGATCAGCCAGACACTCGTTTCGTCGAACGAGGCGACGCCGTTGAAGGTGTTCCCTTCGCTGAGCAGGTGCAGGGTGTGTTCCATGCCGTCTACGCTGACCTTGAAGATTTTGACGCTGCCGCGCTCGATCAGCCACAAGCCGAGCGCGGGATCGCCTTCCTGGTACATAGGGGTCATCTTACTTGTACGAGCGCTTGATAGTCTGTTTGTTTAAATAAACTTTAAGCTTATTAAACTTGATTTAACAATGATCTTGCCTATACTTGGGATACACATGCTGCTATTTGTTTGAGCGCGCAGTCGTCGCATATCGTACTGATACACAGTCACGATTCTGGCAGCCTGCAATTGATTAGCAGTTAACGCCAGTTATGGATAACGATTTTGAGCGAAGAATTTTATCGTAGGGGCACGACATGTCGTGCCCCTACAAGGGAAAAACCGGTTCCTGCTGCGGCTTATCCATAACTGGCGTCAGTTAGGAGCGTTCTTGTCTTCCTTGAGCGTTGGTTTGTAGTCTCTTAATCATCAGGAGGCGCGATGATCGGTACGTTGGATCTCAAAGGGTTAAGCCGCAGCGAAGTCGAAGCCCGGCGGCAGCAGTACGGCGCGAACCAGATCGAAGAGGCCCATTCATCCACGTTCCGTCTTTTCTTGTCCAAATTCTGGGGCATTATTCCCTGGATGCTCGAAGGCACCCTGCTGCTTCAATGCCTACTTGGCAAGATGACGGATGCGCTGATCATTGGCCTCTTGTTGATCGTGAATGCCGTCATCGGCTACAGCTACGAGCGTAAGGCGCGCAGTTCGCTGGCGGCACTTCAGCAACGGCTGACGATCCAGACGCGTGTCCTGCGCGCTGGTGAGTGGCAGCTTATCCCTGCTCAGGAACTGGTTCCAGACGACATTGTACGCCTGCGCGTGGGAGACATTGTGCCTGCCGACGTGCAGATCATTGAAGGACAGATTGCCGTTGATCAGTCGATGCTGACAGGGGAATCCGAACTGGTCGAACTGGAACCCGACGGCAGCGCGTATGCGGCGAGCGTCATCCGGCGCGGGGAGAGCGTCGCCCGTGTCAGCGCAATTGGGATGCAGACGACCTTCAGCAAAACCGCCAGCCTGATCCAGATGGCAAAGACGACGGATCACGGTGACGTATTCGTTCACCGGATCGTGCTGTATCTGATGGGCTTCACCAGTGTGCTGATGCTGATCGTCATGCTGTACACATTGGCGGCGCACCTGCTGTTCGTCGATGCGCTGCCGTTTACGCTGGCGCTGCTGATCGCGGCGGTGCCGGTGTCGCTGCCGGTGACGTTCACACTGGCGACAGCAGTCGGCTCGCGTGAACTGGCGCGGCACGGCGTCCTGGCGACGCGGTTGGCGGCGATTAAGGAGGCCGCCGGGATGGACGTGCTGTGTACCGATAAGACCGGAACGATCACCCGAAATGTGCTCCGTGTCGTCGCCGTGCGCCCATATCACGCTTACACCAAGAAGAAACTGCTGCGGCTGGCAGCGCTGGCTTCCGACGAAGCGACTCACGATCCGATTGACATAGCGATTGTCAGCGCTGCTCGCAATGCGGAACTCGATTACGGCAAATCACGGCGCGTCGAGTTCACACCTTTCGATCCGGCGACTAAACGCACCGAAGCGATGATACGCAAGGGGAAGAAGCGCGTTCGGATCTTGAAAGGTGCGCCTTTCGTCATCGATCAGATGGTTCACGACACGAAAGCACTAACGGCAGACATAGAACAATTTTCAGCGGACGGCAGCCGCTGCATCGCCGTCGCGGTCGGGAAGGAAGATAAGGCACTCAAACTGGCGGGGCTGCTGGCGCTGCAAGACCCACCTCGTGACGACGCTGCGCTGGTCGTCGCGCGCCTGCGTGCGCTGGGCGTGCGCGTGTTGATGATCACAGGTGACAACCTGGAAACAGCGCGGAGTATCGCCCAGCACGTCGGCATTACCGGAGAAGTTGGTACCGCCGATGACCTGCGCGCAGGTTTCGGCGCGGCAGCGGAACAGTTTGACATCTTCGCGCGGGTCTACCCGGAAGACAAATACAAGCTGGTACAGGCACTGCAAGCCGCCGGGCACATCGTCGGCATGACGGGCGACGGTATTAACGACGCTCCCGCAATCCGTCAGGCGGACATCGGAGTCGCGGTGAACAATGCCACCGATATCGCCAAATTAGCCGCCAGCCTGGTGCTGACTGCCCCTGGTTTGCAGGACATGCTGGCGGCGGTCGAGATCGGACGCTCGATTTTTCAGCGCATCTCGACCTATACCCTGAACAAGATCGTCAAGACGTTCCACTTGGGACTGTTTCTCACGCTGGGACTGATTCTGACTGGGACTCTAATTGCGCTGCCTATACATATTCTGCTGGTGGTGCTGACCAATGATCTCGTCTCGATGTCACTGACAACAGATCGCGTTCGTGCTTCGGCAAAGCCGGATCGCTGGCAGGTGCGTCCCTTAATTCTGTGTGGACTGGCCCTGGCAGCAGGATGGCTGCTGTTCAGTTTTGGGATCTATGCCTATGGACGCGCTGTGCTGCGGCTCGATGCGGACGGACTTGAGACACTGGTCTTCCTGATGCTGGTCTGCGTTTCGCAGGCGAACGTTTATCTCGTTCGTGAAAAGCGCCATTTCTGGAGTTCTCGCCCCAGCACCTGGACACTGCTGGCGACTGCGCTCGATCTGTGCGTGGTCAGTCTGCTGGTTTTGAGCGGCACGTTGATGACGGCACTCACTTTCAGAACGGTCGTGGCACTTTTTGCCTCGACTTTTGTCTTTATGCTCGTCCTCGACGCGATCAAAGTTCGGGTCTGGCGCTATCAAGTTGCTCCATCATAGAGCGGAAGCGCGACGTTGGCTTGATCGGCAATCATCTGAATTGCTGATGTCTTCGTAGTTGTAGTCCTCAATCAGATCGATCAACGCTTTCTGGAGCCACTGCCGTTTGGGTTCGCCGCCGGGTGATTTGAAGAAGCTGTTGGAAACGCGGTATCAGACCATGACTCTGCACGTTCAGGCAAAGATCGGTACCGACGACGAAGCGCCAGATAATGGTGTCTTTGGCTTGCCATCCACAGGATTAACAGACAGATAGATTTAGAGATTAGTGAACATTTGCACCGTAACGCCGGGAATGTGATATAACGATTTACATAACGCCCGCTACTCTGCATCGGTGTTCTCGATATTTCTGCGGCAGAGAGTTTGAAATCGATAGCTGAAAACAATGGATGAAATTGATAACACGCGCCCGGCACCCGGTCAGCCGGGCATCGAACCACGCTGGATTTCCAGCGCCAAGAGCGGTGTTGGCACCGCATTTGATCCGGTCAGCCGTGTCTGGTTTACGCTGGGGTATGGCATTCTGGATGAGATTTACCATCCCCGATTGGATCGACCCAGCACGCGCGATATGGGCTTTCTCGTCACCGATGGCAAAACTTTCTTTTCCGAAGAGAAGCGTGACACCAATTCGACCGTAACCTATCTGGAAGAAGGGGTTCCCGCTTACCATGTGGTCAATACCTGCAAGCGGGGGCGCTTTCGCATCGAGAAGGACGTGATCGCAGACCCGCTGCGCAACGTCGTGCTTCAGCGTGTGCAGGTTATTCCGCTGCACGGCTCACTGGCGGATTATCACCTGTATGCGCTGCTCGCGCCGCATCTGGGCAACCGGGGCGCAGACAACACCGCCTGGGTTGGTGACTACAAGGGCATCCCCATGCTTTTCGCCAGCCGCGAGGATGAGGCGCTGGCAATGGTCTATACGAAACCCTGGCTCAAGCGCTCGGTCGGCTACGTCGGCGTATCGGATGGCTGGCAAGACCTGTCACAGCATTACCTGATGACATGGGAACATACCAGCGCAGAGAACGGCAACGTCGCCCTGACGGGTGAAATTGATCTGGCGGCTACCCAGGGAAGCTTCGTTATCGCCATTGGTTTCGAGCCAAAAGGACTTTCGGCGGGCTACGCGGCCTGGGCGAGTCTTCTGGCCGGCTTCGACAGCGCCTGGAAGCATTATGTGAGGCGCTGGCAGCGCTGGCAGCACTCGCTCCTGCATCTGGAAAGCCCGGACGATACGCCCGGCAACCCCTACCGAGTCAGTACGACCGTGCTGAAAGTTCACGAAGCGAAAGACTTTCAGGGCGGGTTGATCGCCAGCCTTTCGACGCCCTGGGGCGCATCCAAAGGCGACGAAAGCGTCGGCGGCTATCATATCGTCTGGACGCGCGATCTGGTCGAAGGTGTCGGCGGGTTGATGGCGGCGGGCGCGGCGCGTGAGGTTCACAGTGTACTGCGCTATCTGCAAACGACGCAGGAACCTGACGGGCATTGGACGCAGAACATGTGGCTGGATGGGCTGCCCTATCTGAACGGCATCCAGCTTGACGAGGTGAGCTTTCCCGTGTTACTCACCGAGCAGGCGTGGCGCGAAGGCTTAATTACCGCCAAAATCGTCGAACAGTTATGGCCGATGGTCAGGCAGGCGATCAGCTTTATTGTGCGTAACGGCCCAGTGACCCAACAGGATCGTTGGGAGAAAAACGAAGGCTATTCGCCGTTTACGCTGGCAGTCGAAATCGCTGCCCTGCTCGGCGCGGCGCAGCTTGCCGAGCGCGTGGGCGAAGCTGATCTTGCCGAGTACCTGCGCGAAACAGCAGATCTCTGGAACGATGGCATCGAGCGCTGGACGTATGTGACCGACACCGAACTCGCGCGGCAATGCGGCGTTGACGGCTATTACGTCTACATCGCGCCGCCGGGAACCGCCGATGCCATCCCGGTCAAGGCGAGCGCAATTACGATCCACAATCAGCCGTCCGGTCAAAGCCAGCAATCGACCGCCAGTATTGTCAGCCCCGATGCGCTGGCACTGGTGCGCTTTGGCCTGCGTGCCGCCGACGATACGCGTATCCTCAACACGATTAAGGTGATTGACCACACGCTCAAGGTCGAAACGCCCTATGGCCCGGCCTGGCATCGCTATACGGAGGATGGCTACGGCGAACACGAAGACGGCAGCCCATATGACGGAACCGGCATCGGGCGGGCGTGGCCGCTGCTGACCGGAGAACGAGCGCATTACGAAATTGCTGCCGGGCATCAGGAAGAAGCGCTGCGGCTGTTGAATACGCTGGAGGCATTTTCCGGTGACGGCGGGATGATCCCGGAACAGGTCTGGGACGCGGATGACATTCCTGAAGCGAACCTCTATTGTGGCCGTCCCAGCGGATCAGCGATGCCGTTGGTGTGGGCGCACGCTGAGCACATCAAACTGCGCCGATCCTTGCGCGAAGGCCGCATCTTTGACATGCCGCCGCACCCGGTTCAGCGCTATCTGGAAGATCAAACGCACTCGCCGTATTTCCTGTGGCGCTTCAACCATCAGGTGCGCTGGCTGGAACGTGGTAAAAAGCTGCGGATTGAGCTGACCGTGCCTGCCCGCATCCACTGGAGCGCCGACGGCTGGCAGACCACGCAGGATGTCGAAACGCGCGCCTCCGGGCTGGGCAATCATTTCGCGGATTTACCGACGGACGCGCTCGCCGAAGGCAAGCGCGTCGTTTTCACCTTTTACTGGTCGGAAGCCGACCACTGGGAAGATCAGGATTTCGAAATCGCTGTGATTGAGCGCTAATCGTTGACGTAGTGGGCGGCGGTCAGAACTGCGCCCATGACGATGCCCGCCAGTCCGATTCCGAGCGCAGCGATCCGGTTACGATTCACGCGCAGTTGCAGCGCGGTGCTGTTACTTTGCGCCTGAGCGTCAAAGCTGCCGTGTGCGCCGGGGTCGCCGGGGACAGGTTCCCAGAGATTGTACGGGGCATTCGGGTCGCGCGGCTCGTTCGTTTGCTGCGATTTATATCCGGTGCGGCTGAGATACCAGTCGCCTAGCCCCGGAAACAGTTTATTGCCCATGATTACGCCGGATGTCATGCCGCCGACGAACAGTTCGCGCGGGTGATGGTCGGCTGCCCAGACAATCGCCCGCGCCGCCACCTCCGGCTGAAAAATTGGCGGGACGGGCTGCGCTTTATGCGCCAGGCGGCTTTTCTCCCAATCGAACTGCGGCGTGTTGAGCGCGGGCATCTGCACCATCGTTACGGTGACGTGGCTGTGATCGTGCAGCAGTTCGCTGCGCAGCGAATCATTGAAGCCTTGAATCGCGTGCTTGGAGGCGCAGTAGGCGGATTGCAGCGGAATCCCGCGATAGGCCAGCGCTGAACCAACCTGAATAATCGCGCCGTGATCGCGCGGCAGCATCCGCCTGAGCGCCGCCAGCGTGCCATAGACGTAGCCGAGATAGGTGACTTCGGTCACGCGCTTATATTCTTCCGGCTTCATCGCTTTGACGGGCGAAAAAACCGAGGTCATTGCGTCGTTGATCCACACGTCGAGCGCGCCGAACTCCGCTTCGGTCGCGGCGGCAGCCGCTTCGACTGCTTCAGCATCCGCGACATCCGTCGGCAGCGCCAGCGCTTGGCCGCCAAGCTGCTCGACTTCGTGCCGCGTAGCTTCCAGGCGCTCTGGGTCACGGGCAACCAAGCCGATCCGAGCGCCACGCTTGGCAAACTCACGCACCGTCGCGCGTCCGACTCCAGCCGAAGCGCCAGTAACTACAATCACCTGATTTCGCGTTGTTTCCGTCATCAGCATCCCTTTCCCCCTTATGGGATTGGCTCAAGCTGGTCAACGTCAATCAGCGTCAGGCCAGTTTCGGAGTCAAATTTGCGTCCTAGTCGCTTGGGCGTTTCTTCGAGAATGACTTCCAGCGTCGGCCAGACGTGGGCTTCCAGCACGTGTCCGCCGTGCGCTGTGCCGTCGCGTTTGCCGACAACCACATGCGCATGAACCTGCGGCTGGCCGTAATCCCCGCTGATGTCGCCGACGAGCGACAGCACCTCGACCTGCTCGTGGATCGGAATTTTGAGATAGTCCTTTTTGTCCCGGTCAAAGTAACCGAGTGTCACATCCTGAAACGCGCCGATAGCGGTGAAATGACTGGCAACCACGCCGTGTTCCTCGGCGAAGTGCTTGAGCGTCTCAATCAGCTCGTCACCTTTATCAAAGACGAGGATATAGCTCGACTCGTCACGATTTCGAGATAACTGCTTTTCTTTCATTTCGTCTGCTCCACGTATTGATTGATCATGAGCGGAACCCGGTTGGGTATCGGGGAAAAGCCGCTTGAAACTGCTGCTAGCAATCCGTCCAGCAGTTTCGTTATGAGAGTTGTTATATTCCCATCTTAGCCCCAAAATTGGCACGAAGAAACTAAGAGCCGCGTGAGAGCTTTATTTCATCTTTAATTGTGAGAATCCTCTGAGTAGTTTCGAGATCGGGCTGAAACCGATGTAAATTAATTACAGTCTAAATTTTAAAGTCTGTACACGGGTGTTGATCATCCGGCCCTCCAATTTGCTGCCCTGCGCCATGCTTGAGCGATGACCGCGTGCTGCGCACCCACGAGAAGGAAAAGCTCATGAGCGAAACTACCAGCGATTTTTTGGTTAAGCGCCTGGAGCAATGGGGCATCCGGCGCGTCTACGGCTATCCCGGCGACGGCATCAACGGCGTGATGGGCGCGCTCAACCGCGTCGAGCAGCATCCTGAAGCGCTGCGGTTCATTCAGGTGCGGCACGAGGAACTGGCGGCATTCATGGCTTGCGCGCACGCCAAATTCACGGGTGAAGTCGGCGTCTGTATGGCGACTTCTGGCCCCGGCGCAATCCATCTCCTCAACGGCCTCTACGATGCCAAGATGGATCATCAGCCGGTCGTGGCGATTGTCGGCCAGCAGGCGCGCGCCGCGCTCGGTGGCAGCTACCAGCAGGAAGTTGATCTCATCAGCCTGTTCAAAGATGTGGCAGGCGAATACGTCTTTATGGCGAGCGTGCCCGCGCAGATTCGCCATCTGGTAGATCGTGCCGTGCGCATCGCCAAAGCCGAGCGCACCGTCACCTGCATCATCCTGCCCAACGATTTGCAGGAGTTGGATGCGGTTGAAACGCCGCCGGAACAGCATGGCACAGTCCATTCTGGCATTGGTTATTCCGAGCCATATATCGTCCCGAAGGACGAGGATTTGCAGCGTGCCGCCGACATTCTCAATCAAGGCGAGAAAATCGCCATGTTGGTCGGCGCGGGCGCGCTCGGCGCAGCCGACGAGGTGATCGACGCGGCAAACCTGCTCGGCGCAGGCGTGGCGAAAGCGCTGCTCGGCAAAGCCGTCCTGCCCGATGACCTGCCCTTCGTCACCGGGCCAATTGGTCTGCTCGGCAGCAAGCCAAGCTGGGACATGATGCAAAGCTGTGACACGCTGTTCATGGTCGGCACGAGTTTTCCCTACTCCGAGTTTCTGCCTAAAGAAGGACAGGCGCGCGGCGTCCAGATCGACATCGACGGACGCATGTTGAGCCTGCGTTACCCGACCGAGATCAATTTGCAGGGCGACAGCCGCGAAACCCTGCGCAAGCTGATCCCGCTGTTAAAGAAGAAAAAGACGCTGGAATGGCGCGCTGAAATCGAGACCGAAGTCCGCGACTGGTGGAAAACGCTCGAAGAACGGGCACTGGAGGACGCCAATCCCATCAATCCGCAGCGTCTGTTCTGGGAACTCTCGCCGCGCTTGCCGGAAAACTGCATCCTGAGCGCGGATTCTGGCTCCTCGGCGGGCTGGTATGCCCGCGATCTCAAGATTCGGCGCGGCATGATGGCCTCGCTATCCGGCAATCTGGCGACGATGGGGCCGGGCGTTCCCTACGCGATTGCCGCCAAATTCGCTTTCCCGGAGCGTACTGTCATCGCCTTTGTCGGCGACGGCGCGATGCAGATGAACGGCCTCAACGGACTGATCACGATCTCCAAATACTGGCAGGAATGGAGCAGCCCGCATCTGATTATCTGTGTCCTCAACAACCGCGATCTCAATCAGGTCACGTGGGAACAGCGCGTCATGTCCGGCGATCCCAAGTTCGAGGCGTCACAGGAAGTTCCTGACTTTCCCTATCACGAGTACGCGCAGTCGATTGGCCTGAAAGGGATTCGGCTGGATCGTGCGGAGAATGTCGCGGCGGCGTGGGAAGACGCGCTCGCTTCCGATCAACCCGTCGTCATCAACGCCTACGTCGATCCTGACGTGCCGCCGCTGCCGCCGCACATCACCCTGAAGGAAGCGAAGGATTTCGCCTCGTCGATGATCCACGACGACCCGGATCGCGCGGGTGTGATCGCGGAATCGATCAAGCAGGTCGTTGGCGACGTGCTGCCGCACGGTCACAAATAATCAGGCACGATCATGCAAACGCAAGCGGAAAAGGCTCAGGCCGCCGTCCGCGACCTGAATGTCTCGGTTTATCAAATTCCGACCGACGCACCGGAATCGGATGGGACATACGAGTGGAACAAAACCACGCTCGTGCTGGTCGAGCTTGACGCTGCCGACCAGCACGGTATCGGCTACACCTATGCCGATACCGCCACCGCCACGCTGATTCACGACCTGCTCGCGCCAATAGTCAATGGCAAGGATGCGTTCGACATCCCCGCGCTCTGGTCAGCGCTGGTCGCGGCGCTTCGCAACCTCGGTCGTCTCGGCATCGCGTCGATGGCGATTGCGGCGGTCGATGCGGCGCTCTGGGATGTCAAAGCCAAGCTGCTCGGTGTGCCGCTGGTGACATTGCTTGGCGCGGCGCAGCCGAGCGTCCCAGTCTACGGCAGCGGCGGCTTTACCTCCTACTCTGATCAGCAGCTTCAGGATCAGTTTTCCGACTGGCGCGATCAGGGCATCACCCGCTTCAAGATGAAGGTTGGGCGCGCTCCGTCCGCCGACATCGCCCGTGTGCGCGCTGCGCGGAGCGCCACCGGCTCCGCTGCCGAACTGTACGTCGATGCCAACGGCGGCTACAGCCGCAAGCAGGCGTTAGCGTTCGCGGCGGCCTTCGCCGAGATGGGCGTGAGTTGGTTCGAGGAACCCGTCTCGTCCGACGACCTCGACGGGCTGCGCCTATCGCGCGACCGCGCTCCGGCAGGCATGGACATCGCGGCGGGTGAGTACGGCTATGATCTCCCCTATTTCCGGCGGATGCTCGATGCACAGGCCGTCGATGTGCTGCAAGCCGACGCGACGCGCTGCGCTGGAATCAGCGGCTTTTTGCAGGTCGGCGCGCTGAGTCGGGCCTATGAACTGCCGCTGTCATCCCACTGCGCACCGACACTGCATCTGCCCGCCTGCTGCGCGCTTTCCAATTTGCGCCACATGGAGTATTTCCACGATCACGTCCGCATCGAGCACCTGCTCTTTGACGGCGTTCCCGAACTGAAAGATGGCAGGCTCGTCCCCGATTTGTCCCGTCCCGGGCTGGGAATCGACTTCAAACGAGCCGACGCCGCGAAATATGCAATCGAGGCTCAGAATGCTTAAAGAACATCAGACCGACGTTGCGCAGATCGACGCGCCCGCGCTCGAAACTGAACTGAGGACGCACATCAAAGGGGAAGTGCGCTTCGACCCCGCCAGCCGGGGACTGTATTCAACCGATGCCTCGAATTATCGACAGGTTCCAATTGGGGTAGTGATTCCACAGGGCAACGAAGACGTAATCGAGACGGTTCGTATCTGTCACGAACACGGCGTGCCGATCACCTCGCGCGGCGGCGGCACGAGTCTCGCCGGACAGTGCTGCAACGTCGCCGTCGTCATCGACTTCTCCAAGTACATGCACAGCATCCTCGAACTGAACGAAAAGGAGCGCTATGCGTGGGTTCAGCCGGGGTTGGTGCTGGACGATCTGCGTAAAGCAGCGAACCAGTACGGTCTGACCTTTGGCCCTGACCCGGCCACTCACGATCACTGTACGCTTGGCGGCATGATGGGCAATAACTCGTGTGGCGTTCACGCGCTGATGGCGGGCAAAACCGTCGAGAACGTCGAGGAACTGGAAATCCTCACTTACGACGGCCTGCGCATGAAGGTCGGCAAGACCAGCGACGAAGAACTTGAACAGATCATCGCGGAAGGCGGGCGGCGGGGCGAGATGTACCAGCGCATGAAAGCCTTGCGCGATCAGTATGCCGACCTGATCCGTCAGCGCTACCCCAACATCCCCCGGCGGGTATCCGGCTACAACCTCGATCAACTGCTGCCGGAAAACGGCTTTCACGTCGCCCGCGCGCTGATCGGCTCGGAGGGCACACTGGTGACGATCCTCGCGGCGAAGCTCAAGCTGATCGACAACCCGCCCGCGCGCACGCTGGTTCTGCTCGGTTATCCCGACGCTTACAGCGCAGGCGATCACGTTCCGCAGATTTTGCAGTTCAAGCCGATTGGTCTCGAAGGCATCGACGACCTGCTGGTCGGCTACATGAAGAAAAAAGGCATGGACGTTGACGATCTCAAGCTGCTGCCGCAGGGCAAAGGCTGGCTGCTGGTCGAATTTGGCGGCAGGGACAAGCGGGACTCGGACAATCAGGCCAACCAGATGATGGAGGCGCTGAAAAAAGTCGAGCATCCGCCGTCAATGAAACGTTACGACGATCCGGCAGAGGAGAAGCAGGTCTGGCAAATCCGCGAAGACGGCCTCGGCGCGACGGCGCACGTTCCGGGTATGAAAGACACGCATCCCGGCTGGGAAGATGCGGCGGTTCCGCCCGAAAAAGTCGGCGCGTACCTGCGCGATTTTCGCAAGCTGCTCGAACGCTACGGCTATGCCTGCTCGCTCTACGGACATTTTGGGCAGGGCTGCATCCATGTGCGTATCGACTTCGATCTGCGCTCAGAGGAAGGCGTGCAGCACTACCTCGCTTTCATCAACGACGCGGCTGATCTGGTCGTCAGCTACGGCGGCTCGCTCTCCGGCGAGCACGGCGATGGTCAGTCGCGGGCGGCGCTGCTCCCCAAGATGTTTGGCGACGAGATCGTTCACGCCTTCAACGAATATAAGTCGATCTGGGATCCCGACTGGAAGCTCAACCCCGGCAAGGTCGTTGATCCCTACCAGCCGAACGACAATCTGCGCGCTGGCCCGGATTTTGATCCCTGGGAGCCAATCACATTTTTTAACTATGAAAGCGACGGCGGCAAATTCTCACAGGCCACTTTACGCTGTGTCGGCGTCGGCAAATGTCGCCACGAAAACACCGGGACAATGTGCCCCAGCTACATGGTCACGCGCGAAGAAAAAGATTCAACACGCGGACGCGCTCGCCTGCTGTTTGAAATGGTGCAGGGCAGCGTTGTCAAGGACAAGTGGAAAAGCGAGGGCGTCAAGGATGCGCTCGATCTCTGCCTCGCCTGCAAAGGCTGTAAAGGCGATTGCCCGGTCAACGTCGATATGGCGACTTACAAAGCAGAATTTCTCTCGCACTACTACGAAGGGCGTTTACGCCCGACGACCGCCTACTCAATGGGCTTAATCTACGGCTGGGCGCGCATCGCCACGCGCATCCCCGGCATCGCCAATTTCCTGACCCACGCGCCCGTTTTCGCGCAAATTGGTAAGGTCGTGATGGGGATCGCGCCTCAGCGCACAATTCCCAAATTCGCTCATGAATCGTTTACCCACTGGTTCAACCAGCGCCCGATTCACAACCCCGATAAGCCGAAGGTACTGCTCTGGCCGGACACGTTCAACAACTATTTCTTCCCTGACGTATGCAAGGCGGCGGTTGAAGTGCTGGAGGACGCAGGCTATCAGGTGACGATCCCGGAACAGTCGCTCTGCTGTGGCCGCCCGGTTTATGACTGGGGGATGCTCAATGAGGCCAAACGCTTGTGGGAACACAATCTGAGCGTGCTGCGTCCGCAGATCGAAGCCGAAACGCCGATTATCGGCTTAGAGCCAAGCTGTGTCGCCGCCTTCCGAGACGAACTGGTCGGCCTGTACCCGAACGAGGTCGCTGCCAAACACCTCAGCCAGAATACCTTCATGTTGAGCGAATTTTTGATGGAGAAGGCAAATCACTACCAGCCCCCCCTGCTCAACCGGAAAGCGCTGGTACATGGTCATTGTCACCACAAGGCCGTGATCGGCATGAAAGACGAAACGGCGCTGCTCAAGAAGATGGGTCTGGACTTCGAACTGCTCGACGATGGCTGCTGCGGGATGGCGGGATCGTTCGGCTTTGAGAAGGATCACTACGACGTTTCAGTCAAAGTGGGTGAGCGGGTTTTACTCCCGCGCGTTCGGGCAGCCGATCAAGCAACGCTGATTATCGCCAACGGCTTTAGCTGCCGTGAACAGGTTGAGCAGTTAACCGACCGTCGTGCGCTACATCTCGCACAAATTATGCAGATGGCACTTCACGAGGCTACGGAGGCCACCCATTCACCTGAACCTGTTGCCAAGTGAGCCTATTCTATCGCGCAGCGGGCACTCGAATTTCACGAGAACCAGTAAATTTCAGATACTTTCGACCGTGAAAAAGAACGTTGCGCCTTCATCCTTGGCGGCTTCAACCCAAATTTGCCCTCCGTGCCGGGAGATAATTCGCTGTACAGTTGCGAGTCCGATACCTGTGCCGGGGAACTCGTGTTCCGCGTGCAGTCGTTGGAATGGAGCGAAGAGTTTGTCGGCATAGGACATGTCGAATCCAGCGCCGTTGTCACGGACGAAATAGATCAGCGGCGATGCGTGACGGGCAGTATGTGCCGCATCTCTTGCTCCACGCAATTCAGTAGACATAATCGCGCCAAACTCGATGACGGCGACCTCGCGCTTGCTCGAATATTTCCAGGCGTTGCCGAGCAGGTTTTCCAGCACGATGCGCAAGAGTTGCTGATCACCATCTACCATCAAGTCGTCGTCCACAATGAACTTGACCTGCCGATCCGGTTCCTGCGCTTGCAGGCGAGCCACAATGTCGTATGCCAGCGTCTTAAGATTGACCGTCTGACGGTTGAGCGGGGTACGGGTAACCCGCGACAGGCTCAACAGGTCGTCGATAAGCTGCGACATCCGCTGCGCTGAGTCCTGAATGTGACTGAGGTAGACTTGCCCCTGTTCGTCCAGATTATCGAGATAATCTTCCAGGAGGATGCTGCTGAATCCCATAATGGCGCGCAGCGGCGCTCTCAGGTCGTGCGAAACTGAATAGCTGAAGGCTTCCAGTTCCTTGTTCTTACGCTCAAGCTCTTCCAGAAGAATTCCTTTGGTTTCAGCCAGCTTTTGCGCAGCGCGCATCTCGCTGACTTCCAGTTCCGTATGCTGCAAAAGCGCCTGAGTTCGGCGGTGCTCATCCTCGAACTGCTTACGCCGGATTTGAGCGAGCAGACGGGCTTTCAGAACCGCGAATTCGCCCGATTTCTGGATGAAATCGTCAGCACCGAGTGTCAGTCCCTCGATCATGGATTCATGATCTTCGACGGCAGTCAGCATAATCACTGGAATATCCCGGATAACCTTATGGTGTTTGAGCTGACGACAGGTCTCGCGGCCCCCCATACCCGGCATCATCAAATCGAGCAGAACGCAGTCTACGGGTTGGACGGTGAGCATCTCCAGCGCCTCTTCGCCAGAGCGCGCGAGTAATACATCATAACCTTCGCCGCGCAGTTGTCCGGCAAGTTCCTGAAGATAGGTTTCACTGTCGTCAACCGCCAGGACTTTTTTAGGCCCGAAGATGCTGGCCGTTCTGCGCTGGCTGGCAGAAGCAGCGCTGCGCAGAACCGCCGCAAGCCGGGCCAGGATGAGATCGGTTCCTTCATCTTTGCGCACAAACGCATCTGCCCCAGCATCCAGCGCGTAGAGTTCGCCGCCGGAATCCTCCGAGGCTGTCAGCAGAACGCACGGTGTATCTCTGAGGGCGGTATCCAGCCTGATCCGGCGGATGACGGTTGGCCCATCCATCCCCTCCATCACGCCGTCAACCACAATCGCAGAGGGTCTCCGATCCGCCGCAATCTGCAAGCCGTCTTTTCCGTTCGATGCCGACAGCACAAAATAACCCGCATCCTCCAAAGCCTGACAAAGTTCCTCGCGAACAGTGGCGCTGTCGTCAATCACGAGAATAGTCGCCTGCTGTTCCTGTGGATCACCGTTCGTTCGCAGCAGTTCGCAGGCACGGGCGACCACGTAGCTGGAGTCGTAGGGCTTGCCAACATATTCCGTCGCGCCGGTTGCCAGCCCACGAATCCGATCCTTGATTTCAGCTTCCGAAGACAACATCAGCACGGGAATGTGCGCGATTGCCGGATCGGAGAGCATCTCTTTGAGAAACTCGACGCCATCCCCATCAGGGAGGTTAATATCGAGGATGACCAATCCGACCGGGGTCTGCGCCAAGGCTACCCGCGCCCCGGCAAGGTCGGCACACAGCAGAGTCGGAAATCCCGCAGCCTCAAATGCTTCAGAAAGATCCATGCGGACAGTCAGGCTGTCATCGACGATCAGGATAGTATCGCTCATGGAGATTATCCTCCAGCGTCCATAGCGACCAGGCGGGTTAGCGCTGGTGCAATCTCGATCAGCGGCAGCACGTGATCGACGGCGTTCAGCAGTACCGCTTCACGGGGCATTCCATATACGACTGAACTGGTCTCGTCCTGCGCAAACGTCAGCCCCCCCGCGCGATGAACCGCCAGGGTTCCGGCTGCGCCATCGCGTCCCATACCGGTCAGCAAACAGGTGACCACTCCCGATCCGTATTCGGCAGCCAGCGACTCGAACAGCACATCGACTGAGGGACGCACGGAATGGCGCTCCGGGCTTTGAGTAAGACGAATACGCCCAGCTTGTACCAACAGATGTCGATTGGGCGGCGCGAGCACCACCTGACCCGAAAGTGTTGCGACCGCCGTTCCGTCTTTGGCGCAGCTTACGGGTCTGCTGGTTTGACTATCGAGCCAGTCCGCGAACGATTCGCCAAATGGCTCGCCGATATGGAGTACCAGCAGGATCGGCAGTTGGAAATCCGCAGGAAGCGCACGCAAAATCTGGGCGATTGCCCCCGGCCCGCCCGTCGATGCGCCAATACCGACTACATGAAAAACGCGCTTGCCGTTAGTGCCAATGATGGGAGCTTGCGGTATGCTCTCGAGGTGCTTTCTCTCAAAACCAGCGAGGCGGGCACGTGGGTGAGTAATGGTACGGATGCGCGAGACCAGTCGTACCGTCGCAATGAACTTATTTTCCCACGCCGCATTCGTTTCATCACCGAGAGGCTTATCCAGCACATCGACTGCACCAGCAGCCAGCGCATCGTAAGTTTTAAAGATTTCGCCGCGATTGGTCGATGAGGAAACGATGAGGATCGGCGTTGGACAGTAAGCCATGATGAACTCGGTCGCCGCCAGCCCGGTCATCACGGGCATCATCATATCCATCGTGACGACATCGGGGCGCAGTTCGGCGCACAATTCGATCGCGCGTTTGCCGTCCTCTGCCTCACCCACAACGATGACATCCGCCGCTGCCGCCAGCACCTCGCACAGATATTTTCGGATGGTAAGCGAATCTTCAGCGACGAGCACACGAATTGCAGGCATATTTATCTTACCAGTTCGCTTATACGTGCCAACAGCACGCCCTGATCAAATTCGCTCTTGATGACGTATCCCCGTGCTCCCACGTTCTGCCCACGCTGCAAATCTTCCGGCGAAGCACGTGATGTAACCAAGATCGCTGGGATGTCGCGCAAATCGGGATTAGCCTGTGTTTGTTCGATGAAGGTGAATCCGTCCATGCCCGGCATTTCCACGTCCACCAAAAAGAGCGCGTAGCGCTTGTGCAGCGCCTTCTCCAGCCCCTCCTCAGCCGATACCGCCAGATCGACAATATATCCGGCAGATTCAAGGATGCTGCGTTCGAGCATACGCGTCGTCAGCGAATCGTCAATGACGAGCACCGTATACTGGGGAGCTGCGGGTTCGCTCGGTAGCGTGCTGACACTTTGCGCCTCGATCACAAGCTGCGCTGGATCAAGCACAAGCTGTGGGTTGCCGCCCAGATCAAGCGATACGCCGCTGACAGTCGCTCTGGCGAGCGCACTGGCAGGCAACGGACGCAGGATCACATTGGTCACGCCAAGCAGATGATCTACGCCGAGTGCCGCCGCGCCGCCATTGGCCTCCACCACCACCGCCGACCAACTCCGGTTGACCTGTGGAGGCGGAGTTCGAGCAGACAAAATGACACCGAGCGGCAAAAATGGGATCGTGCGTCCCTCAAAAATCATCGACGCACCTTGCGCTGTACGCGCGATCTCATTCGGCGCGAGGCGTAGCGTGCGGCGGACGGCTTCAATCGGGATTGTGGCAACCACCCCTGCGACTTCCACCAGCAGCCCATCCAGCGCGGCGATCAGCAAAGGCACCGTCAGGGTAACGCTTGTGCCTCGCCCCGTCTCAGTCCGCAGATCGACTCTGCCGCCTAATCGTTCGGCTGCATCGCGCACTACATCCAGCCCGACCCCGCGCCCCGACACTTCCGTGACGACCTGTGCGGTGCTGATCCCGCCCTTGAACAGCAGTTGGACAGCCGCATCCATCTCCAATGTCCGAGCCTGATCCGGCGGCACGAGACCTTTTTCTTCGGCAATCTGGCGAACCGCCGCGAGATCGATCCCTCGACCATCGTCCGTACAGGTGAAGGTAATCCAGCGACCGCGCTGTGCAACCTCTATGACAACGTGACCTTCAGGACGTTTGCCGCTGGCCTGCCGCGCATCCGGCGCTTCGATGCCATGCGCGACCGCATTCCGCACCGCGTGCGCTAAAGCATCCTGTACCGAGCCAAGCACCTGCGCGTCGAGCCGAGTTTCGCCGCCGCGCCCCTCGAATACGACTTTTTTGCCACGCACCTGCGCCGCATCGCGCGCGGCTCGTTCAAGCGTCCCGAACAGCGCGTCTGCTCGAATCAGGCGCATTCGCTCGGCAACGTCGCGCACCGTTTTCAGTTCCCGATCAAACTGCTCGATACCAGAACCCAGGCTGCGATTGAACTGATCCAGCGCGCTTCTGATCTGCTCCGCCGATGCTCGCGCTTCGCGAAGATCGCTCCTTTGCGCCGAATCAACACTCGCGGCGTTCGTGCGCGTAGCAAGCTGGACGCCAAGCTGGTCGATCTGACGGCGGATTTCGCTCGACTGGCGCAACCCCTCCCGCAACGCCTGAAGCTGGGCATGGACTTCGGTAAAACCGTCCAGAAAATTATCCATTTCACCGATATCGATGCGGATCGTTCGCACCATCGTTTCGGGCGCGGCAGGCGTGGTCGGAGCCGAAGTGACTGGCAGCGCAGGTGCAGCCGGTTGAGCGGGCGCGGTGGGAGCCGCAGGGGTGCCGACTGCGCTCGGTTGAACAGGCTTCGGCGCTTCGGTTGGCGGCTGAGGTGTCAGCGATGCCAGCAGCACGTTGATTTCGTCGAGGTAGCCAAGAACGGCATTGATCAACGGCTGATCGGCCTGTTGATCCGACCCGCGCAGCGGCGCGAGTGCATCTTCAACGGCATGTGCCAGGTCGCCAATGTCCATCCGCTTGACCACGCGCGCCGCGCCTTTGAGCGTGTGCGCCAGGCGCAGCAGGTGCGCGACGCGATCCTGCGTGGTGGCCTTTTCCAGTTCCAGCACGGCCTGATTCAGCTGATCGAGCAGTTCGCGTGCCTCGATGCGGAAATACTTGTACGGATCACGCTGCATAGGTCAGACCGCCTTGGACTGCACCAACCGCAGCAATTCACCCGACCGATCTGCCAGTGCGGACGCCGTTTTTAAGACCTCTCCGGTGCTGACTTCGTTCTCTTTGCTGGCCTGTGCCGCGTCGGTAATGACCAGATTAACCTGAGCAACGGCGGTACTCTGCTGCTTGGTCGAAAGCTCGATTTCACGGGCGATTTCCGTCGTTGTCGTCACCAGGGTCGCAATCTGCGTAAACGCCGAGGCAACGCTGGTGAACTGTTTTGATCCGGCATCGACCGCCTTCGAGCCCGTTTCCGTTGCCATGATGGTTGTGTTCACCGCCGAGCGCACATCGTCAATCAGGACGCGAATATCTTTGGTTGCGCCGGTAACACGGTCAGCCAGCTTCCGAATTTCGTCGGCGACGACGGCAAAGCGTTTACCCGCCTCGCCCGCTCCCGCCGCTTCAATCGTCGCGTTGATCGAGAGGATGTTGGTCTGTTCTGCCAGTTCCGACACAATGTCGAGGATACTGCCGATTTGCTGCGATTTCTTGCCCAGTTCCAACATGTGATCGACGATCAAATCGACCTGCTGGCGAATACTCTGAATGGATTCGTTCGCGGATTGTACCGTTCCCTCACCCACATGCGCCGCCGCATCCGTTTTTTCCGCTACGTCGGTCACGCGCTGCGCGCTTTCGGCAATCTGGCGCGACGTGGCGACCAGCTCACTGATCGTCGTGGTGATTTCGGTCATGGCAACCGAGTATTCTTTCGCCCCGGATAGCTGCTGCGTGGCGGCGGCCTGAAGTTCTGCCGACGAACTGCGCATGTGCTGAACTGCCGACGTGATCTGCCTCGACAGCGAGCGGGTCAGATAAACCGCCGCGCCGATCACAAAGATCAGGCTGATCAACGTGCCCCAAATGATGACCGCTTTCCCACCGCTGGAGGCTGCATCGACATCGGCTCCGCGCTGCGTGAGCAGCGTATTTTCTTCCTGCTCCATATCGGACAGCACGCTGCGGATTTCATCCATGTATTGCTTGCCTGCTCCTGAATCGACAACTTGCGCCGCTGCATCAAAGCCGCCACTTCGCCGCGCGTCGATGTTCTGTTTCAGTTGATCCATTTTCGATGCAATCAACGGCTGCAACTGGTCGATACGTTTTTGCTGATCCGGGTTATCGCTGGTCAGAGAGCGAAGATCCGCCACGAAACCGTCAATCGTGTTGGTCGTGTTGGTATAAGGCTCAAGGTAAGAGTCGTCACCGGTAATGACGAATCCACGCGCGCCCGTTTCCGCATCTTGCATGGCACTCAGGACGGAGGCGATACGATTCAGCACCGTATAAGTATGTGTGACTTCGAAGCTGGTGCTCACCAGTGAAGTAATGCTCAGGTAGGCCGCCACCCCAACCGCCAGCAGCAAAATCGTGGATATGGCGAACCCAATAGCAATCCGTCTCCCAAAAGTCAACATATCATCTCTCCGAAGAACGCCACAAACGGCAAATAAAAAAGCTGCAATGCTGCAAATTTATTCTATTACGGCATTTCGCCAACAACATAATAGATTTGTTACCTGATATTTTACTTATTCGACGCTGTTCGCCGCTTGATAGCGTCGAGGATCGCGGTAATGCTAATGATCGGGCGGACAATCTCGCTGGCGCTCAGGGTTTCGCTGAGGTATTGTGGCGCACGCTCCTTTGCCGTCGCCGGGGCGACTGCTTCCGACGGAAGGTTCAGATAACCGTCGAGTTGGTCAAGCGCGAGGCCAATCGACCTATCTCGCGCGGTGAGGATCAACCAGCGCGGCGGCAGTCCAACGGGATAGCCGAGCAAAATGCGGAGATCGTAAACCGCGACCAGTGAGCCACGAAAGCTGGCGATACCCAGCAAATCTGCCGATTGACTCGGCACAGGCACAACTTTTTTATCCGCATAAAGCTCCGCGACTTCTGCTAAACGCAGCGCATAATTGTCCCCGCCAACGCCAACGGCCAGAAAAGCCTGTGTAGATGCGGTGACCTCGGCAGGCGCCTCAGCGAATGTCTGATCGAATGCCCGACGGAGCGCCAGCGCGCGCGCCTCCGTCGATCTTGTATCTTCCGATTTCATAGCTGCCCTCCACAGGCGATCAGTTCGGCACGGCACAACGCGAGCAATGCTTCACGCCCGAAACCACCCCCAAACAACAGCAGGCGTGCGAGTTCCTCACGCTGAAGCAGAATCAGCGCTTGTTGGAGTTCACGCCGCGCCCCCTCCAAATCGTGACCACGACGCGCCAGCAGCCCCAGATGCAAATGCGGCATAGCGAAGCCCGGATCGAGATAGATGGCGGTCTGATCGTGGCTGATCGCCGCACGGTCATCCCCTGCCCCCTCGCGGCAGAGGGCAAGGACATACTGCGCTCCGGCATTCAACTCGTCCAGGTCGAGCAGGTGGCGGCAGACTTTTTCCGCCTCGTCCAGCTTACCACTGTGCGCACAAAGAACCGCGTGCAGCAAGACCGCGTCCACGTCGTTAGCGGCTTCGGCAGGAAGGCCGCGTACCGCGTCGAGCGCCTCGTGAAAGCGCTCGTTGCGCAGCAGATCGAAAGCGGGAGCAAGACTCCAGCGCGGCTCGTCCACCCTAGAAGCGCTGCTGGATGTCGAAGCCGGTTTCTCCGCGAGCGACTGAACCCGTTCCGCCGAACTCCGAATGGCCTCGACCCAGGAACCGTTATTATCCAGAACTTCTTCCAACGGCGTCGGCATCGCCAGCGAAGCTGCCGTCAAATCCGGCGGCTTTCTCACGATATCGTCACGCGAGCGACGACGGTAGTAAAAGGTGTCATGCGTATGGCAAACGTGAAAATCCTGGGAAAGCCCGCGCAGATTTTCGGCATGGCCGAGAAACAGATAGCCGCCGGGAGCCAATGCCCGCGTAAATCGGCTGACGAGCGCCTGAGCTTGCACGGCAGAGAAGTAGATAATCACATTGCGGCAGAAGATGATGTCGAAGGATTCAGGCTGCCAGAAGTTGGGGTCGTCATCGATGAGATTGCGTTCCTCGAAGCGTACCGCTTTCCGAACGCTTTCATCCAGGACGTAATCGTGACGCTGCTGACCGAATAATTTCTGCTGCATTTCGGGCGATGTCTGGCGCAGCGCGCGGGAAGAATAGTGCGCGTCGATGGCTTTCCTGATGATCGCTGGGTTAATATCCACCCCGACGATAGAAACGTCCCAGCCCTTACCGCCAGTGGCTTCTCGCGTCAAAACCGCAAGTGAATACGCTTCCTCGCCCGACGCGCATCCCGCCGAGAGGATAGACAGTCGTCCCGATGCGCTGCGCGCCCGCATCCGGTCAGGTAGGGCGACTTCGGCAAACGCGCGAAACTGATCGTAGTGGCGAAAAAAGTACGTCTCAGGAACGGTGAGCAGCTCCCCCAGAATACTCCATTCCATGCTTGGTATTGGGCTTTCCAGAAGTGCCAGATACATGTCTGTTGCTTCACCTGTTTTTTCCAGGCGCGCACGCAGGATTTCGGTCAGGAAATCCAGCTTGTCGTCCTGAAAACTTAATCCCAATTTATGCTCAATGACAGCGCGGAAGCGGGTCACATAAGCATTCGATACGGTCATATTCACGACGATTCCCCGAAATGATCGATTGCCAGCCACACACTTTCCGGCACGAGGTGGGCAGTATTGAGAACCATGAGCAGTTCGGTATCCAGCGAGCCGATTGCCGTGACGCTGTTTCCACTCGTTCCGCTCAGGAGTGGCGGCAGGTCTCGGATGACATCGGCGGCAAGATAACGCGTTCCCACGACCGAGGCGACGGCAAGCGCGACTCGGCGTACCCCCGTTTTGATCGTGACAAACCGGGTCGCAGGCTCATCTTCTCCTCCCAACAGCGTCCCCAGGTCAAGAACGGGCTGCGGCATCCCTCGGATAACCGCTATTCCCTGCACCTCGGCTGGTGCCCCCGTGATCGCTTCAAGAGGCAGCGGGCGCATGACTTCCACGATGTAAGCGAGTGGTAATCCACACAGATGCTGCCGAATGCGAAAAAGCAGAAAAGGTACAGCGTCATTGCGGTTGTCTGAACGATTTTCCATCCGGGCGTTATCCCTTATTCATGGTTCAACAGCGTATTTTCTGCGGCATCGACAATCGGCAGGGTGACGACGAAGGTTGTTCCCTGCCCCTCAGCGCTCTCGAACTCGATCTTGCCGCCGCAAGCATCCACTGCACGCTTAACAATCGTCAGCCCGATGCCTGTTCCTTTGATCTGCCCCACGTTGGTGGCGCGCCGGAAAGCCTGGAATAAGCGACTTTGGTGCTCCACCGGAATACCAATGCCCTGATCCTGTACCTGAAGCCTCACCTCGTCAGGAGTGCAGGTCAAATGAACGCGAACGATTCCGCCAGCACGAGAATATTTGACAGCATTGGACGCAAGGTTTTGCAGGATATGGCTAAACAGGAACTCGTCGGCTTGAGAAGATCGACAGTCACCTTGCGGGGTGAATTCGATGATAATGTCCTGCCGATAGCTCATCCGCACTTCGTCAATGATTTCTTCCGAAAGCGCGACCAGATCGAGCGTGATCGGCTTATAGGCGAATCCGGTGCTTTCTGAGCGTGTGATCATCAGCACGTCATCGAGCAGTTGAATCAGCCGTTTGACCTGCCGTGTGATGTTGGTCAATTTTTCCTGGCGTCGGTTTTGATCCATGCGCTCGCCGAAGGAACTTAACAAATCGGTGGACGACAGGATAACCGCAAGTGGGGTGCGAAATTCGTGCGAGACAATCGAGGTGAAGCTGGTCTTGAGTTCGTTCAGCTCTTTTTCTTTGGCGAGAGCGGTGCGCAGGCTGGCTTCTAACTGCTTATCAGCGGTGATGTCAGCGATGTAGGCCATAACGAGCGTCTCGGAACCTGTGTTGATCGGACTCAAGCCGATTTTCACGGGGATTTCCGTCCCGTTTTTGTGTCGGGCAGTCAACTCAAGGTTTGCTCCCATGACGCGCTGGGTGGGTTTATTAAGATAGGCGGCGCGATGCTCCTTGTGAACTTCAACCAGCCACTCCGGGAGCAGAATTTCAACGCCGCGACCGATCAACTCCTGCCGAGCATACCCGAACGATTCTTCAGCGCGCTTATTCGTCAGCGTGATCACGCCGGCTGCGTCCACAATGACAATAGGATCGGGCGCGAATTCGATGAGCGCGCGGTACTTCGTTTCGCTGGCTTGAAGTTCGCCTGTCCGTTCCTGAACACGCTGTTCTAATTCAGCCGCATGATTCCGAATTTGCTGGTAAAGTTGAGCATTATGAATAGCGATGGCGGCCTGATCCGCAAGGAGTTCCAGCACGCGAATTTCATGCTCGTCAAATTCATGCGGCTGCCGATAAGCCAGCGACATGACCCCAATCACCAGATTGCCAAAGCGCAAAGGCAGGCCGATAATCGCGCCCCCCCAGAGCCAATCCTGGTAGATCGGATGGCGGTTCACATCCGGGATAATCTGGCGCTCCCCGCTGCGCGCAACAACGTACGTCAACCCGTCCGGGCGCGGCTCGCTGTATGAAGTTTCTCGCTTTTGGCCGCCCCACTGCGCTACCCCAAAATGCAGCTTCTCGCCATCATAAAGATACAGATGCGCGTCATGAGCCTGCACCAGCAGAACCGCGTAATCAAGAATGATGTCCAGCACATTCTTGACATCGAGGCTGCTGGTTAATTGTAAGCTCGCCTCGTGCAGTGCAGTGAGTTCACCTGTGCGGCGCTGCTCGATTTCAAGCAGGCGCGAGTTTTCAATCGCGATTGCCAACTGCGCGCCAACCTCTTTGGTAATCCCAATCTCCTGTGCCGAAAAAGCGTGCGGTTCCAGCGCGCGCAGGTGAAATGCCCCTACGAGCTTGCCGCTGGCAATCAGCGGAATCAGCACATAAGACCGAAAACCCGACCGAAGCAGGGATTGCTCGTTCGCTGACACTTCCTGCAAATTCAGTAAATCATCGACGAGATAGGCTTCGTCGTGCTTGAGCAGTTCTATAATCGACGGATCCTCCTGGGGATCGTAATCGGGAATTGGTGTAATCGAAGCAAGCACGGCGAATTCTCGAAAATCGGCACCGAAGGTATTGACGCTGGCGCTGTCAAAGCCGGTTAGCGACTGTAGTCGTGCCAGTACCGAGACGACAGTCGCCTGCATCTGCGCACCTTTGAGAATTGCCCGGTCAATATCGTGCAGCAGTTCCAGACGCTCCGCATAGCCTCGGTTAGCGGCTTCAGCGGCTTTACGCTGGGTAATGTCGTTGATCATGCTCAGGATGCACGGTTCGTCGTTTTGATTGATGATGGCGGCGGAAAGCAGCACGTGCCGATCTGCGCCGGAAATGTGCCTGTAGGTAACTTCGGTATCGTGTACCAATCCTGTCTCGCGCAGTTGCGTCAGGAGTTGATGATGCTGTGCCGAGTCTGCCCAAAGCTCCAGTTCAGCGCGAGTTTTCCCGACGACGTTTTCTCTGGAATAGCCAACGGTTTCCAGATATTGGCTGTTGACATCCAGGGTCTCCCCGTCCGACAAACGAGAAATGGCAATTCCAACCGGACTCTCGTGAAAAATAGTGGCGAACAGGGCTTCATGCTGGCGCTGCAAGCGGCGCACTTCAGCTTCGCGCAGTTCACGTTCGATACTGGGCACGAGGCGCTTCAGATTCCCTTTGGCGAAAAAATCACTTGCCCCGGCCTTCATTGCAGCGACCGCAGCATCCTCGCCTACCGTGCCCGAAATGATAATGAAGGGCAGATCAAATCCCTGCGCCCGCACAATTTTCAGCGCAGCGATAGCATTGAAACTGGGCATGGAATAATCGGAAAGAATGATGTCCCACTTCCGCGCACCCAGCGCTGCGACAAAGTCTTCCGCATTGTCCACGAGCACATGACTAACAACAAACCCACCGCGCCGCAGTTCATGCAGCAGCAGCAGCGCGTCACTTGGAGAATCATCGAGAACCAGTGCATTGAGCGGCTTTTTATCCATAAGCCACCTTTCGAAATCACTTCAGCAGGCTTTCGTTCAGCACAAGCCAGTACAATCCCACCTGTTGAACGGCAGCGACAAATTCGTTGAAATCGACGGGCTTTCGCACATAGCTGTTGACGCCAAGCTTGTAGCTTCGCGCTATATCGTCCTGTTCTCTGGACGACGTAAGGATGACTACTGGGAGCATCTGTGTGCGCTCACTGCTGCGGATATGTTGCAGCACTTCCAAACCGTCCACTTTGGGCAGTTTCAAATCCAGCAGCACCAGAACAGGCATCGGCTGCGGTGGAGTATCAGGCGTCCCAAAAAGATAATCGAGTGCTTCTTCGCCATCGTTGACCATCACCAGTTCGCTGTCAAGGTTGCTTTTCTTGAAAGCGCGCTCGGTGAGCAGGCGATCATTCGGGTTGTCTTCAACCAGTAAAATCCGGTTCATCGCTCATTTCCTTATGCGTCTCAGGCGCAGTTTTGCGTCCCAATCGTAAAATAGAAAGTTGCGCCTTCGTTCACGACCGCTTCAGCGCGCGCTTTACCTCCATGACGGTGCATAATTCGTTGGACAATTGCCAACCCAATTCCAGTTCCAACAAATTCGTCCATAGCATGAAGCCGCTGAAACGCGCCGAAGAGCTTATCAACATAAGCCATGTTGAAGCCTACCCCATTATCGCGGACGAAGTATTCAATCAGACCATTTTCGTTCTTCCAGCCGAACTCAATCCGCGCGACTGGCCTTTTGGAAGTATACTTCCAGGCATTTCCGATCAGGTTCTCCAGCGCAACCCGCATCAGCCGTTCATCAGCGCAGGCCTGCACGTCATTCTGAATCACAAACTCGACGACGCGATTCGGCTCTTTGGCCTCCAACTCTACGGCAATTTCGCGCACGATGGCGCTCAAATCAACCGGCTTCAGCAGCATTTCTGCGCGTGAGAAGCGCGAAAGCCCGATGAGATCGTCAATCAACTGTCCCATGCGCTGGCTTTCCGTGCGAATCCGGCGCAAATAATCTCGTCCGGTGTCGTCAAGAATGGCTTCATAGTCTTCGAGTAAGGCCAGGCTGAACCCATCGATGGCGCGCAGAGGCGTACGAAGGTCGTGCGAAACCGAGTAGCTGAAGGCTTCCAATTCCTTGTTGGCTGCCGTGAGATGCACGGTCTGTTCTTCCAAACTGATCGCGTATTGGCGCAAACTCTCGACAAGCTCAATGTTTTCCAACGCAACCGCACTTTGCTCCGCCAAGAGCGTAATTATTTCCAAATCGTCTTCGACAAACAATGAGCCATGATCGACAAAGACCAGAATCACCCCCCAGCCACGCTGATCGCGCACGAGCGGGACAAGGTACAGAAATTCAGCGCTGCCCGGTCGCAGTAGAGCGCGCAGTTCAGGGTTCAGAGATTGAATGGGCAGTACGCCCGTTGACTGACGCTGCCAATAGGATTCAATCTCGCCGATGCCAATCGTCGGCGTAATGCTGCTTGAGTTTGCGCCTTCGTTGAGTGTCCAGCCGCGCTTATCCTGCGGCTTCAGGAGGATAGCCGCACGGCTGGCCCCCGTTACTTTGAGCATCCCCTGACAAAGGGTAGCATAGAGGCGCGCAACCGAATCGGGCGGTGCATCCCCATTGAGGTGTAGCAGAAATTGGCGCAGTTCCAGCAGTTGCCAGGTTTGGCGCAGCCAGTGAGGTGATGCAAGCCCAAGATAGAAGGTCAAGGCTGCTGCAATCGCCTCAAGTTGTACGAGGACTGTCATAATCGGCAGCAGCGGGCGAAGCGCCGCCCCCACGCCGGCGCACAAGAGCGCCAATGCCAGCAGCCCCGATCCGGCTGCGGCATAGCGCAGCCGCCGCTGGACAACGCCGGACGTTCTCAACGCTCCCTGAACGAATGCGACCATCGCATAAGCGTCAAACACGACAAAGTACAACACGACGATTACCGTCAGGATGGTAGGCAGGGTCGGAACGCCGATGACGACAATGATCCACGACAGAACCATACCCACGATGGCGCCCGCGCCGATTATCCACGAGCTTTGGTGAAAATAGGCGACCAGCCGAAGCAGTAAATAGGGCTGCGCCAGGATCGCGCAGGTTGCTATCAGGCTTAGGAAGGCACTCGAAATCCTCAGCAGATCACTCACCATGCCTAGACCAATTGCGACTGCCAGCGAACCGAACATCAGGGCGATGTCGCGGCGCACTTGCCCGCTATAACGCAAATAATCTGTCAGTGAAAGAATTCCCAGACCGACAAAGGCAAGCTGGATTATACGCGTGAGCAAATCGCTGATTGTCAGCATAAATAGCGTGAGTTATGGATAAGTAACATCATAAACAACTATTTCCATAGAGAAGCATTCCGTTGCACGTCTCGCAGCAAAATCCACACTCGAAAGGGTTGTCCAGAACTGGCATTAAATACAGTTTACACCAGTTTAATATTGAGCTTCCCCTCAATTCTGGAATTTAGCTGTCAGAATGATTAACAGGCGAATATTTATTATTACATATCAATTTAGCACAGAACTATGATCTGACGGTAGTCCAAGCCCTATATTGAGTGTCAGTTATCCTATTGGCATGTGCGGGGCATGTAACACTTTTGTGAAGGCCGCTGATTTTGGCTATGATAATTATAAATGTGGAGGCGCAATGGGGCGCAGCGTTCGTGTTTTGCTACCCGCGATTGTCCTCATCGGAGTGGCGCTGGCGGCGTGGGTCGTATCTCAATCCGCTCAGTCCGCCGGTGCAGATACGCCAACGCCTTAC
>DASZXN010000748.1:0-8108 GCA_035545875.1 Phototrophicaceae bacterium
CGCTCAGGTCGAAGGCCACGTCCAGGTAGTGGTCGCGGAATTCGTTGTTCTGCTCCGGGTCGAGCACTTCCAGCAGCGCGCTGGCCGGGTCGCCCCGGAAGTCGTGGCCCAGTTTATCCACTTCGTCCAGCATGATGATCGGGTTGCGCGATTCGACACGCCGGATCGTCTGGATCACACGACCGGGCATCGCGCCGATGTACGTCCGGCGGAAGCCGCGAATCTCGGCCTCGTCACGGACACCACCGAGGCTCATACGAATGAACTTGCGGTTCATCGCGCGGGCAATCGACGCACCCAGCGAGGTCTTGCCGACGCCGGGCGGCCCGACGAAGCACAGAATCGCGCCCTGCCGATCCCGGCGGACGAAATCGTGCGTTTCGGCGCTCTCGATCTCCGCCGCGCGCTCCAGACGGAGCTTGCGTACCGCCAGATATTCGAGGATGCGTTCCTTGATGTCCTTGAGGCCGTAGTGATCCTCGTCCAACACCTGCCGCGCGTGCGCGATGTCGAGGTTGTCCTGCGTGCGCTTGCTCCAGGGCAGCGTCACCAGCCAGTCGAGGTAAGTGCGGATTACGCCATATTCCGCCGCCGCCGTCGGCAGCTTGGAGAGCCGATCCAGTTCGCGGTCAGCCTCCTTCTTGGCTTCTTCCGGCATTCCGGCCTCGGCGATCTTCTTGCGGAACTCCTCGACCTCGACCGCCTGCTCGTCTTCCTCGCCCAGTTCGCGCTGGATCGCCTTCAACTGTTCGCGCAGATAATACTCGCGCTGGACTTTCTCCATCTCGGTCTGCGCTTCGGTTTGAATCTTGCGACCAAGTTCCAGCACTTCCAGTTCTTTGCTCAACAGCGCCATCAGGCGACGGAGCTTGGCTTCGGTGCTGTCCAGTTCGAGCAGCCCTTGCGCCTCTTCCAAGTCCATGCGCATGTACGTGGCGATGGTGTAGGCCAGTTGCAGCGGATCATCGACGTTGAGCGCCGATGAGATCAACTCGCCGGGGATACTCGGCACGAGTTCCGCCAGCCGCGTAAACAGTCCAATCACGTTGCGCGTCAGCGCCTCGACTTCGATGGACTTCTCCACCGTTTCGGGAACGCCATGCACTTTCGCCTTGATGTACGGCTCAGTCGCCGTGAAGTCGTCAACGGCGATGCGCGACACGCCCTGCACCAGCATCCGAATCGTGCCATCGGGCGCGCGGAACAGCCGGTGAATCGAGGCAATCGTGCCGACGCGGTAAATATCCTCCGGGCCGGGGGTTTCGAGATTCGGGTCTTTCGAGGTGATCAGGCCAATCATGCGGCTGCCGCTGACGACCTCATCGACCAGTTTGATGCTGCGCGGCTGACCAACGGTCAGCGGGATAATCGTTTGTGGGTAAACGACCACGCCGCGCAGCGGCAGAATCGGCAGTTCGTCGGGGATGGTCGCTTCAACGTCCTCGATGTCCTCGCCGTCGTTCACCTCAACATCGTGCGTGTTTTCCGTCCAGTCCACGACGGTATTGTTGAAATTCTCTTGGTCACTCATTGAGACTCCTTCGGGGTTCCGTCTTTCACGGGTATCTGGCTTTCCGGCTGGCGCGGAATTTCAATTTCCAGCAGACCATCACGGTAACTGGCGCTTACGCCATCGCGCTGAACTGACCACTTCAGCGGAATTTCGACGCGAAACTCGCCATAGCCGATCTCGACGCGGTGATAAGCCGCGTTTTGCAGCACCGGGCGCTCGCGCGTTCCGGTAATCACCAGCCGATCTTCCAGCAGCGTGACGCTCAAATCGGTCGGACGCAGCGCGGCGATCTCGACCAGAACCACCACTTTATCCGCAAATTCAATCACATCCGTCGGCGGCACGAACTGTCCGCTCGGATGCCAAACGCTGTACTCCAGCCAGGGACGACGTTCCAGCGAGCCTTTCTTCTCTTGCATAAGCGCCTCGCATTTCATAGGGTCGAAAAGTGTCCACAGCTTGAGAAATGGATGGCGACACTTTTCACTGCATGGTTTTCGTGTGTTTGTTTAGTATAGTCTTATCGTGTAAAAGGAATATTAGACTCCACCGTCCCCAAACATCAAAACTGCATTAGAATCTGAGAATCAACAGTCACTTCTGCTCATCAGGTGAGCGGAACGTTCAGCAGAGGGTGTTAGCCTAAAGTTGAAGGCCAACCGCTCAACTCCATGACAAGGATGCCTTCACAACACAGCCAAAAGAGAAACGCCATGCAGGAACTCGTAGAAGTCATCCGACACATCGAGATTTTTCACGGCCTCAACGACGCGCAGCTCGCCGAAATTGCGCAGATCACGCAGCGCGAGGTCTACAACGGCGGCGATACGATCATCGAGCAGGATGCGCCCGGCGACAGCATGTACATTATCGTCGAAGGACAGGTCGAGGTGCTCAAACGCGACGCTGAAGGCGAGAACCAGACTGCCCTCTTCCTCGGCGAAGGCCAGGTCTTTGGCGAACTGGCGCTGCTCGATCAGGGGCTGCGCTCGGCGACCATCGTCGCCGACGAAGACCCAACGGTCGTCTACAGCCTGATGCGCGATACCTTCGACGCGCTCTGTCTGGCCGATACCGCGCTGGGCTACCACATCATGCGCAATCTGGCGCTCGATATGGCTTTCAAGCTGCGTCACACCAATCTGGACGAGTGAGCGCGGGACACATCATGATCTACAAAGTCAGCTACGTCATTCTCGGCGGGAAGCAAAAGGGTGGCATCAAGAACCAGAACGAGCGCCCCAAAGTTGGCGATCAGGTGCGCTTTGGGCGCGGTATCTACGAGATTATCGAGGTTAAGGAGATCATGCCGCCGCGCGAGGACTTTCAGTTCTTGCACGCGACCGCCAAGCCCATCGACAAGAAGCAGACCGGCACGCTCCCGCCTGTCGAACCAGAACACGATGCGGCACAGTAAATTTGCTTAGTCGTTGTTCCGCCATAGTCGATCCATGACTTGCCGCAGCAGCGCGATCAACGACCGATTCCGTGAGCCAAGCGCGCCAAATTCCTTCGTCAGTGCCCTTTGCAGATCGCTCAAATCAGGAAAGCGTTCCGCAGGGTTGGCGCGCAGTGTCCGCAGGATCGCGCTGTCCAGATCGACTGAGATCAGCGGGTTGATCTGGCGTGGGGGTGTGATCTGATTGTGCAGCTTGCGCGCCAGCACCGCATTGAAGCTGTTGTCCTGGTTGGCGAACGGCGCTTTCCCCGTGACCATGTGGTACAGAATCGCGCCGACGCTGTAAATTTCCGAGCGGAAATCGAGCGGCTTCAACTGCAACTGCTCCACCGAGATGTAAAACGGGTCATCAATCAGGGTTTGCAATTCCTTCGTTGTGCGCGCCGCCTGCACCACCCGCGAGAGTTCGAGGTCGTCAATGTAAGCATTGCTCACTTCGTCGAGATAGACGTTGCGCGGCGAAAGCGAACTGTGAATCAGCCCATTGGCGTGGACAAACGCCACCGCCTCGATGATCTGCGCTGCCAGTTCGGAAGCCTGTTCGAGCGGCATCGCGCCCGTGCGCAGGAGTTCATGCAAGTTTCCGGCCATGAAACGCGCCGCGATGAAAATGTACTGGTTATCGACAATGCTGTAGTCGTAAATCGGCTGCAAGTGCATATGTTCGAGCGCGACGACGCTGCGCGTGAAGGTGACGAAATCCTCTTCGAGCGCCTCGGTCGGGATCGGCACGGATTTCAGATCGATGATTTTGACGACGGCGAAGCGCTTGAGCGACTGCTGGGTCGCGCGGTACAACACAATCGCCGCGCGCCGCCCGATTTGCTCTTGCAGGATGTAATCGCCGATTTGGGTATTCGAAAGCTGATCGAGCTGCATGGCTTTAGGGTTCCGAACCTTTCAAACCCAAATCGTTCGATGATCGTGTGCGAGGAGATAACAATAAGCAAACAGCATGTGATAGTAGCAGGCTCTGAAAAGAAGTCCAGCCCGAAACTACTCCAGGGGAGTGGTGAAGATCGAGGGCATGGTTCATTCGGGCGAGGCGTGCCTCGCCCCTACATTCTCTCGGAACTCCCCATTCCTCCACACCGGGTTTAGCTTGCTGTGCAATCTGAGGTTACACACTCGGATCAGGGCACCGTGCTGCTCTGCCCTGATGCAATCACTAAAACTCGTATTCGTCGAAGTCCTGGCACAGATGCACCGGCCCCTCGAACGTCTCTTTCGCCTCCGCGACCAGCGGTGTCGGGTCGGTGTTCCAGACCTGATAGTGGATCAGGTAAAGCGACTTGGCACGACACTCGGTCGCAATCTCGCCCGCCTGCCGCGCGCTCGAATGACCGAAACCCTTGCCCGCCGCCTCATGGATCAGCATGTCGGCGTCGTGGCCGAGTTCGAGCAGCGCCGGGATCGGCTCGGTATCGCAGGTATAGGCCAGCACGTTGCCCGTTTTCTTGTTGACAATCCGTAAGCCAATCGTCGGGATGAAATGCTTGGTCGGCCACGCCGAAATGATGAAATCGTCGTTTTCCAGCACGGGCGCGTTGTTGCGCTCCAGCACGCGGTGAAACGTCACCGGGAAGAAGTTCGGATAGGTGTCCCACGAGAAGCCGAGCATCATGTCTTCGACGCGGTTGATGCAGTGATTCAGCCCGTAAATACGCAGCGGTGCTTTGCGACCAAGCAGCCACATGTGCATGAACATATTCGGCACACCCGACACGTGATCAGGGTGGAAATGCGTCAGGATGATGTCTTGCAGCGTCTCGTCGTTGATGCCGAGCTTGTGCATCTTGCCGAGCGGGTTCGAGCCAGCGTCGATCAGAATTGGGCCGCTCTCCCCTTCGATGATGAAATAGGTGTAATCATGTTCAGCGTCGTTGACCGCCGCCGCCGTACCGAGAATGATAATTCGTGCCATGATGAGTGCGCTCCGTGCAGCGCGCATAAAAACGCGCATTCGGCTTCTAGTATACGACGAATGCGCGTTTTACAGGCGAGTCAGGTAATCTTTGGCTGGGGCGAACGCTGCAACACGCCCGCTCCGTTTATCTTTAGCTGCTGCAAGAACTTATCGGGGTCAGGCCGAAGCGCACATTGATTGGGACAGTCGCGCCGCCTCCATTGAATTTGGACTGATCGCTGCCACTCAAGCTCAGTTGCAGGCTGCTTCCCCCAGCCGGGCTGACCGTATATTTGCCGCTGCCAGTATCCGTCTCGCCTGCGCCTGCGATGGCGTACTGGTATGCCCAGGTTCCCTGCGTCGCATCGGCGGGCGTGAAGCTGATGGTGAACGAGACTTTCGGTGTCGTGACCTTGACCGTAAACGGCTGCGCGAGCGAGCAAATCGTGCCCGACGACCCCAGCCCGGAGACCTGATAAGCGCTTGCTGTGCCGACACCGGTCACAGGTGTTGCTGTTGCCGTCGGCGCGACTGCGGGAGGCGTTACTTCGGGAGTAGACAGCGCTGGCGCTGCTATCGTAATCTTCAGCGGCAGCACGGACACCGGCAAGTTCTGGACAGCAGCCGCATCATACGGCTGCGGATCGCTCGGCTGGCCGGAGGCGTGCAGATTAGCGTCCATCGGCACGGTCGTTTGCAGCCCCGCCGGAACGTCAACCGTCTTGCCGTTGGCCGTGATGTGTCCTTCGCCTTCGACCACGCTGACGGTCATCAGGCCGCTCGGCTGCGCCTGAAAAAAGGCTGTCGAACCCAACTGAATATCCACGTCGTTCGCGCGCAGCTTGATCTCGCCTGCGCCTTTGGGCGTCTGGATTAGAATGCCGTCCTCTGGCGCTTGCTGGCAGTTCGTCTTGGTGATCCCGCTCTGGAAGTAGAAAGCCTGCATCGGCGTGAACGAGGTCTGCGCCTGGGTTGGATCGACCAGCGCGAGCGAACTCGGATCGCCCGTGACCTTCACGACACTCGCCGAAACCCAGCCGAGCGCCGCACTGTTAGGAAGCTGAATCCGCAGCCATGAGCCATCGGGATTGCGACCCGTTGCTGCTGCGGTTTGACCGCCTGTCAGCGTGCCGATGATCGATCCACCCGTCGAAGGTGCATTGCGCACGTTGACCGTCGTAGACGCCGCCACCTGCACGCCCGAACTCATGGTCGAAGCGTCCTGCATGTGAACGTCGCCGAACATCAGCACGGTGACGTTTTCGCCGGGGAGTGTGTCGGGCAGGTTGGCCTGTAATTTCATCAGGGCGATGCCCCAGGTGTTATTGGTTGTGTCGAGGCGGCTCAGGCTCAAGGTAGCAATGTCGGCTACGCTGACCAGATCGCCGTTCTTGGTGAAATTGAAATTCGCTACCCCCTGACGCGGCGTCGCTTGCAGCGAGACGTAGCCGTAACATGCTTGATTGCGCCCGGTGGCGTTGCAGTCATTTTGAACGTCGGCGAGGGCTTGCTCGACCATCGCGCCGCAGGCGGCGGCTTGAGCAAACGCGGAAGTGAAACACAGTACGACCAAGAGGTAGGTGATCCAGCGCAGGCACTTCATCGGAGCGTCTCCCCTGATAGAACCCTGATCTGACTCTAGCGGCGTGTCGCAAAAATGCAACATGCCCTAATTTATGTCTCATGAATAACTGGGATCGGTTCGCGCAATCAAAAAGGCGCAGACCAGCGGTCGCCTAGTGCGCCCAAATCAACCGGTTCGCTAACTGCTGCAAGCGCTCTGGAGCGGCACGAGGTTGGCCTGCGCGCTGAAGGGGACAGTCGCAGTCTGCCCACCAGAGGTCGCCACGTTACGCCCGTTCATGCTCAGGGTGCGGCTGCCATTGGCGGCTGGCGCGCTGATCGTATAGCTGCCGCTAGCCTTGAAGTTCGCTCCGTTGGCGCTAGCTTGAAAAGCCCAGCTTCCTCGGTTCGCATCGACTGGCGCGTAATGGACTGTCGCCGTGACATTGTCGTCCGTGACCCTGAACGCAAAGGGTTGATCGAGGGCGCAAATCGTGCCGAGATTGGACTGCTGGTAAAAAACCTGATAGGCGATGCTGGGCACGCTGGGCGCGGTCGCTGTCGCTGCTGCCGTCACTTCCGGCGTTGCTTGCACCGTCAAGGGCGGCGCAAGCGTGATCTTCAGCGGCAGCACTTGAACGGGCAGCGGTTGCACCAGCGCCGCATCATAGGGCTGCGCGTCGCTCGGCTGACCCGCCGCGCTCAGATTCGCGTCCAGCGGGATGGTCGTTTGCGTGCCCGCTGGAACATCGACTGTCTTGCCCTGCGCGCTGACGTGCCCCTCGCCCTCGACCACGCTGATTGTCAACACGCCGTTCGGCTGCGCCTGCAAAAATGCCGTCGATCCCAACTGAATATCGACATCGTTGGCGCGCAGATCGATCTCGCCTACGCCTTTCGGCGTCTGGATCAGAATCCCGTCCTCTGGCGCTTGCTGACAGTCTGGTTTGCCGATCCCAGCCTGGAAGTAGAAGGCTTGCAGCGGCGTAAAGTTCGATGCCGCTGGGCTGGCGTCAATCACGGCGAGGCTGCTGGCGCTGCCAGAAACTTTTACGACCGAAGCCGACACCCAACCGAGTGCTTCGCTGTTGGGAAGCTGAACACGCAGCCACGAACCATCCGCATTGCGACCATTGGCTGTTGCCGTTTGGCCTGCGGCAATCGAGCCGATCACCGCGCCGCTCGTGGATGGCATGCTGCGGATATTCACTCGGCTGCTGGCCGAAATCTGTATCGTCGGCTGGCTGGTGCTGTGCGCCGTCGCATCCTGAATATGCACGTCGCCAAACAGCAAAAAGGTGACGTTCTGTCCCGGCAGCGTATCAGGCAGGTTGGCCTGCAATTTCATCAGCGCGATCCCCCAGGTGTTCGTCGAAGGATCAAGTCGGCTCAGGCTGAGAGTGTCGATGTCGCTCACATTGACCAGATCGCCGACTTTGCTAAAGCTGAAATTCTGCACGCCCTGGCGCGGCGTCGCTTGCAGCGAGACGTAACCATAGCACGCCTGATTGCGAGCGGTGGCGGCACAATCATTCTCGACATTCGAGAGTGCCTGCTCGACAATCGCGGAACAAGTCGCCGCCTGTGCCAGCACGGAACTGAAGCACAGCACAAACAGCAGGTAGGTAATCCAGCGCAGGAGCTTCAACGACGACCTTCTACCGATT
>DASZXN010000749.1:0-14043 GCA_035545875.1 Phototrophicaceae bacterium
CCAAGCCAATCTTCGCCGAACATCCCGAAGCCGTCGCAGTCGCCATTCAGCCGGGATCGGCGCTGGCGTTTGGCCCCGACGGTGAGATTCAGGCGTGGGGACGGCGCGAAGTGACCATCGCGCTTGGCCCCACCGTGATGAAATAGCACAAAAGGTTCTCTGTAGGGGCATGGCGCGCCATGCCCCTACAAATCTACCCAATTGTTTCCACGCACGAATAATTCCCACACGACAAACAGCGGGTTTCATAGGCCGCTGGCTCCGACTATAATGAAAGTCCATATAAACGAATAGCACTGACATCATGAAAGAACGACTGCAAAAACTACTGGCGCAGGCCAATATCGCTTCGCGCCGCGCCTCCGAAGAACTGATCAGCGCCGGACGGGTGCGCGTCAATGGCGAAGTCGCCAAGCTCGGCGATAAAGCCGATCCCGACACCGATACGGTCGAAGTGGATGGCGCGCGCCTCAATTTCGACTCACGAAGTGACCACATCTACATCGCGCTCAACAAGCCAAAGCAGGTACTTAGCACCGACAAGCCGCATCGCGGCGACGACCGTGAGACCGTCTCCCATCTGATCGGGCGCAAGGAGCATCTGTTTTCGATTGGACGGCTCGACGCCGACAGCGAGGGTCTGGTCGTGATGACCAACGACGGCAATCTGGCGGAGCGCCTGAGTCACCCACGTTATCGGCACACGAAAACGTATCGTGTCGATGTGCTTGGCCTGCCCAGCCCGGAAACGCTCGACAAGTGGCAGCGCGGCGTCACGCTCGAAGACGGCGACACTGCCCCCTGCTTCGTCGAGATCACGCATGGCAACGTCAAGCTTTCGACGCTGCGCATCGTCATGACCGAGGGCAAGAAGCGTCAGATTCGGCGGGTCGCGGCTCTGCTCGGCCATCCAGTACGCAAGCTGGTGCGCACGCAGATTGGCATGTACCAACTCGGCGACCTTCCGACAGGGCAAACGCGCGAACTCACGCCCAAAGACGTGATCGCCCTCAGTACCCCGTCACCGGAAATCAAAGGTCTGAAGGCAACCCGACGGCGTAATCCCGCTGATTACGCCCAACCTGAGCCGGAAGAAGCCAAACCGAAATCTCGATCACGCAAGCCTGCTCCTATCGAGGAGACGGAAGGAGCCAAGCCCAAGCCGCGTTCACGCAAGCCTGCTCCGGCGGCAGCCGAACCCGAAGCGCCCCCTAAGCGCAAGCCGTACCGCTCGCGTGATAAAGCGCACGACGATCAATGGGGCAAACCGCCGAAGCCCGCGCGCAAGCCGAGCCGCCGAAAGGATCGCTCCTCATGACCAGCATGACCGCTTCGGTTCAGGAATTTGTCGCCATGCAGCCGAAGTTCGCCTGGCGGCGACGGATCATGCGCTGGCTGATCGACGTTGTTTTCCACATCATCTTCCGCTGGGAGATCACCGGGCTGGAGAACATCCCGCCCGCAGGTTCGTCGCTGCTGATGATGAACCACATCACGCTGATCGACCCGATTTTGTGCATGGGCGCGGTCAAGCGTCGCTTCGTCATTCCAATGACCAAAGTCGAGAACCTCGAAAATCCACTGACTGCCCCGTTCGTGCGCTGGTGGGGATCGTTCTCGATCAATCGCGGCGAGATTGACCGCAAGGCGCTAATGAACTCGATTGAGCTGCTCAAGAGTGGTCAGTTGATTCTGATCGCGCCCGAAGGCCATCGCCATCCCGAAGGTTTATCGCAGCCGAAAGACGGCTTCGCCTACATCGCTACCAAAGCCGACGCGATCATCATCCCGGCGACGATCAACGGCGCGGTCGGCTGGACAAGCGCTTTCCGGCTAGCGCGCCCGAAAATCCGCGTCAATTTCGGCAGGCCGTTCAAGTTCAAAACCGGGCCGAATGGTCGCGTGCAGCGTGACGACTTGACCGCGATGATGGACGAGGCCATGTACCAACTGGCGCTGGCGGTCACGGACGAGACGCGGCGCGGCGTCTACAGCGATTTGAGCAAGGCGACGACCGAGCATCTCGAATTTGTCTAGCTATTGCTTCAGCCACGCCTGCACGAACGTTTCCTGATCCGCATAGGCTTTCCATACAGCTTTTGACCATTCGCGCACGTGGGTGGTCAGGTCATCGACTTCGCCGCTGGTGTGATAATAATCCATTACGTCCGGCAGCGTGATCGATCCGCGTTTCTCAAGTACAGGCGGCTTGATCAGCTTGACGCTGCGGTTGAGAATGCCGAGCACGGGCGCAACAGGCGCGGGATTATCAAGATGATTGACACCCCACCACAGGCCGAGCAGGTGGGCGGCATAGGACTTCGCCGACTCGCAGTACGATTCGACGTGCTGCATGGCATACGTATCTAAGGCGAGGCGGTGAATCGAAGCGATGCGCAAATCGTCTTGCATCGCGTATTCGATCTCGTCAAACAACGCCTGACAGCCGCCGCGACCGCCCGCGACCTGTCCGCTACACTCCGGGCAGCGATCTCCGGGTGTCGTTTCGCGGCGGCGTTTATCCCAGTTTTGCGGCATGATTCTAAAAGGGCGACCTACTCGCCCTCGTCGTTCTCGCCGGCCTCGTCCTCGCGCTCCTGCTCGCGCGCGTTGGCGGCGCTGTCCTCAGCTTCCTTCGCACCATCGGCACCCTGAGCGCCGCAGTCACAATCGCCCGCTTCCTGCTTGGCGCACGGCTCTTTCGACTTCTTCGCCAGCGCTTCGAGTTCCTCAATCGGCACGATTTCCTCGCGCTTGACGACCTGCATTCCGTCCTCAATGGCGACCAGCACCGCGTCTTGCAGCGGCAGCACGTCGATCACGCGGCCTTCGCCGTAAGGCGTGCCGATGCGCTTGTTGCGCTTGGGCAACTGCTGGCGCGCCTGAACGTACTGCTCGTATTCGTAGACGAGACAGCAGCGCAGGCGACCGCACATGCCGGTGATTTCGGACGGGTTGAGCGAAATGCCCTGCGCCTTCGCCATCTTGATCGAGATCGGGCTGAAGTCGGTCAGGAAGGTCGAGCAGCAGCGCAGTTCACCGCACGCGCCGTAGCCGCCGAGCAGCTTGGCGACATCGCGCGGGCCGACCTGCCGCATCTCGATCTGCGCAGGGATCGCCTTGCTCATATCGCTCCACAGCTTGCTGACGTTGACCTTATCCTCGGCGGTGTAGAGGAAGGTCAGCAGCGTGCCGTCATAGTTATAGAGCGCGGCGACGAACTTGACATCGCGAAAGCCGCCCTGCTCGTCCGCCTTCGCGCGCAGCAGCATCAGCGCCTCGTCCTGCTGTAGTTCCCAGTGATGGCGCAGAATCAGGTCGCGCGGCGTCGCCATGCGCAGAATCGGCTTGTATTCACGGCTTTCCGCCTCATCGACGACGTTGAAGTTGACGACCTCACCCATCTGCCGACCGCGCGTCGTCTCGACGATCACGTAATCGCCCGCTTGCAGCGAAGGATATTCGCTGTAGTCGAAATGATAGAGCTTGCCGACTCGTTGAAAACGCACCCCGGCAACCGTGCGCTGATTTTGCGTCTCTACGGCCTGATCAATCGGTTGATCCGTCATCGATAATTCCTAAACCTCGATAAATGTTCTTTCTCGGTACTCCCTTACAATAATAGGCCATCCGGCGCAAGGCGCAAAGAGTTGACAAAAAATTGGCAAAGTGATAGCTTGAGTTACCGAAGGGTTATGATCCGTATCCCGGCGGTCGCAGGATAATTTAAGGGGATTATCCCTTGACGGTAGGGGCACGACATGTCGTGCCCCTACAATACCTGTCATGAAGGGATAATCGCCTAATTGAATCGGTTCGTTGCCAAAGCGCGAGAAGTCTCTCGCGTTTGCCATTTTGAAAGCAGATGAGCATGAGCACCCTCATCATGAAATTCGGCGGCACGTCCGTCGGCATGACGATGGGCTTGACCCAGTTGTTGAGCATTGTCCTGCACGAGCGCGAGCGTTGGGAACGCCTGATGCTGGTCGTCTCGGCGCTCGACGGCGTAACCGATCAGTTGATCGAGGCGTCGCATCTTGCCCTGCTCAACAATCGGCGCGGCTACCGCCGCATCGTCGCTACCCTGCGCACCCGCCACCTTGCCCTGATCGAGCATCTGCCGCTCGGCGTGACCGAGCGCAGCGCATTGCAAGCCGATATTGATCGCCTGCTCTTTGACATGCTCTATGTCTGCCAGAACATCCCCGACAATCTGGGCGAAGCGGCGCATCCCGAAGCAATTGATCGCATCATCAGCACCGGCGAACGCTTGGCCGCACGGATCGTCGCGGCGCTGCTTCGTCAGAATGGACTGCGCGGCGTCGCCATCGACGCCAACGACGTGATCATTACGGATGCCGTCTTCGGCAACGCCACGCCGATTCTGCCGCTCACCCGCGAACGGATCGCCGCCAATCTGCTGCCGCTGCTCAATCGCGGCATCATCCCGGTGATCACGGGCTTCATCGGCGCGACTGTCAACGGCAAGATGACGACGCTCGGTCGCGGCGGCAGCGACTAAACCGCTTCGATTCTCGGCGTGTGCAGCGACGCGCAGGAAGTCTGGGTCTGGGCAGATGTCGATGGCATGATGACCGCCGATCCGCGTGAAGTTGACGATGTGCGCGTGATCCCCACGCTCTCGTACAACGAGGTCGCGGAGATGGCCTATTTCGGCGCGCGCATTCTCCATTCGCGCATGATCGTGCCGCTGCGCGAGCGCCGGATTCCGCTGCGCGTGCGCAACGTCTTTAAGCCGCAGCAGCCCGGCACGCTCGTTCACACCGAAACCACGCCAACCAGCTTCAAAGCGGTGACGACCATTCAGGGTTTGGGACTGACGGCGCTTCACAGCGGCCCCCTCACCACTGTCGCCGGGCTGGTTGACGACAGGCTCTCGCGGATTACCGGCAGCCACACGGATGTGATGATCGCTTCACAGTCGTCGTCGCAAAGCTTCGTCTGTTACGTCATCCCCACCAGCGCCGGGCCGGACGCGCTCCACAGCTTGCAGAATGCCCTCGCCGCGCCGCTCGCCAAGCTGAGTGACACCGATCCCTGGACGATCCGCCCAGTCAACGTCGTTACCGTGATCGGTACGCGCCTCGGCGACGATCAACGCCTGATTGGTCAGTTGCTCGGCGCGCTCGGTGACATTCATTTACTGGCGCTGGCGCAAGGCCCGTCACGCGCGAGCTTCTCGGTCGTCGTTGACCCGGACGATACCGACAGCGCCGTCACCCGCCTGCACAATCTGATTCTCAACGCCTGAACATCTCGTGTAGAATCAGTAGGGGCACGATCTATCGTGCCCCTATATATATTCGTGAACCTGTATTTCGTGGGGGGCAGATTTGAAACCTGCTCCTACATCTCAAAATCAACAGCACTTAATATCGATTGAGATAGCGTTCCAGCTCCCAGGGCGTGATCTGCCGGTTGTACTCGTCCAATTCCTGCTGCTTGACCGCCACGTAACGGTCACTGATGTACGGGCCAAGTGCCGCCATGATCACGTCGTCCTGCACCAGACATTCGAGCGCTTCGCTCAACGAGACGGGCAGCGTCTCCAACTGGCGCAGACGCGAGCGATCCTGCCGCACCAGCGATCCCTCGAAGGCTTCTTCGAGCGGCATCCGCTGGCGAATCCCATCCAACCCCGCCGCGAGCATGACCGCCGCCGCCAGATAGGGATTACTGCTCGGATCGGGGCAGCGCAGTTCGATGCGTGTGTGATCTTCTGCGCCGGGCGCGACGTGCGGCACGCGGATCAGCGCCGCGCCTGCCCGGTTGACGTGCGCCCAGGTCACGTACTTGGGCGCTTCAAAGCTGACGGCCAGCCGCTTGTATGAGTTGATCAGCGGGGCGAGGACTGCCGTCATCGCGCGGGCGTGATACAACTGCCCGGCCAGAAAAAACCGTGCGGTCTCGGATAAGCCATACTCGTGGTTGGCGTCCGCGAACACGTTAGTGTCATTGTGCAAATCGTGCAGGCTCTGGTGCGTGTGCATCCCCGATCCCGGCAAATCGACGGAGGGACGCGGCATAAACGTGCAGGACAGCCCGTTCTGCTGCGCGACCGTTCGCAGCGCCACTCGCGCCGTCAACACCTGATCGGCGGAGATGAGCGCGTTGTTGTAATCGAAGTCGATTTCGTGCTGCCCGCTGCCGATTTCGTTGTGCGCCGAATCGACGCGCATCCCCAGCGCCAGCAGCGTCAGGATCATCTTGCGCCGGATCGCCTGCGAGAAATTGTCGGAGATGTCGAAGTAGCTGGCATCATCATAGGGCTTGAGCGGCACGATCCGGCCATCGCTTTCGCCTCGAAACAGGAAAAATTCCAGTTCGACGCCGGTTTTGAAGCTGTAGCCCATCTCCTCGGCACTCTTGAGCGTCTTGATCAGCACGTTGCGCGGGTCGCCGATAAAGGGATCGCCATCGACGGTAATGACCGAGCAGATCAGCCGTGCGGTGCGTTCTTCAGCAGGTTCCCAGGGCAAAATCGCGAAGGTATCGAGGTCGGGCTTGAGCATCATGTCGCTTTCGGCAACCCGCGCGAAACCCTCAATCGACGAGCCGTCGAAGTGGACGCCGTTCTCGATCACCGCCTCGATGCGCCCCGCCGGAACCGTCACATTTTTGACAATCCCGGTGATGTCGGTGAACCACAGCACCACAAACTTGACCTGCTGCTCTTCAATTGCGGTCAGAACCGCCTCTTTTGTCGTCATGGTACAACCTCCATGCTGCCCAGTGTAGAGGTTAGCCTGAACCCTCTTCTAGGGCAAACTCAGCAAAAATCCGATGGCGATCCTTAGTCTAACATACCAAAATGACCGAGCAGAGCGTCAATCGCCAGCAGATAGCCACGCCAGCCAAAGCCGCAGATTTGCCCCACGCACACGGGCGCGAGCATCGACTTATGCCGAAATTCCTCACGCGAGTGGATGTTCGAGAGATGAATCTCGACCACCGGCAGGTGAATCGCGCTGATGGCGTCGCGGAGGGCAACCGAGGTGTGCGTATAGCCGCCGGGATTGATGATCACGCCGTCCGCCCAGGTGCGCGCGTCGTGCAGAAAGTCGATCAGCGCTCCCTCGTGATTCGACTGTTCGGCGCACAATTCAAGATCACGACTTTTGGCGTAAGCCATCGCGCGAGCATTGATGTCCGCGAGCGTCACGCTGCCGTAAATTTCCGGCTCGCGCGTCCCCAGCAGATTCAGGTTTGGCCCATGCAGCAGTAATATTTTCTTGGTCATCGTTCAGCCAGTCGGTTGATCAGAAAAGTTTTTCAATTGTACAGCGCAAATTGTACAGTGATTGAAATGGGGTGCGAATCAGCGGCAGAAATACGTCGGGGCGCACGACTGTGCGCCCGTCACGAGCAAATTCGTGTCAAATTTCGAGGGAATTAGCCGATGCGACCGCGCACGTAGTCTTCGGTGCGCGGGTCTTTTGGCTGCGCGAACAACTGGTCGGTCGGCGCGTATTCGATCAAATGACCGATGCGCTTCTCATCCGCCAGTAGGAAGGCCGTCATTTCGGCGACGCGCATCGCCTGCTGCATATTGTGCGTGACCAGCACAATCGTATACTGATTCTGAAGCTCCTGCATCAAATCCTCGATCTTGCGCGTCGAGATCGGGTCGAGCGCCGAGCAGGGTTCGTCCATCAGCAGCACATCCGGCTCGACGGCAATCGCGCGGGCGATGCACAAACGCTGCTGCTGACCGCCGGAGAGCGCCGCCCCGGACATATGCAGCTTGTCTTTGACCTCATCCCACAGCGCTGCGCCGCGCAGCGACTTCTCGACTAACTCGTCGAGCTTCACGTCCTTCGGCTTGCCGCGATTCAGCTTGAACCCGGCGATCACGTTCTCGTAGACCGACATCATCGGGAACGGGTTCGGCTTCTGGAACACCATCCCGATGCGGCGGCGAATCCGCACCGGATCGATCTGCGGCTGATAGATATTCTCGCCGTTGAGCAGTACCTCGCCCTGCACATAAGCGTCCTTGACGACCTCGTGCATCCGGTTGAGGCAGCGCAGCACGGTCGATTTGCCGCAGCCCGACGGCCCAATCATCGCCGTGATCGTGTTCGGCTTGTAGCGAATATTCACGTCGGCGACGGCATGGGTTTTGCCGTAATAGACATTCAGGTTGCGAACTTCCAGTTCGCTGCTCTGCTTGACGGCATAACTAACGGACATAACGCAGTTTCCTTGTTGTGACGCGAACCAGTAGGCTGAACAGCGCGACGACCAGCACCAGCACCAACGTAGCTGTCCACGCTTTTTGATGCCAGTCGGGATAGGGAGACGATGCGTAGTTGTAGATTGCCAGCGGCATGGCCGCCATCGGCTGGCCGAGATTGAAATTGATGAAATCGTTGCCGAGCGCCGTCAGCAGCAGCGGCGCGGTCTCGCCCGCCGCGCGCGCGACCCCCAGTACCACGCCCGTGAAAATGCCGGGCAGCACGGTCGGGATCACGACCTGCATGATCACGCGCCAGCGCGGAACGCCCAGCGCCAGCCCTGCTTCACGGAGCGCGTTCGGGACGAGGCGCAGAATTTCCTCGACGCTGCGTCCGATGATCGGGATCATGATGAAGGCCAGCGCGATTGCGCCTGCCAAGCCCGAAAAGCTGCCCAGCGTGCGCACGACCAGCGCCCACACGAACACGCCAATCACAATCGAAGGCAGCGAGGCCAGCACTTCCAGCGAGAAGCGAATCACGCCGTTGATGTGCCCATTGCCGTACTCCGCCATGTAAATCCCGGTGCCCACGCCGACCGGAATGGCAATGATCGCGCCGACCAGCAGCATTTCCAGCGAGCCGAGGATTGCCTGTGCGATGCCGCCGCCCGTTTGACCGAGCGGCTTGGGCGTCTGTGTGAAGAACGCTTCGTTCAGCCCACCGACCCCATTGACGGCGATATAGCCGACAATCAGAAACAGGATCAGGCAGGCGATAATTGTCAGTGAGGACAACAGGCCGACCATGAACGCACCCATCGCCTTGCGGCGAACGTAGCGCGCTTCTTCGACGCTGTAGATCGCGCGGCGGCGCTGTTCGAGTTCGCGGACGCCGACCGCCCCTTCAACACGGGTTGTTTGCTCCATCAGGTATCCTTTCTGCCCTTATTGAGCAGCCGCGCCACCGGGCAGACGAGTCATACGGCGCACCATCACGCGCGCCAGAATATTGAACAGCGCCGAGACGAGCAGCAGCACCAGTCCAAGCTCGACAATCGCGCTGAAGTACATCGGCGTGTCCGCCTCGGTGAACTGGTTGGCAATTGCGCTGGCGATGGTGTATCCGGGTGTGAACAGCGAGGCGGAAATCTGCTGCGAACTATTGCCGATGGTCATCGTCACCGCCATCGTTTCGCCAATCGCGCGTGCCAGGCCGAGCATCGCCCCGCCGACGATCCCGCCCCAGGCATAAGGCAAAACCGAACTGCGCAGCATTTCCCACTTGGTCGCACCCAGCGCCAACATGCCTTCCTTTTGCAGACGCGGCACCTGCGCGATGATCTCGCGCGCAATCGCCAGAATGGTCGGCAGGATCATGATCGCCAGAATGACGCTCGCAGTCAGCAAGTCCTGACCGATGGTTGGCCCTTTGAATAGTTCGCCAATGACCGGGATTGGCCCGATCACGTTGCGCAGGAATGGGTCAATGCTGTTGCGCATGAACGGCGCGAGCACGAACAAGCCCCACAAGCCGAAGCCGACGCTCGGAATGGCGACCAGCAGTTCGATGATGAACGAGAGGACGCTGCCGACCGTCTTGGGCGCGTACTCGGAGATAAACAGCGCCCCGCCGACCGCGAACGGTGTCGCCAGGATCAGCGCCAAGATCGACGTGACAACCGTCCCGAAAATGAACGGCGCGGCCCCGTAATTGTCAAAAACCGGATCCCATTCGGAGGTGTAGAGAAACGCGAAGCCAAAGTGCTGGATCGCCGGCCATGCGTCAATCGCCAGCAGGATAATTACGCCAACAAGCAGGACGATCATGCTCAGGGCGGTAATACGAACCACATTCTTGAAGATGCTCTCGCCGCGCTGCATCCCTGTATCTCGTTCCGGTGCAGTGGTCACTGCCATAGCGATCTGTCCTTATGAACCATCAAAGGGGGATACTCGTGAAGAGCATCCCCCTCCATATCAAATGAGACGCAAGACCCGCTTACGACGCCGCCGGGGTCGCAATGTCCGTCGGAAGCGCCTGCTTCCCGCCGACGTTAATCTTCAGGATCAGGGCTTCGTCAGCAGCGACCGCCGGAGCGGGCAGCGGCGCGTAGCCAAGCTGCGTGTTGTACGACTGGCCGTCGTGAACACCCCACCAGAAGACGCGCGCCAGCGCCAGCGCCTTACCCGCGTCGGTCTGGTTCGGGCAGACCAGCGCCCAGGTGAAGCCCGTGATCGGATAGGTGTTGTCACCGTCACCGTTGACAATCATGATGCGCAGATCAGCCGGGAGGGTGAAGCCCGCCGCCGCCGCGCTCACGTTTTCGACCGTCGGCGCGACGAAGTTGTTCGCCTTATTCTCGACCTCGGCGACAGGCAGATTGTTCTGGGTCGCGTAAGTGGTCTCGACGTAACCGACCGCATACGGCACACCGGCAATCGCGCCTGCGACACCCGCGCTGCCCTTCTGACCAATACCCGTCGGCCAGCTCACTGCCGTGCCAGCGCCGACGTTGGTTTTCCAGTCGCTGTTCACTGCCGCGAAGTAGCTGGTCAGGATGTTGCTCGTGCCGGACGAGTCCGAGCGATGCACGACCGCAATCGGCTGGGCGATGTCCTTCAGATCGGGATTGTCCGCGACCAGTTTGGCGTCATTCCACGTATTGATCGAGCCGTCGAAAATGCCGACCAGTGTGTCGGGTGTGAACTTGAGGACGGTGCTGCTGCTCTGAAGCTCAGGGATGTTGTAGGTGATGGCAACGCCGCCAATCGCCGTAGCAATGTGCAGCATGTCGGCATTGCACTTGGCCTGCGCATCGCTCAACTGCTGATCGGTCATCGGCGCATCAGTCGCACCGAAATCGACAGTCTGATCGGTGACAGCCTTGATGCCCGCGCCGGAGCCAACGCCCTGATAGTTGACCTGAACGTTGGTCAGCTTGGCGTAATCAGCAAACCAGGAGGTGTAGAGCGGCTGGGCGAAGGTCGAGCCAGCGCCAGTTAGCGCCTGCGCTTCACCATCAGCGGGGCCGGTGATCATGCCCGAACCGGGAATAGCGGTCATAGCTGGGGTCATCTCCGGCGTTGCGTCCTGCGCGAACGCCAGACCGACGCTCAGGAGCATCACAGCGCCAATTGCTACGAGTGCCTGCTTCTTCATTGAGAGGATTCTCCTTAATTGAGAACAGTGAACACAAATGAGGTTAGCAGCGCGCTGTTAAGCAGCGTTAAAGTTTGTGTTAAACTCAAGCGGGGTGTTCAGTTAAGTGATGAGAAGATGGAGAAATATGAATGTCAGACAGGGGAATGCAATGTAAGGATGTCGCACAGAAAGTAAAGAACAGCAGTCATAGAGCTTCAAATCCAATCGGTTGAGCGCCGTGCCACAGGCACAAATGACCGAGCGCCGGAAGCTGCTCGCCACCTTCGATGATGGTCAGAAAATGGCTGCCCGCAAGCTGTCCGACTTTGCTGGCGAAGCGCGTGCTGCCATAGGGGAAGAGGATTTCGGTTTCGCTCAATCCGCCGGGATAAAACAGGATTTCACCGCGTCCCGGATAGCTGGTCAGGTTCTCAAATCCAACATCCAGCTTGAAATCGCCCAGCGGAATCCAGCAGGCTTCGCCGCTCCAGCGCGCCTGAATCAACTGCTGGCGATAGGGTAGTAATCGCCTGAAGGCCGCACAAGTCTGCGGCGCGAGTTCCGTTTCCATCCGCGCGGTAAACGTGAACGTCGAGGCGACGATACGAAGCATTTCAGGCATTGAGGATTCCTTCATGCGTATCACATGCGCATAAGTGTAGGGGCAGGTCTAAGACCTGCCCTATTTTTGTAGGGACATGATTTATCATGTCCGTTGATGATCAAGGTGTCTCGTTAACGGACGAGACAAGTCTCGTCCCTACAAGATGTATCGCGCCTCATATCAGAACTTGGCGACGGCGGGAATCACCTCTTTGCCGTAGCGCTCGATCTGGGCGACATCATAATTCGAGAGGTTAAAAATCGCCTGATTGACGCCGAGCGCCGCCAGCCGACCGCAATAATCGACGATCTCCTGCCCGCTCGTCACTGTGGTCATGTCGCCTCTGCCGAGCGTGGTCTTTTCGATCTCGTCGTAATTGCGACCCACCTCGGCACAGTGTTCCTTAAGCACGTCGATCTTGTGCGCCAGCACGTCGAGATGATCCGGCGAGGCGAACAGGTTACAACCATCGCCATACTGAGCCACCAGCTTGAGCGTTTTCTTCTCACCGCTGCCGCCGATCAGAATCGGGGGATGCGGCTTGCTCAACACCTGCGGGCGGCTGATTGGCTCGGCCAGTTGATAATACTTGCCGTTGTAGGGCGCTTCGTCGCCTTTCCACATGTGATTGGCGATTTGCAGAATTTCTTCCAGCCGCGCGAAACGTTCCTTCATCGGCGGGAAGGGCACGCCGAGACCGAGCGCCTCACGCTCGTACCAGCCCGCGCCGATCCCGAAATAGGCGCGTCCGCCTGACAGCACATCGAGCGTATTGACAGTCTTGATCAGGATGCCAGGATAACGATAAAACCCGCCCGTGACCATCAGTCCGTGCTTGATCGTCTTGGTGTGCGCCGCCATGAATGCCTGCGTGGTGTAGCCTTCCATCATCGGCTCGTGAGCGTCGGCAGCACGATCCATCTGAAAGAAATGATCCATCACCCACAGGCTGTAAAATCCGGCAGCATCGGCGGCGCTGGCGAGTTCTCCCAGCTTCGCGCCGATATTTTCCGGGCTGCCCGGCCAATTGAACGACCAAATCTGCAAGCCAACACGCATCCGATTGTCTCCTATTACCCTGAACCGTTGAGTCTTTCCAATCGAGACTGTACCGCTTCGAGTCGACTCGAAGTCAAGCAGATTGGTAATCGTGATGGTCAAGCACGTCGTCCACGCAGGCTGTTGAGTACCTCGATCACGGGTTCAACCGGTACATCCTTGACAATCGTCGGCTGGCCGATCCCTTCGAGCAGGATGAAGCGCGAATGACCGCCCTGCCATTTCTTGTCGGTCGCCATCGCCGCGTAGATTGACTCGGGATCGAGATTGCCGATGTGCGTCGGCAGGCCGACCCGTTCAACGACGCGCTGCACCAGCCCGTCATCATCCCACAGACCGAGCGCCGCCGACAGCCGCGCCGCCGCGACCAGCCCCACGCCGACCGCTTCGCCGTGCAGCCATTCGTAACCGCTCACCTGCTCGATGGCGTGGGCGAAGGTGTGGCCGAGGTTGAGGTAAGCGCGGATATTCTGCTCGTAGGGGTCTTGCTCGACAATATTGACCTTGACCTGCACCGCCCGCGCGATCATCGTTTCGTCGTCGAGCGGCTCCAGCAGCGACGGGTCAGCCAGAAAACCGTGCTTGATGATTTCGGCCATGCCGCAGGCGCGCTCCCGATCCGGCAGCGTTTTGAGCACGTCGGGATCGATCAGCACCGCATCCGGCTGCTTGAACGCGCCGACCAGATTCTTGCCCTGCGGCAGATCGACGCCAACCTTGCCACCCACGCTCGAATCGACCATCGCCAGCAGGCTGGTGGGAATCTGGATGAGGCTCACGCCGCGCATGTAGGTCGCTGCCGCGAAGCCTACTGTGTCCCCGACCACGCCGCCGCCCAGCGCGACCACCGTCGATGAGCGATCCAGCCCGTTGCGCACAAATACCGAGTACAGCATCGACACGGTGTCGAGCGTTTTGTGCTGCTCGCCGTCCGGGATCGTAATCAGCGCGGCATTGTGCATCTGCTGAACCAGCCATTGGCCGTAAAGCGGCGCGATTGGCCCTTTCGTGACATTCGCGCAGCGCCCCAGATCGACC
>DASZXN010000750.1:0-4260 GCA_035545875.1 Phototrophicaceae bacterium
CGACGACTGGCATACGATCTCTATCGAGCAGTCGCCGCTCTTCGTAGGGGCGAGGCATACCTCGCCCCTACACGCCAGCCGATCTCATCGAATGGTTGCCGATTACCCAATTCTCAAATCAGGTTATAATTCGATTGGGAACGCTCCCAGTTTTAGAAAAGTGTTTGAGGACTGACTCATGAAAAGACTTTTTGCAACCGTGATTTGCTGTCTGCTGCTTGTCTGCACCAGTGTTCAGGCCAACCGAGGAGATCAAGCCGTGACTGACCAAGCCAGCACCCCAATGCCGGAGACCGGCAGTTTCATCGCCGTCGATCAGGTGGGCTACTTCACCGATGGCGAGAAGATCGCCGTCTACCCGACGACAAACGCTCCCGACCACGTTCTCAACTGGAATCTGGTCACGACCTTTGGCGAAGCGGTCGCCAGCGGTTTAACAGCGCCAGGCTTTATGGACAATGCGTCCGGTGATTATGTCAACCTGATCGACTTCAGTTCGTTCAATCGACCGGGGACATACGTTCTCAAAGTCGATAACGCCAGCAGCGTGCCGTTCAAAATCGGCAGCGACATTTATGGTCAGCTTGCCAAAGATGCGCTCCATTACTTCTACCTGAGCCGCAGCGGGATCGCGCTCGATCCCCAGTATGCGGGGCAGTGGGCGCGTCCGGCGGGGCATCTGAGCGACAGCAGCGTCACCTGTTTCAAAGGCAAGGATGTCAGCGGCAAGGAGTGGCCGGGCTGCGACTATCACATCGACGCGAGCGGGGGCTGGTACGATGCGGGCGACTACGGCAAGTACGTCGTCAACGGCGGCATCTCCGAGTGGACGCTCGTCAATATGTACGAGTTCAATCCGGCGGCCTTCAAGGACGGCGATCTCGACATCCCGGAGAATCACAACGGCGTGCCGGACGTGCTCGACGAGGCGCGCTGGGAAATGAATTTTCTGCTGGAAATGCAGGTTCCCGAAGGTCAGCCGCAGGCTGGGATGGCCTTCCATAAGCTGCACACAGCTCAATGGGATGGACTGCCCGTCAAGCCTGTCACGCAGACCAACAGCAGCAACGAGCGCTTCCTGATGCCACCGAGCACCGCCGCCACCCTCAACCTCGCGGCGACGGCGGCGCAGTGTGCCCGCGTCTGGAAGTCGCTTGATCCGGCCTTCGCGGATCGCTGCCTGACGGCGGCGCGGCGGGCGTGGCAAGCCGCCAACGACAACCCAATCTTCACCTACGGCAGCATTCCCGGTCAGGGCGGCGGCGATTACAGCGACTCGAACGTGCAGGACGAGTTCTTCTGGGCTGCCGCCGAGCTTTATGTCACGACAGGCGAGGCGCAGTATCACGACTACTTCGTCAAATCGCCCTATTTCGCGGGACAGTTCCATCCGGGGCAGGAAGGCGCGATCTACTGGGGTGATACGGGGGTGCTGGGGACGCTGACGCTTGCGCTCGCGCTCGCGCCCGACAAGCTCTCGGCGGACGAGCAAAAGACCGTGCAGGCGCTGATCACGAAGATTGCCGACAACTACGCCGACGTGACCGAGCAGGAAGGTTATCGCGTCGCCATGCCCGCGAGCGGCTATTCGTGGGGGTCGAACTCGAATTTGCTCAACAACGCGCTCGTGATGGCCTACGCCTATCGCTTCAGCCAGAACGCGCGCTATCTGAACGCCGTCGTGGAGACGACGGATTACGTGCTCGGTCGCAACGGCCTGAACTTCAGCTTCGTCTCTGGCTATGGGACGAATGCCATGCAGCACCCGCATCACCGCTTCTGGGCGGATCAGCCCTTGCTCGGTTTTCCGCCCGTGCCGCCCGGCGTGATCGCGGGGGGGCCGAACGCGCAGCCCGCCGATCCCGCCGCGCAAGTCCCGGCAATTGAGAATCGCCCGACTTCCAAGCGCTACATTGACGACCTCCAGTCGTTCTCGACCAATGAAGTAGCGATCAACTGGAACGCGCCGCTGGCGTGGGTGGTCGCGTTCCTGAATGCGCATTACAACACAAACTGAGAGGAAACGTGCAGGGGCACGGCGCGCCGTGCCCCTGCGAGGTATCTATCGAGCGCTGCGGTTACGGCGCGGATACCACTGGCAGATTATTACAATTCCCGCTGACCTGAACGCTGTGACCAATCGTGCTGGTCGAGAGCCATTCGGGATAGCCGTATTCCATCACCTGCCACCACGAGTTATCGGCGAGGCGACCCGTCGGGGTTAGCTGACCGCCGGGCTGCGCCTGATCGAACAGCTTCTCCTGATCCGCTTGCGGTATCTGATAGACGTAGGTCGGCGCGGTGATCTGGATCGCGCAGGGGCCGCTGGCCGTCGGCGCGGGCGGGTTAGTCGGCTGGAAGGGGATCGTGGTCGCTGCGGCGATGACTGGCGGCGGGTTGATCGTCAGCACATTCGAGCAGTCGCCGCTGGTGACAATCACGGCAATCGAAACCCAACCGTTGAGACCCTGATAGAGAATGTTGTAGAACGCCTTGTCCGGCGAAATGCCGATCACGTTGGCGGTGTCGCCGCGCGGCATCGTCGTCAAAATCTGCGCGGTCGGGCTGGCCGACTGGCGAATGTTGACGCCGCTGTTCCCTGAGCTAGGCGTGACGAGGCAGTCATTTCCAGCAGCCTGAAGTTCGGGAGTGGCGGCGGGCGGCTGAACGACGACCGGCCCGGTGCCTGCCGCTGCGCCCAGTTCATCGCAGCCGCCGATATTCTGCACGGCGAGGCAGACCGTAAAGGCATCGGTTTGATCCGCCGCGCCCTGCTCGATTTCAACGCGATAGGGGGTATTCCCCGCCTTGATGCGGAAGCGCGCGCCGATCAGGTCGGGGCTGATCTGCCCGCTGACGGCTCCGCTGGTGGTGTCGATCAGGCGCATGTTGATGGTGTTATCGCCCTGATTGCTGCGCACGAACAGGAACGATTGGGTGCTGCCGGAGGTGAAGCTGTAGAGCGCTAGCGGCGCGGTCGGGCTGACTGATCCGGTCACAGGCGTGTCAGGCGTGAGCGGCGTCGTCGTGACGGCGGTTTCGCTTTGCAGCACAACGATCACGAGGCCAGACGTGTTGTTGGCCGTGCCGACTTCCAGCACGTAGCTGCCGCTGTTGACCAGCGTGCTCAGGCTGATGGTGGGCGAGCCGCTGGCGTTGGCCTGCTGCGCGACGACCGATCCGCCGCTCAGGAGGGTCAGGGTCGGCTGGGCTTTGTCGCTGAGCGCCTGAATGGTGATTTCGGCGGGATTGGCGGCGTTATACGGGTAGCTGATAGTCGCGCCCGCCGTGATTTGGCTGGAAAGCGGCTGTCCGAGGGTTAACGTACCGGTAGTGGCCTGCGCGCTCACGCTGACGACCAGCGCGGCCATCAGCGCGGCGGCGATCAATATCAGGAGCCAACGTTTGCTTCCACGCATACGACATATCCTTTGCTTGATAACAGCGTCACACTTCCATTGTAGCCAATTTTGGGCGTTCGCCTGTGATTTTAGTCGCGCGAGGGAAACGAAAGGGGTGTAGCGCTCGATACACCCCTTTGGGCGGCTTTACCAGTTCGTGAACGAGCCGTCGCGCCGGTGCAGATGTGGCGCTTCCCAGAACTTGAAGGCTTCCTTACGCGCCATCTCTTCGTTGACCTCGACGCCGAGGCCGGGCACGTTCGGCACCGGGAACGACGATCCTTGCAGCTTGATTTGCGTCGGGAACAGGTCGTCGTCGTAGAAATTCAGGTTCTCGGTCGGCGAGGTGCGCACCTCCAGCCACGAGAAATTCGGCACCGCTGCCGAGAGCTGAATTGTCGCCGCCGTGCAAATCGGGCCGAGCGGGTTGTGCGGCATCAGGTCGATGTAATGCGCTTCCGCCAGCGCCGCGACTTTCATGCCTTCGGTCAGCCCGCCCACATTGCACACGTCGATGCGAATGAATTGGGTAATCCCGCGCTCAATGTAGGGCAGAAACGCCCATTTGCTGGAGAGTTCCTCGCCGATGGCAAACGGCACATCGACCAGCGAGCGCAGGGCTTCGTAAGCGGCGGGAGTCTCGTCGCGGATCGGCTCTTCGAGGAAGTCAATCGTCCCCGATGGCATTCGCTGGCAGAACGAAGCCGCCTCCGCCACGCTCAGGCGGTGGTGATAATCGATGCCGAGCATTGGGTCGGTTCCAACGGCTTCGCGGACGTGCGTCAGCCAGCGCGCCGCCAGCCCAAGCGATTCGCGCGGCTCGAACAGGTTCGGATCATTCGGATCGCCCAGAAAGGGC
>DASZXN010000751.1:0-12009 GCA_035545875.1 Phototrophicaceae bacterium
GCAGGCGCGATCTGCACGGTCGATAATACCTGGGCGACTCCGATCTGGCAGCGTCCGCTCGACCTCGGCGCAGATGTGGTCATGCATTCGACGACCAAGTATCTCGGCGGGCACAGCGACGTGCTCGGCGGCGCGCTGATCCTGCGCGATTTGGCGCCGGAAGCGCCGCTGCGCACCATTCAGTCGCTTGGCGGAGCCGTGCCATCCCCGTTCGACTGCTGGCTGATCCTGCGCAGCCTGCCGACTTTGCCAATCCGCGTGCGTGAGCAGACGGCGACCGCCGGAAAGATTGCCCAGTTCCTCAGCGAGCATCCCAACGTCGAGAAGGTGCATTATCCCGGCCTGCCGACGCACGACGGTCACGAGATCGCCGCGAAACAGATGCGCGGTTTCGGCGGGATGCTCTCATTTCAGGTCAAGGGCGGGCAGGCTGAAGCCATGAATGTCGCGGCGCGGCTGAAGATTTTCACGCGCGCGACCAGCCTCGGTGGGGTCGAGAGCCTGATCGAGCATCGCGCCTCGGTGGAAGGCGCGGACAGCCCGACGCCCATCAACCTGCTGCGCGCCTCGATTGGACTCGAACATAGTGATGACCTGCTTGACGATCTGGCACAGGCGCTTGGCTGATTCATCTTCGTGCTGCCTCGCGCTCGCAAAAACCGATGTTTCACTCCCTGATGAACGGTTGACCATCATAAATCCTGGCCGTTTTGGTCTGACAATAAAACCGCACGCCGCTCTCAATATAATTTTTTATAATTTGCTGAGAGTTGATTTATTTCATCTGAAATTGTGTATAATGAAAAATGGTTTAACGTTTTTGTACGTTTGGAGGCACTATGCAAAACCATTTTTCCTATCCACGTCGCGCGTTGATCCTTGTGCTTGCGTTCGTCAGTGTTCTCGCGCTGGGATTGATGGTCGTTTCAGCCAATCCGCTCGTCCAGAGTGACAAGCGCCTCAACCAGATCACCGATTTTGGCGGTGACGCACTTTACTGCGTCGACGACACGTTCCAGCCGACCAACGACAGCAAGACTTTCTACGAGTTCCGCCTGCTCAACAGCAGCGGCCAGGAATTGTGGACGCTTTCGCGCGCCACCGTCGAGGAGGGGCTGGGACAGATCAAGTATGGTGGCAATCCTGTGCTCCTCGGTGAGGGGCATGGCACGTTCGGCGAGATCAATCTGTACGGCAACGCCGCCGAAGACGGCAGCCCGTATTTCATCTTCATGGGCTTTGACGATCACTACAAGCCGAACCTGATGATCTTCTACGGCTGCACGCCAGTCGGCAGCCCGCAGGCCGCGCCAGTCGAGCCAACGCCAACGCTCCCCAAGTAAGCGCCTGAAAGCGCCGTCATAAAACGCCCGATGTGAAGTCGGGCGTTTTTGTTCGGGATCACGGCCAGCTTTTCGGCAATGAGGCTGGGTTGTAGACGGTTTCCTGCGGCTTCCAACCGGGCAGACGTGGAAAGAGCAGTTCCGCCACACGATAAGCTTCTTCGAGATGCGGATAGCTCGACAGCACGAAGGTATCCGCGCCGAGATCAGCATATTCCTGAATCCGCTCGGCGACCGTATCGGGATCGCCAACCAGCGCCGTGCCAATCCCCTTATTCACGAGGCCAATCCCCGCCCATAGATTCGGGCTGATCTCCAAATCATCCTGACTGCCGCTGTGCAGTGAGCGCATCCGTCCCTGCCCAATGGAATCGAAGCGCTGGAGCTTGGCTTGCGCGGCGGCGATGGTCGCCGCATCGACGTATTTCATGACGTTCCTGGCGGCAGCCCAGGCTTCCTCGGCGGTTTCGCGGACAAAAACGTGCACGCGCAGGCCGAAGCGGATCGTCTTGCCCTGTTTGGCAGCCAGTTCGCGCACCGTGTCGAACTTCTGCTTGATCATCTCCGGCGGCTCGGCCAGCGTCAGGTACACGTCGATGTGCTTGGCGGCGACTTCGAGCGCGACGGGCGACGATCCGCCGAAATAGAGCGTCGGAGAGGGCTGCTGAACAGGCGGCTGAAGCAACTGCCCGCCCTTGAGCTTGATGTGCTTGCCGTCGTAATCGACAGGCTTGCCCGTGAACAGTTCTTTCCAGACCTGCAAGAACTCGTCGGTGACTTCGTAGCGCTCGTCGTGGCTGAGGAACGTGCCATCGCCTGCCAGTTCGACCGGATCGCCGCCCGTGATGATGTTGAGCAGCAGCCGACCATTCGAGAGGCGATCAAAGGTGCAGGCCATCCGCGCGACCAGCGTCGGCGGGATGCTGCCCGGTCGCACCGCGATCAGGAACTTCATGCGCGTCGTCAGCGGAATGAGCGAGGCCGCCGCGATCCACGAATCCTCGCAGGTCGCGCCGGTGGGCAGCAGCGCGCCGCTGTAGCCGAGCGCGTCAATCGTTTTGGCAATCGTTTCGAGATACTCCGGGCTGGCGACGCGCTTGTGCAACTGCGTGCCCAGATAAGGCGTATCGCCGTGCGTCGGAATGAACCACATGATGTCCATCAACTTGCCTCTGACTCGGTTGAACGGGGGGAAAGCGTCTGCGTCAATGCGTCGAGCGCCGCGATCAGGCGCTCCGACGCGGCAGGCTGCAACTGAACGCCGCCATTTTCGAGCGTCTGCATCTCGGCGTCGATCAGGTAAACGCCGCCGAGAATATGGGTCGAGCCGAGCGCGGTCAATACCGGACGGAGGGCGTAGTCGATCACCAGCGAGTGAACCAGCGATCCGCCGCTAGCAATCGGCAGGACGACCTTGTTAGCGAAGGCGTTAGGCGGCAGCACGTCGAAAAAGGTCTTGAGAACGCCGCTGTAGGCCGCTTTGTAGATCGGCGTGGCGATGATGATACCGTCGGCCTGCCTGACCGTCTCGAAGGCACTCTGAAGCGTTGGGCTGTTGTAGCGCCCGTAGATCAGATCGTCGGTGTTCAGGTGGCGCACGATGATCGACCGGGTGGCGAAGCCGCGCGCCTCGACCTGCTGGCGGGCGAAATCGAGGATGCCCGCCGTCCGCGACGGATCGGACGGACTGCCTCCGATAGTGAGGATCAGCGACACAATCGTTTGACCTGCTTGGCTGACGATGGCGCGATTATATCCTCAACTGCCGAGCGGAACAGGAGTCCACGCGGGTGGATTCCAGGCCAGCCGCGCGCGCACGCCCGCCGTGTCGATCTGCGGCATCTGCTGTTCGACCAGTGTGACCGTCTCGTCCATCAGCGCTTCAAGCTGGGCGCAGGCGGCGAACGGCTCGGCGTGAAAGAGCGCTTCGAGCCGATCCGCGAAGTCGGGCGGTGTGCTTTTCATCTCGGCGACGAAGCGGCGCACCCGCTTGAACTGGAACGGCGTGTAGTAAAGGTGATTGAGTCCGGCCAGCACGCCGATCAGGTCGTGCGCCAGTTCGACGCGGATTTCGTTGAACCAGATGGTCGCATCGCGGGTCGCCAGCCGCTTGTAGAGGGACGAGACGCGATAAAACGTCAGATAGCGCTTGACCAGCGCCAGCGCCAGCGCATCGGGGTAGTCGTCAAGCGTGGCCTGCCACTGCTGAATCAGCGCTTCGCCGTAGAGCGGCACGACTTCTTTCATGCCGCCGAGCGCCTTCTGCGCAGGCGAATCGACTTCCAATTGCTCACACACCGAAGCGATCTCGCGCTCCCAGGCGGTCACCGTCTGATGCGCCAACTGACATTCAACGCCGTTGACGTAGTAATGCTCGACCGCGCCGTCCTCGCTGCGCGGCCCAATCGGGCTGCGCTTGACGCCGTGATTGGCTGCGCAGGCTGCCGTGAGCGCTTCTTCCGACGGAATTTCGTCGTAATAGAGGATCAGGTCGAGATCAGAGTTGAAATCGCTCACGCCTTCCGCCGACGATCCGCTGACGAGTGCGGCGCGGATCGTCGGCAGGGCGATGTAGGGCTGCGCGATCTTCCGCGCCAGATCGCGCAGATAAAGGCTGGCTTCGGTGGGCTGATGGTCGGTCATAGGCTGATCTCCTGAAGGCGACGGCGCAATAAATTGCGCTAGCATAATTTAGTGCGCGTTTCAGCCGCGTTGGGTTCAATATTGAGGAAAGACTTCGCTGCCCGTTCATCTGAAGGGAGATCAAGTATTGTTTTCGTAGGGACGCGATAAATCGCGTCCGTTGATGGAATTGCGCGTTCGTCCATTCACGGACGAGACTTGTCTCGTCCCTACGAGATCATCGTGCGACCGTGAACCTCACGCCGTTTCCGGCTCCCATTGATATTCGATGTAGTGGGCGGTCTCGCGGGCGGCTTCTTCGCCCAGTTCACGCGCGACGACGTGCAGCGCCATGTCCATCCCGGCCTGCACGCCCGCCGAGGTGATGATGCGACCGTTATCGACGTAGCGCACGCCGCGCACGACCGTTGTGTCGGGCGCGAGTTCGCCGAGCAGATCGTAAGCGCCGTAATGCGTGGTGGCGTGCAGGCCGTCGAGCAAGCCCGCCGTCGCCAGAATCAGCGCGCCCGTACAGACCGAGGTTGTCAGTTCGGTGGTCTGGTTCTGCCGCCTGATCCACTCGACGACTGCCGGGTTGCGCATCGCCACTCGTGAGCCGTAGCCGCCGGGGATCACGAGGATGTCGGGCGGCGGGCAGTCGTCGAACGTATAGTGCGGCTGCACTTGCAGATTGTTGCGCGTGTGGATCAGCCCGGCTTTCTCGGCGACGGTGTAGACGTTGAAGGGCGCTGGGCCGCCGCTGCGCTGCCCGGTCACGGCGAAAATCTCGAACGGCCCGGCAAAATCGAGAACTTCGACCTCATCGAACACGAAAATTGCGACATTTTTAGCCATTAGTTCGCCTTTCCGTTCGCTGCGCGCTGGCTGTATTCGGCGGGCGCGAAAAAGACCAGCACGGTCAAATCCTCGCTGATGTCGTGAAAACGATGCTCGACCAGTGCGGGCACGTAGACGATGCTCCCCGGCACGACGGCCCGCTCCTCGGCGCCCACCCGGATGGTCGCTCTACCGTAAGCGACGTAGTAGACTTCATCCTCGGTGTGCGGCTGCTGCGGATCGGTCGATCCGGCGGGCAGGCTGTAGACGCCCATGCTCAATGCCGGGGCTTTCAGAAATTCCAGATACAACTTGTCGGACTGCTGCTGCTGCACGATGAGGTTGGTCAGTTTAAAAGCGTCCATCCATTTATATCCTCAATGCCGGTTTGAAGTTTAGTAAAACATATTTTCCATGTGCCTTCAATTAGTGATCCGAACCACTGGATTCACACGAAAAATTCATCTGAGCGGGTGTGTTCTTCCTGTACGATAAGGGCACTTTCGTTCGGGAAAGGAACTCTATGGTTACCCCATTTCTGGTCACAGCCGTACTGCATCACAAAGAGAAGCGGCATTTGGAGAAAGATCGCTCCCCATGAGTGAAACCGTTCAATTTGTCCTCGCGCTTGGCCTCCTGATTGGCTTTGCGAAAGCGATGGGCTACCTCGCCTATCGGTTCAACCAGCCCGCCGTCCTCGGCGAGCTGCTGGCGGGCGTGATCGCTGGCCCCACCCTGATCAACCTGCTCGGTAACGCGAATTTATTCTCGCACGGCGAAGATGTCACGCACACGCTGATCGAAGTCGCGGAAATCGGCGTGCTGATGCTGATGTTCATGGCAGGGCTGGAAGTTGACCCCAAAAATCTGCTCGACGTAGGCAAACCGGCGCTGCTGGCGGGTGTAATCGGCGTGATCGTACCGCTGGTGGTGATTACGCCCGTGATCACGCTGTTCGGCTACACGGTCGAAAAAGCGCTGTTTCTCGGCATTCTACTGGCTGCCACGAGTACCAGCATCACGGCTCAGGTCATGCTGGAACTGGGCGTGTTGCAGAAGCGCGAAGGTCTGACGCTGCTGGGTGCGGCGCTGGTCGATGACGCGGCGGTGATCCTGCTGATTTCGCTGTTTCTGGCGATCAATCCGGGCGGAGTGGTTGCCGTCGAAACGACGCGCCCGATTCTGGAAGTGATCGTGCGGATTATTGGCTTTCTGGTGATCGGCTCGCTGGCAAGCTGGGTGCTTCTGCCGCGCCTTGCCAACTGGGTCGCCGACCTGCCGATCTCGGCAGGCGCGCTGATGTTCGCCTTCGTCGCCATGCTGCTCCTGAGCGTCGCCGCCGAGTTCTTCGGCGGGGTGGCCGCGATCACCGGGGCATTTCTGGCGGGCGTGTGCATCCGGCGGGCGCGCCACAGCGTCGTCGAGACGATTGAGCGCGGCCTGCACAGCCTGAGCTATGCCTTCGTCGTGCCGCTCTTCTTCGTCAGCATCGGCTTGCAGGCGAACTTGCGCCTGCTCACGCTCGACCTGCTGCCGTTCGCGCTGGTGCTCACGCTGACTGCCGTCCTTGCGAAAATGATCGGGGCTGGCGGCGGCGCGCGGATCGGCGGGTTCGACAATACCAGCGCGCTGCGCGTCGGCCTCGGTATGATCAGCCGGGGCGAAGTCGGGCTGATTATCGCCACCATCGGCGTGACCTACGGCGTTTTGAGCGAGGCCGCCTTTACCGTCGTCGTGTTCGTCGTCCTCGTGACCACAGTGATCACGCCGCCGCTGGTGCGCTGGTCATTTCATCAACGAGGAACACAGCCCATCGAAGAAGCCGCGTTAGCCGACTAGGAGAGACGCCATGTATATGATCATGTACGTTGCTAAAAGTGTCGATCAGGCGACCGATGTGCTGAATGCCTGGATCAAGGCAGGGATCAGCGGCGTAACACTTCTGGAAAGCGCCGGGATTCGGCAGGCGCTCAGTCGTGGCATCCGCGATGATATGGGCATTATGCTCTCGCTCAACGCGCTGCTGCGTTCGCAGGAGGTGCATCACCGCACACTGTTCTCGGCGGTCAGCGACGATGCGACGCTGGATCGGGTCGTCAAGGCGACGACTGATAGTGTCGGCGACTGGTCGAAGCCGGACGTAGGCGTGCTGTTCGTCTGGCCGCTGACGCAGGCTTACGGGCTGGAAAAACGCCTGACGCATTAATCTACACGCCGACGATCAGCCGCCAGATCAGAAAGACCACCATACCAAGCACAATCGTCGCCAGCAGATTTTTGGTGCGCCACGAGATCAGCGCGGCGACGATCCCGGCGATCAGGTAGCTGTTGCTGATCGAAACGTCGATGTGCGTGCCATCGGGAATCAATACGGATGGCACGATGATCGCGGCGAGGACGGCAGGCGGCACGTAGCGCAGCGCCCGAAAAACGCGATCCGGCAGCGGAATCCTGCCGATTAGCACGAGCGTCGGGTAGCGGATGAGAAACGTCACCAAGCCCATGCCCAGTACCAGCACGAATTCGTTCACGGCGCGATTTCCTCCGAGATGGCGATGGTTTCCGGCTCTGGCTTGCCGCGCCCCTCAGCGATCACGCCTGCCGCGACACCAGACAACGCCGCGATCATCAGGCCGATCTTGTTCGGCAGCGGGTTGGCGATCACGGCGACGACGCTGGCGACGATCACCGAGGCCAGCACCGGGCGGCTTTTCATCAGCGGAATCAACATGCCGATGAAGGTCACGCTCAGGGCGAAATCGAGGCCGAGCCTGGTCGCGTCCTGAAAATGCGTCCCGGCGAAGATGCCGACCCACGTAAAAATCTGCCAGCAGACGAACAGGATCAGTTCCGAGCCGAGGAAATACCAGTGCTTGTAGGTTGGGTCGCTGGTGGAGTCGGCGTAATGTGTGCTGGCGACGACGAAGGCTTCGTCGGTGAGCATGTAGCCGAGCGGCAGGAGCCAGCGCTGCGGCAGCTTCTTGACATACGGCGCGAGCGTGGCGCTGTAGAGCGCATGACGTAAGTTGACGACGAACGTCGTCAGGATGATGATCGGCACGCTCACGCCCGCCTTGACCAGCCCCACGCCGATGAACTCGGCTGATCCGGCAAAAACGAAGATCGACATGGCAATCGTCGCCAGCGGCGACAACCCGGTCGTGATGGCGGCTGCGCCGAAGATGATTCCGAAGGGCAGCGCGCCGATCACCAGCGGGATGGTGGCTCTGGCTCCGGCGAGAAATTCCGCGCGGGGTGTGGGCATAAATGAAATCCTCAAAACAATGATTTATTGCGCGGCGCAAGATTCCGATGTGTTTTCGTCGGGGCAGGTTTCAAACCGGCCCCGACTGAATTTATCGTAATTTACATGATGCTTCTATCGGAATCTTGCGCTCTTAGAAATAGCCCTGCATCAGCCGATCCATCCATTCGGGAACGGTCGCCGCATCGCGCCGATCAAAGGCCGGGACGTAGGGCTTGATGTCCAGCACGGGCGAGCCGTCAATCGCGTCGAGGCCGCGCACACGCAGCACATTCCCCTCTATGCCGACGATCTCGACGGCTGTGATGCCAATCGGATTGGGGCGATGCTTGGCGCGCTGGGCGAAAATCCCGGCTTCCGGCATATCAGCACGACCGCGCGGACGACGCACCAGATCAGTCTCGGCTTTGAAGGTCGATTGGTGCATGAAAAAGATGATCAGCGCGTGCGAGAAGCGGTCGAGTTCGCGCAGGCCGTCGGCAAATTCCGGCTTGACCTCAACGCGGCTGATGACCGCGCCCCAGTGGTCGTCCACACCCTCGCTCACAGGTGAATGAATCGTGCCAATCGGTTCAATCTGCATGATCGTGCTCTCCATAATAAAATGCGCCAGGGAAATCGTCGGCGGCTTTTTTCTGCTTGCCGCTCCATGAGTCAATCGCAATCCGGTAAACCGATGTGCGCTTGAGTTCGAGCAAGTTGGCGGGGCGGTAATCCTCGTTTGGCTTGAGGTGCGGGAAGTATTTGTCGCAGAGCAGTTGCAGCGCGATCTGCGATTCCGCGCCTTCGATCACCGTCGCGCGACCAAAAATGTTGACGCCGGAATACTCGACGCTGAATTCGAGCGCGATTTTGTCCGGCAGCAGGCGACCCATCTCGAAGACCGAGAGGCAGACGCGCTCCGCCTCGCTGACGTTGTTGCGCGTGCGTCCGGTACGCGCCGTGTGCATATAGATGACGTGCGCGGCTTCATCGTAGACGAACAGGTTGCTGTTGAGGAACGGCTGACCGTCAAAGACCGTCGCCAGCACCGCGACCGGTGCGCGATGCAGCAGGTCGATAATCCACGCTTCATCGCTGACGGCGCGGTCGATCCGCCGGAGTTGGGTCGGCGGCATCGTATGGTAGTTTTTCGGCATCTTTCCCGATCCTTGTGTGTTATAGACAACAGAGTACCGGATTCTGCGTACACTGAGGTAGTCTCAGATAAGACCGCGCTCATCATGCGCGCTCGCAGCGGGGTGAGGCATTGCCAATTGTGCGAACTGGAGTACAATAAAATTCGATGATACGAACAATTGAGCGCTCCTCTGAGAACATTCACGTTTTCCCCACCACGCAGCGGCGGTTGTAGGAGAGCCTGATGGCGAATGACGACATCCACGCTGCCAAACTCGTCGATCTCCCCCTGATCCGGCGGCTGGCTGAAAAAGGAACGATCCTCGACAGCGAACTGCGCTGCACCCGTGAAGTTGCGGGGCCGCAGAGCGTGCTGCTGTCGAGCATTCTGCCCCAGCGCGGCATGTACACGCTGGTCGGGCGGGCAGGCCGACAGAGCATCGTCGGACAGTTTCGCGTGCGGAGCGACGAACGGATCGCGCAGGTTGTTTACATGGCGCCGCAGTTGGATGCGCATCGGCGCGATACGGCATGGCTGCACCTGATCGACGCGATGGCGGTCGAAGCAGGCAAGCGTGGCGTACACATGCTGATGGCCGAGGTCGATGAGGACAGCCCGCTGTTCGTGACCATGCGCACGGCGGGATTTGCCGTCTACGCACGTCAGGAAATCTGGAAGCGCGACCCAGCGCCGCTGCCGCTCAACCCCTGCGCGGAATTGAGCGATGGCAAAGAGAACGATCTCAGTGCCATGCAGTCGCTTTATGGACAGATCGTCCCGCGACTGGTACAGCCCGTCGCCATGCCGCCGGAAGACAGCGAGATTTACGTCTACCGGCAGGAGGGGCGAATTCAGGGCTACGTCGCCGTATCGATGGGCAAGACAGGCGTGTATATCATGCCGATGCTGCACCCGGACATCTACTACCCGGATGCGCGCGCGATCCTGATGGGCGTGCTGGCGCGGATCGGGCGGGCGGATCGGCTGCCCGTGTACGTGTGCGTGCGGCGCTATCAGGATTGGCTGGAAGATGCGCTTACGGAGCTTGGGTTCCTTTCCTGCCAGCCACAGGCGTTGATGGTGCGGCATATCGCGGCAGGAGTGAGGCAGGCGGCATTTACGCCGCTTGAGCAGTCGCTGGAAGTGATTCCGAGCGTGGTTCGACCACCGACCAGCAGCGCAAAAATTGAGCATATAGGAGAAAAAACACCTATTCTATGGAACGACGTATAACCGACGACATCCACGAACTCAAACGGGTTTTGCCGCCGCATCTGACGGCAAAATTGGACGAAATTGGCAATATCGATGAACTCCTCGAAGTGGTGCTCGATTTAGGGCGTATCCCCACTGCTCGCTACATTAACCGGGAAGTTGAGCTTTCCGAACAGGAAGTTACCCGCGCCGAACTCGACGCGATTGTGGACAGCATTGGCGCGTTCGACGCCGACAACCGTGCCGGAATCGAGCGCACACTGCATCGCATCTCCGCGATTCGCAACCGTCGCGGCGAAGTCGTCGGCCTGACCTGCCGCGTCGGTCGTGCCGTTTACGGGACGATTGACATCGTGCAGGACTTAATCGAGAGCGGGCAGAGTATTCTGCTGCTGGGGCCTCCCGGCGTCGGCAAGACGACCATGCTGCGTGAAGCGGCGCGCGTGCTGGCCGAGAGCAAGCGCGTGATCATCGTGGATACGTCCAACGAGATCGGCGGCGACGGCGACGTGCCGCATCCCGCCGTTGGCAAAGCGCGGCGAATGCAGGTCAGCGTGCCGGATCATCAGCACGAGGTGATGATCGAGGCGGTCGAGAACCACAATCCCGAAGTGATCGTGATCGACGAAATCGGGCGTGAACTCGAAGCGATGGCGGCGCGCACGATTGCCGAGCGCGGCGTCCAGTTGATCGGCACGGCGCACGGCAACGCGCTCGATAACCTGATGCTCAACCCGACGCTCTCCGACCTGATCGGCGGGATTCAGTCGGTCACGCTCGGCGATGAGGAAGCGCGTCGGCGCGGGACACAAAAGACCGTGCTGGAACGCCGCGCCCCGCCGACCTTCGACGTGCTGATCGAGATTCAGACGCGCGACCGTATGGTCGTTCACGAGGACGTAGCAGCAGCGGTCGATGCCATGCTGCGCGAGAAACCGCTCCCGGTCGAGATTCGCTACCGCAACGAGGCGGGCGAGGTGATCTTCGAGAACGCGCAGCCGGAAGTCCGCTCGATTGCCGAGCGCAATCTGCGCGACCGCAACGGCAATGATCGTTCGGAACGTAACGGCAACGGTCGGCGTAACAACGGCAAACGCGGTGACAGCGAATCGACCCGCTTTGACATGGGCGTCGATACCAATGGCAGCAAGATGAAGCCCGTGAGCGTCTACGCCTACGGCGTCGCGCGCAATCGGCTGTATCAGGCGTCACGACGGCTGCATGTGCCGCTGGTGCTGACCGACGACGCAGGGCAGAGCGACATGATCGTCACGCTCAAGAACTACTATCGCCGCCGCCCCAAGCTGATCGTGGACGCGGAGCGGCGCGGCACGCCGATCTTCGTCCTGCGCGCCAACACGATCACGCAGATGGAAAATTTCCTGATGGATGTGTTCCAGAAGGAGGAGCCGAGAGGCTCGGACGACCCTTTTGGGGACGCGATGAGGGAGACTGAGCAGGCGATCACGCAGGTGCGCGGCGGAGAGGCGTTTGTCGATCTTGCCCCGCGCCCCTCGAATATTCGCCGCCGCCAGCACGAGATGGCGCATCACGCCCGCCTCGAATCGGAGAGCTTCGGCGACGAGCCGCAGCGCCGGGTGCGGATT
>DASZXN010000752.1:0-2160 GCA_035545875.1 Phototrophicaceae bacterium
TGATTCGGCGCGCGTCGAACTCTTTGATGCGATCACACATGCCTGGTCGGAGCAGCGCTGCGTCAAAATCTGGTATCGCAGTTCGCGCGGTGAGAATAAGCTGCGTACCTACGAAGTCTCGACCTATTTCATCGAACCGAGGCTGGATGGGGCGGTTTACGTGGTCGGCTTCGACAGCGTGTCGCAGCGGGTGCGCGCTTTTAAGCTCAACCGGATTCAGCAGGCGGAAATTCTAGCCAGCACCTATCAGATGCCGTTCCACTTCGACACCAAGCGCTACCTGCTCTATCTGCGCGAGTCGGCAAAAATTCAGCACGGGCAGGATGGCGTTCAGCGCTGAACGGCAGTCGAAAAGATCATGCTGAGAGTATTGAAGACCGGGCGCGATTGACCTGACGGCGCGATCAGACTGTAATAGCAAGCCTCGTAATTCTCCGGCTGCACAGTACAGGCATTCAGGTTGTAGAGAATCATCATCCCCACGAACTGCGATTTCGCCCCTAGCTCAAAGGCACGCGGAATATACGCTGCCTGCTGCGCCAGCGACGTGTAACTGAAATAGATACTGTCCGGCGGCGGGGACGAAGTATCCTCGCTGCTGCCCCAACCGAACTGCGTCACCCAGATCAGCTTGCTCGTATCCCCATTCATGACCATGATGTTGTGATAGTCGTTGAGCGTGTCGAGGAAGTAGAAGCTCGGATGCCCATAATGGCTGGCGACCCCGGCAGGCGCTTGACAGCAAACCGCGTCCGGCGGGTTGGCGAAGCCGAAAGGATGCGCACCGACCGCATCGCTGATGCTTGCCAGCCCGTTGGCATACAGGTCGGAGAGGAACTGACGATCATCGATGGCATTCACGCCGTCGTCGAATCCGGTTGGCGCAAGCCCCGCGCTGACGACTGCCGCACTTGCATCAGCCGCTTTGACCGCCGCGTAAGCGCCGCGCAGCAGATCGGCATAGGAGGCCGCGCCAAGAGGATGGACGGTGCTGTTCCATTCGCGGCGCAGGTTGGGTTCGTTCCAGATTTCGTAGGCGCGCACTTTGCCCGCGTAGTGAGCCGCCAGCGCGCCGATAAAGGCGACGTAAGTGCTGAAATCGTCGGGCGGCCCGTTTTCCAGATGGCTGGAGCGTGCCCAATCCGGCGCATCGGTGACGGTCAGCAGGACGTTCAATTGGGCGGCTTGCAGCGCGTCGATAACCGCGTCGAGATGTGTATAGTCAATGGAACCCTTGCTCGGTTCCAAATCGCGCCATTCGACGCGGACTTTCGTCCACTGCATCCCCAAGCTGGTGATCTGCTGCACGACGCTGCTCACATCCTGATTATCGAAGAAGGCTTCGATGCCGTAATCGAAGGTTGGTGTGACCGCTGGGATTTCAGCAGTGACCGCAGGCGTAACTTCAGCAGTGGCAGGTGCGATCAGCGTGGTCGTGCCTGCCGGGACTTCGGTTGAAGCAGGCGTTTCGGTTGAAGCCGGGATCAGCAGGGTTTGGCCGAGCACGACCAACTGCGGATCAGCCAGCTTGTTCAGGCGCATGATCGCGCCGATTGTCGTGTGGAAGTGCGCGGCAATCGAGCCGAGCGTATCGCCGCTGCGAACCTGATAGGAGCTTGTGTCGGGCACGGGGGTTGCGGTTGGGGTATCGGCGGCGCTCACCGAGACAGCGGAGAGGATCAGCAGTAGTGCGGCAAGTAGAGCGACCCAGCGAAACATGCAAGCTCCCGTGTACATATTTTTTACATTTTCATCTTACACTGTATAAGGGTGTGTTGCTACCTTGAGAACTTGCCCACTACGCCCAGCGCAGGCGTTAAGAATACTCTCAGCGTGGGCTGGCTTTTAGCCTAGCGTGAATGGGCGTTGGGGTTTATAACTACCGATGAAGAGGAGGCATTCACTTATGCTGAGAAAACTAACAGCGCTGTTTGCTGTTCTGCTGATTTTAGGTGTTACCGCCGTTTCAGCGCAGGATGACCGCTCGGTCTACTGGCAGCGCTGGGATGTGACCATCAACAACGTGGATACGACCCACAATCATTTTGATGTCACCGAAAGTTATCAAATTCAGTTTTCAGGCACGTTCCATTCCGGCTATGCCACGATCCCGCTGGATTACGTCACCAACATTAACAACGTTCACGTGACGGAAGGCGG
>DASZXN010000753.1:0-4382 GCA_035545875.1 Phototrophicaceae bacterium
CCCAGAAAGATGACCGCCAGCCCAAACGCGATCAACAGCCCCAGACGCAATCGAGCCTGATCACCCCGCTTAATTCCGTGTTCGGCCATCTGCATAAAGACGCTGCTCGACAGCAGAATCACGGTCATAATGGCGGGCAGCACCAGTCCCGGCTTTTCGACCCCGGCAGGCGGCCACACTGGAGAGTTGAAACGAATGTAGAGGTAGCTGGCGATCAGCGAGGCGAACAGCACAATCTCGTTGAGGATCAGGCAGACGACACCCCACCAGCCGACCGAGCGACTGCCGTTGACCTCCGTCGGAAGCGTGGTTGTGGTCATGAGGCTTCCTCCAGTTCGGCGCGTGACGGCCACAGCCACCAGCCGACCCCGATGAGACTCAGCGCCGCGCCGAGCGCGCTCATGATCAGCACGTGCAGCAGCAGCCCGGCGAACACCAGCACCAGCGTCAGCGCCAGCACCAGCGGCGCAATTGAAGCTTCGGGCATAACCAGCCGCGATTCGGGCTGCGCGTCGAGCAGCGTCGAAACCAGCGTCTCGCGTTCATAGGGATCGGTTGGATCAGCCGCTGGCGTTTCATCGTGCTGATCCCAGAGCGGCACACGGCTCTCAACCGTCGGGATGGTGCGGAAATTGTAGGCTTCCGGCGGCGAGGTCGTTGCCCATTCGAGCGTAGCCGCGTTCCAGGGATTCGCGCTTGCCTTTTCGCCACGATTCAGGCTGTAAAGCACGTTAATGATGAACAGCAGAATCCCGAAGGCCAGCACGAACGAGCCAATCGTCGAAATCAGGTTAATCGTGTCCCAACCCAGCCCAGCCTGATAGGTGTAGATGCGGCGCGGCATCCCCAGCAGCCCGACGATGTGCATCGGGAAAAACGTCAGGTTGAAGCCGATGAACACCAGCCAGAAATTCCACCAGCCGAGCACTTTGTTCAGAAACCTGCCGGTAAATTTGGGAAACCAGTAATACAGCCCGCCGAAGATGGGAAAGACAGCGCCGCCGAACAGTACGTAATGGAAATGCGCGACCACGAAATAGCTGTCGGTCACCTGCTGATCGAACGAGGCTGCCGGAAACATCACGCCGCTCAACCCGCCGATCACAAAGACAAAGATGAACCCGGCGATCCACATCAGCGGCAGGTGAAAGCGCGGCTTGCCCGTGAGGATCGTCGCCAGCCACGCGAAAATCTGCACGCCTGCCGGGATGCCGATCACCACGCTGGCAAGGCTGAACAAATCGGTTGCCATCGGCGAGATGCCGACGGCGAACATATGATGCACCCACACGCCGAAGGCGATGATCACCGTCGCCAGCGCTGCCGTCGCCAGCAGGGTATAGCCGACCACCACGCGCCGCGAAAAGACCTGCACGATTTCCGAGACGATGCCGACGGCGGGCAGGAAAATGATATACACGTCAGGATGCCCGAAAATCCAGAACAGGTGCTGCCACAGCAGTGGATTGCCGCCGTATTCGGATTCGAAGAAGTGGAAGCCGAAATTGCGCTCCAGCACCAGAAAGATGTTGGCGGTTGTCAGCGGCGGAACGGCGAAGATCACGGCGAACGACGTGACCAGAATCGCCCAGATGAACAGCGGCATCCGGTTGATCGACATACCGGGCGCGCGCATCTTGAAGATCGAGACGATGAAATTGGCCGCGCCCGCCGTCGAAGCGATGCTCAGGAAGATCAGGCCGAGTCCCCAGAAGTCGAGATTGGGGCCGGGCGAGTATTGCAGGCTCGTCAGCGGCACGTAAGCGAACCAGCCGCCGTTCGGCGCTGCGCCGACCAGAAAACTCGCGTACATGAACAGGCCGGAGAACAGAAAAACCCAGTAGCCGAAGGCATTCAGGCGCGGGAAGGCCATATCGCGCGAGCCGAGCATCAACGGCACGAGGTAATTGCCGAAACCGAACAGCATCGGCGTGGCGAAGAAGAAGATCATGGTCGTGCCGTGCATCGTGAACAACTGGTTGTACACGTCCGGGCTGAGGAAGGTGTTCTCCGGGCTGCCCAACTGAATCCGCATCAGCACCGCTTCGATCCCGGCGAGGATGAAGAACAGGAAAGCTGTCACCATATAGCGAATGCCGATCACCTTGTGATCGACCAGCGTCAGGGCGTGCCAGAGGCCGCTCGATTCTTCCCAGATGTGGATCAGGCGCTTATCTGCCGTCGCTTCCATAACAGCTCCTTAGGCCAGACTGTGCAGATAGGCGAGGATCGCCTGAAGCTGCGTCGCGTCGAGTTCCATCGGCGGCATCAGGTTGCCCGGCTTGATTGCCTGTGAGTTGACGACCCAGCCCGCCAGATTGCCGGGGGTGTTGGTCAACACACCCGCGCCAATCGTCCGGCGGCTGGCGAGGTGGGTCAAATCCGGCCCCAACGTGCCTGCCGCGCTCGTCCCGCGAATGGTGTGGCAGTAGACGCAGGCCGACTGCATGAAAACCTGCTCGCCCTGCGCGACTTCCGCATCCTTCGATGCAGCGGCGGGCGCTTGCTGATTGGCGACCCACCTGGCATAGGTGTCGGGTGGATCAGCGATCACCAGAAAGGCCATGTTCGCGTGCTGCAAGCCGCAGTATTCGGCGCATTGACCGCGATACATCCCGGCCTGATCAGCCTGAATCGTCAGCGTGTTGGTTTGACCGGGGATCAGGTCGAGCTTGGGCGAGAGTTCGGGAACCCAGAAACTGTGGTTCACGTCCGCCGACATCAATTTGAGCGTCACGGGCTGGTTGACCGGAATGTGAATCTCGTTGGCCGTCGTGAAGTTCCCGCTCACGTAATGAAGCTGCCACCACCATTGATGCCCCGTCACCTCGATCACGAGCGGGCTGTCCGGCGCGGCATTGGCGTTGGTAATCGAGATGCTCCAGATCATCACGCCGAACAGCACGATTGCCGGGACGAGCGCTCCGGCGAACAGGACGATGCTGATCACGCGGCGGTCGTCTTTGACCTGCACGATCTCGCTCGTCTCGTCCTTGAAGCGGCGCGCGCGGATAATCCCAATCAGCAGCAGGGCGAGGACAATCAGGAATACCACCGTTGCAATGGCGAACAGCACCCATGATAGCTGCGCGACCCGCTCTGCGTTGGGCGACTGCGGACTCAGCACCGAGGGCGAACTGGCACAGCCGCTCGCGCCGATCAGCAGGGCGATCCAGACCCACTTGTTGCTGATCCTGCTCAACATGCAATTTCCACTGTAATTAAGATTCCTGCCAATGCTAGCGGGAATTAACGCTTACGACAATACGCTTTGTAATAGATTTGTGAGAACTCACAAAATTGTCAGCCAGCGCTTTCAATCTGCGGCCAGCGCGCTATACAATTAAACTTGAAATTAATCCGTAGGCCGAATTTAGCGAGTAGCCGTGCAAATCTTTCCGCGCAGCGCCAACTGGATTGCGCGTCTGTCCCTGATCGGGCTGGCGCTGGCAATTCCGATCTTCGTGGGGCTGTGGGCGCTCTCGCTTCAGTCTCCGGTCAATACGGGTGTCGGCACGCCCATCGAGCAGCCGATTGGTTTCAGCCATGAGATCCATGCCGGGACGCTCGGCCTCGACTGCCGCTACTGCCATACCAGCGTCGAAAATTCGTCGTTCGCCGGAATGCCCTCGACTCAACAGTGTATGACCTGCCATGCGCAGATCGTGCAGGGCATCCCTGACATCGAAGCGCTCGCCGCCAGCCTGAACAGCGGCACGCCGGTGAGCTGGGTGCGCGTCGATCAACTACCGGATTACGTCTATTTCGATCACAGCGCTCACGTTCAGGGGGGAATTGCCTGCGAGACCTGTCACGGGCGCGTCGATCAGATGTCGGTGGTCTACAAGACGCAGGCCATGACGATGCAGTGGTGCATCAGTTGTCACAGCAACCCGCAGCCGAACGTCCGCCCTGAGGATGCCGTCTTTACGATGGGCTGGCAGCCCACCGCTGCCGATCAGCAGGCCGAGCGGATTTACACGACGGTCGAGACACAGCATTTGACCGACTGCGACGTGTGTCACCGCTGAGGAGGAGCACGTTTTGTCTGACTCAATCGATCTGGCAAGCCTGCGCGCTCAACTGAACGCGAAATCTGGCAAAGCGTATTGGCGCAGCCTCGAAGCGCTGGCCGATACGCCTGAATTCCGTGCGTTCGTTCAGCGTGAGTTCCCGGCAGGGCTGCGCACCCCGCAGATGAGCCGCCGCCGTTTTCTGCAACTGGCCGCCGCGTCGCTGGCAATGGCCGGACTCGCGGCCTGCGCACCCCAACCATCCGAACGTCTCGTCCCGTATGTCAGACAGCCGCAAGACCTCGACCCCGCCAGCCCGCAGCGCTACGCCAGCGCGCACGTTCTGAGCGGCTTCGCGACGGGCATTCT
>DASZXN010000754.1:0-6725 GCA_035545875.1 Phototrophicaceae bacterium
ACCGGGCCGGGAACCTTGTCGTCCTCGATGAAATCACCGAGCAGGCTGTTATCTTCCTGACCAATCGGCATTTCGAGGCTCATCGGCTCCTGTGACAGCCGCATGATCTTGCGGACTTTCTGCGCGGCGCGGCGCAGCTTGCGCGCCAGACCGGGATCCATCCGCGCGCCGTCCTTGCGGATCAGCTTGATGGCTTTGGTTTCCTCGGCGGTCAGGAAGTCCATTTCGAGCGCGATTTGCTCGGCGCTTGGCTCTGCGCCGAGTTCCTGCGTCAGCGTACGCTGGACGCGCATCAGCCGGTTGATCGTCTCGACCATATGCACCGGGATGCGGATCGTGCGTGCCTGATCCGCGATAGCGCGGCTGATCGCCTGCCGAATCCACCAGGTCGCGTAGGTGCTGAACTTGTAGCCCTTCGTGTGGTCGAATTTGGCGACCGCGCGCAGCAGGCCGATGTTGCCTTCCTGAATCAAGTCGAGAAAGTTGATGCCGCGTCCCATGTAGCGCTTGGCGACGCTGACGACCAGACGCAGGTTAGCGCGGGTCAGCGCTTCGGCGGCGAATTCGGCCTTGCGCTCGACCTCCTCGAAACGCTCTTGCAGCATTTCGAGCGCGTCGGTGTCTTCCATCAACCACTGCTTGAACTGATCTTCGCTCGGCAGCACGCCTTCCTTGTCGTAGAAGCGGCGGATCAGTACCTGCTCGCGGAACGGGATCAGATACAGCCCGTGAATTACTTCGAACAGGCGGCGCGCCATATCCGTCCACGCTTCATCACGACCCCAGTCGCGCTGGCGCAGATACTCGCGCATGTAGGAACTGCCGCTCACATCCCAGGCTTCGGTGAGCGACTGTACCTCATCGACCAGTTGCTTCAGGTTGGGCGGCTCGGTCTTGAAAGGCTTGACCTGATTGAGCACCGCTTCCCAGTTCTTCTTCACGTCGGCGTAGACTGCCTGAATGATCTCTGACGGCTGCGGCTGATCGTTGCCCTCTTTCTGGCTCAGGTGATCCTTCTCGGTTTCGAGCATCCGCTCCGCCGCGATTTGCACGCTCAACCACGTTTCGCGGTTGGTGTCGAGCAGCGGCACCTGACCGATCTCCTTGAGGTACATGCGCACCGGATCATCGGCCAGAGCGAAGGTATCGAGTCGGTTGCTCTCGCCGATCAGCGAATCGTCGTCGAGGTCGTCGAGGTCGTCGTCGTCGCTCAACATGGGGTCAGAGAGATCATCATCCTTGATCGCCAGATCGTCGTCAAAGTCGAAATCGTCGTCGTCGCCGCCACCCTCATCGTCGAATTCGAAGTCGCCGTTCATATCCTCGGCTTCGCCAACATCGACTTTGGAGAATTCGTCGTTATTGTTTTCGTCTTTTCTTACTGCTGTCCGTTTTTTCGCCATGCCCTTCATCCTACTGTCGCAGCACTTGCGAGCGATGGTTTAATTCCGCTTCAATAAGCTGCTTTGCCAGTATAGACAACGTGATGTGCCTTTGGTAGGGTGCATCTCTGATGTCAGTTCCGTCCGTACCTAAAAACACAAATTCTTCCCGCTCACGTCGCAAGCGTTCAATTCGCAGACGCAGCGCTTTTTCGATCATCTCAGCACTCGAATCAATCCCGCTGCTGAAACGCTCGCTTTGCTTGACCACGATCATTAAGTCGGCATAAAACGCATTTCGTCGTCGTAACTGCCATTCTTCCCATTCATCGGCGAGTACGGTCTCCAGTTCGGCCATCAGATCGGGGGTGAGGGCGGCGTGCAGATATTCCAGCACGTCCTGTTCGTCCTGCACGATTGCGTGTGCGAACACATCCATCAATGCGCGATAGCTCGTGCGCGTGAAATCGTCGCTGCTCAGGTCACCGAGCACCTGCTCGGCCAGCGCGGAGTTCGTTCCGGCCAGCTCGCGGAATTTGCGGTTCACGTCGTAGATCAGCTTGGGCTGCATGAACAGGAGCTTCAGGCAGTAGGCTTCGAGCGCGGCCTCGCGCAGATTGTCGGCGGGGGTGGTTTGACCGCGCTGCGCCGTACGCGGCGTATCGAACTCCGGGAAATCGTCATCGGCGGGCGGGGACTGCGGGGGTTCGGGCTGACGACGCGCAATTGGCTCGTGCGGGGCTTTAGCCGCCGCGATTTTCTGCTGATCCGACGCCCACATCAGCAGCTTGTCTTCGGGAATGCGCAGACGCACCGCCAGCTTTTGCAGGTTGTCACTGCGATACAGGTCGTTTTCAGTTGCCGCCAGAATCGGCAGCAGGCGCCGCGCGACGGCTTCGCGTTCCTGAACGGTCGCGTGTTCGGACAGCGTTTCCATCTCCTGCGCGATCACGTAATCGGCGACAGGCAGCGCATCCTCGACCAGCGTCGGCCAGACCTCCGGCGTTTCGCGGATCAGGTCGTCGGGGTCTTTCGCGCCCGGCACGACCAGAATCCGCATATCGACCGAGAGCCGTCCGGCGTAATCGGCTTGCAACGTTTCGCGCGCCACTTCGAGCGAGCGCCGCGTCGCATTCTGACCCGCCGCATCGGAGTCGAGCGAGAGGATGATCCGTTTTGCCAGCCGTGAAGCCAGCAATTTCAACTGTGGCTCGGTCAGCGCCGTCCCCATCTGCGCGACGACGTTCGTATATCCTGCCTGATGCGCCTGAATCGCATCGAGATAGCCTTCGACGATCACGGCGACTTCGCTATCGCGGATCGTCTGCTTGGCGAAGTCCAGCCCGAAGAGAATTTTGCTTTTGTCGAACAGCGGCGACTGCGGCGAGTTGAGATACTTCGGGTTGTCCTCAGCGGCCAGCGCGCGCGCGCCAAAGCCGACCACGCGCCCGCGATCATCGCGGATCGGGATCATCAGGCGGTTGCGGAAGCGGTCGTAGACCCGTCCACTCTCTTCGTTGCGAGAGGCCATCCCCGTAGCGATCAGATCATCCTCGCTGTAGCCGAGCGCCTTGAGCGCGTCGAGCGTGATTTGCCAGCCCGCTGGCGCAAAACCAATCTGGAAGCGGTGCAGCGTCTCGTCGCTCAGGCCGCGCTTCTTGCGGGCGTAATCGAGCGTGGCGACGGCGGCGGGATTGCGTGCATCAAACAATACATCGTGGAAATGGTCGGCTGCGGATTTCATCAGCCCGCGCAGGCGATCCAGTGCTTCGCTCTGCTGGCGTTGTTCGGGGGTCTGCTGGCGGGTTTCGACTCCGGCCAGCTTGCCGAGTTCCTGAAGCGCCTCGGTGAACGACCAACCGTGATATTTCATGGCGAACTTGAAGATGTCGCCGCCCTCGGCACACGCGCCGAAGCAGCGCCACGTCTGGTTTTGCTCGTTGACGACGAAGGAGGGCGTGCGTTCTGCGTGGAAGGGGCAAGGCGCTTTCCAACTGCGTCCGGCTTTCTTCAGCGGGACGTAGCGCTGGATGTACTGGACGATGTCCAGTTTGCTCTTGATCTCGTCAGCGACCGACACGCCATGCTCTCCACATTGAGAATATGCCGATTATATACATGACCCATCGCTCATACAACGGAGCGCCATGAAAACAATCTGAAATTTGAATGGAGAATTTCTGAAGGAGCTAATACGGTTTCACAACCAGCGAAGTGGGGAGCAGTACAAGCATATGTTTGACGTTATGGGTATACAGCGGCACTTGCAGCCGCTGGCAAACGGAGGCAATCAGCGTGTCGTTGGTTGCCACTCCATGACTGAGCCGAAGATTTTCCATCTGCTGCATTGCCCAATCCATGTCAGCAGGCGTGAGATATTCCATACTGAATTGGCTGAGAATAGTTTTACAGCGCGCCAGATTGCTCCTGCTCCCTGCGCCGTAGATAATTTCCATCCACGTGATTGGGGTAACTGACAGTTGCCGAGACTGTGAACCATACCAGTCAAGCGCGGCTGGTTCACGGCGGTAGAGATGAACAATGACCGTGCTATCGACGATGCCGACCGTCATTCATCCTCACCCCAATCGAGGCCGCGAGCGCTGGCATCGTCACGGCGAATTTGTTCTACCCACTCCACCGGATCGGTAATTTCTGGATGCACCATTTCGATTGGCCCCAGTTCATCCAAGAGGCGGAGCAGATTTTTCCCCCAGTGTTCTGTCGGAGGCGATTCTGGTTCGAGGGATTCCGGCTCTATCTCGTGTTCAGCAGAAGATTTGACCTGTTCAGCAAGCTGAAGGCGCTCCTTGCGCGACAATTTCAGCGCCAGCGTTAGCACTTCTTTGAATTGCGGTGTACCGTCCATACGCTTTCCTCAAATGCTTATAGCGAGTATTGTAGCATGAACGGCGCACCGAACTGCTGTTCTTCTAGAACCCAGTCAGATTGCTCAAATCGGCGCGACCGGACTGCATGGCGCTGATCGCCTGAAGCTGCGCAATGCGGTTGCGGCGCACGGCCTGATCTTCGGTGTTGACGAGCACGCCGTCGCCTTTGCCCGTGCCGAAATAGCTGCTGATGGCCGGGATCATCGGTGCGAATGCAGTCAGGAAAGCATCGACGTTGCCGCTGGCGTCCAACTGCTTCTCCGCCTGCTGATAGGCAGCGTAGAGCGCTTTTTCTTCGGACTGCTGGAAAAGTTCAGGATTAACGACATACTGCTCTTTTTCCGTTCGCGTGATGCGGACGCAGCGCGCGAACCCATCAAGGATTTGCGCCCAGTCGTCGCGCTTGACCCACTCGCTTAGTTGACGGATGCCTTCGAGCGCGCGGGCGGGATTGCTCGCCTGTTCCGCGAGGACGGCGGCGCTGACATCGTGCGCCCAGCCGTGTTCCTCGACCCAACCGCGCAGGCGTCCGCTGATGAACGTTAAGACGGCTTGCTTCACGTCCGCTGTGACCTCAATTGGCTGCGCCGACGCGACCGTATCAACGGCTGCGCGCAGATCAAGATCGAGTTCCTTCTCAACGAGGATTTCGATGATGCCGAGCGCCGCTCGCCGCAGAGCAAACGGATCGGCGGTAGATTTCGGCTCAAGGCCAGCCGCGAACAAGCCGACCAGACTGTCGAGCCGATCCGCGAGGGCGAGCAGCGTCCCGGCGGACGAGGCGGGCAGGGCGTCACCCGCGCCGCGCGGCAGCCAGTGTTCGTAGATCGCGTCCGCGACTTTGGCTGATGCCCCGTCGCGCTGGGCATAGATGCGCCCCATCGTCCCTTGCAGCGAGGTCATCTCGACGACCATCTGCGTAGCGAGGTCGGCTTTCGCCAGATGCGCCGCGTCACTGGCGATGGCAGTATCGCGGCTGTCGAGCTTGAGCAGCTTTGCCAGCGGATCGACCAGCGCAATCAGGCGATTATTCTTATCGAGCATCGAGCCGAGCTTTTCCTGAAACGTCAGCGTAGCGAGGCGCGGCAGAAATTCGACCAGCTTCTTCTTGGTATCCTGCGAGAAGAAATAGTCGGCGTCGGAGAAGCGGGCGCGCAGGACTTCCTGATTGCCGTGAATGACTTTATCGAGATGCTCGCCGTCGCCGTTGCGCACGGCGATGAAATACGGCAGCAGTTTGCCGTTCCTATCCTCGACGGCGAAATAGCGCTGATGCTTGCGCATGACCGTCACCAGCACCTCGCGCGGCAGCTTGAGATACTTGTCATCAAACTTGCCGAGCAGGGCGGTCGGGCGCTCGACCAGATTGGTCACTTCCGCCAGCAGCGCGTCATCTTCGGGGATGCGCCCGCCGACCGTAGAGGCCAGCGTCGCTACCTGATCGGCAACCCAGGCGCGGCGCGCGTCAATGTCGAGGACGATGCCTTCGCTTTCGAGCGTGGCGAAATAGTCGGCGGCGTTGTTGACTGCGTGCAGCGGCGAGTCGAAGGGACGTAGGCCGCGTGTCGTGTCGCCGGAAATCACGTCAGCATACTTGAACGTCAGTACCGCCTCGCCGTGCAGCGCGACGAACCAGCGGATTGGGCGCGAGAAAGCGACGTTGCTGGCGTTCCAGCGCATCGACTTCCCGAATTTGAGCGACGAGACCACGCCCGGCAGCGCTTCCTGCAAGACGAGCAGGGCATTCCTGCCTTCTTCGCGCACGGTGGCGACAACGTAGCCGTTCTCGACGCGCAAATCCTCGACCTTAACGCCCTTGCCGCGCGCGAACCCCTCGGCGGCTTTGGTCGGTTTGCCGCTGGCGTCAAAGGCGCGATCCGCCGATGGCCCTTTGGCAACCTGTTCGAGATCGCTCTGGCGGGCGGCGAGGTCTTTCGCGTGAATGACGAGGCGGCGCGGCGTCGCGTAGACCTTGAGATCGCCGTGCGTCAGGCGCAGATCGGCGAACAGCTTGGGCGCTAATACTTCGAGTTGATCGAGCGCGCCATCGACATCCTCGGCAGGCAGTTCTTCGACGCCGATTTCGAACAGGAGGTCGGCGGGCTGGCTCGGCAGGCGCACCATGCGATTGACGTTCTTCTCTTCGGTCGTTATGGATGTACCGCCGCTCCACACATCGTTGAGCTTGTCGAGCGGATATTCCATCTCCTGCCGCTGATCGGTGTAGGCTTTGGCGATCTTGCGGGTCATGTCGCGCATTCGGCGGAAATAGCTGGCGCGCTCGGTCACGCCAATCGCGCCGCGTGCGTCCAGCACGTTGAACAAATGGCTGCACTTGAGGACGTAATCGTAGGCCGGGACGACCAGCCCCGCATCGAGCGCGCGCTTGTACTCGTTCTCGAAGATGTCGTAGGTCGTGCGCAGACCATCCACGTCCGCGACCTCGAAGTTG
>DASZXN010000755.1:0-4287 GCA_035545875.1 Phototrophicaceae bacterium
TAATAATATCCGCTCTTCTCAGGTGGCATCGTGCCTGATCCTCCCATCGTGCGTAAGCCATACGTCATGGCAGCCCTGCCCTGTGACGCCGCTCCACAAAGTATACGTCAAATTCAAATAAAGGCTCAAAAAGATTACTTAACCTCAGTTTCGGATAGAGTCTGTCCGTAGGGGCACGACAGGTCGTGCCCCTACAAAAACCTTCCCTCAAAATTCGCTATCCGAAATTCAGGTTACTTAAGCCGAAAATCAGAGGGACACAGCCGTTATATTTGGCTGTGTCCCTCCTCGAAATTGAATTAGATTAGCCTGCGAACACCACCAGCGGATCGGGAACGGTCTGCGTCGTGGGCAACCGACCGAGCATACTCCAGGGGCCAGTCCACGTGATCTCGACGTTGGCGATCTTGCCGCGCCAGTCCGCCGTGTCCTCGAAGAAGACGATCTTGTCGTGTGGGGTGCGCCCGCGCCATTTTCCCTTGTGCTCGTCCTCGACCAGCACCGGGACGGTCTGCCCCAGAAAGCGGCTGTTGATCTCCGCGACGATCCGCGCCTGCTGTTCGTCGAGCAGATCGAGCCGGCGCTTCTTTTCCTCTTCGGGAACGTCGTCGTCCATGCGCCGTGCGCTGACCGTGTTCGGACGTGCGCTGTACTTCGCCAGATGCACCTTGTCGATCTTCAGGTCGGCCAGCATATCATAGGTATGCTGGAACTGTTCCTCGGTTTCGCCGCAAAAGCCGACGATGATGTCGGTGTGGAGCGCCACGCCGGGAATCTTGTTGCGAATCTTTTCGATCAGGCGGCGATACTACTCGACGGTGTAGCCGCGTTTCATCCGTTCCAGCACCTCGTCGTCGCCCGACTGAACCGCCACCTCGATGTGTGGCATCACGCGCGGAAGCTCGGCAACCGTATCAAGCAGGCGGTCGGTCATCCAGTTCGGGTGACTGGTCAGGAAGCGAATCCGCTCGATCCCCGTTTCCTCGGCAGTCTGGTTGACCATCCGCAGCAAGTCCGCCAGATCAGGCCCATCGGGAATATCCATCCCATAGCGATCCACGATCTGACCGAGCAGCGTCACTTCTTTCACGCCCTGCCGTGCCAGACTGCGCACGTGCGCGACGATCTCGCCGACACTGCGACTGCGTTCGACGCCGCGCCGGAACGGGATGATGCAGAAAGTGCAGGCGTGCGAGCAGCCATAAACGACCGGCACGTGCGCGCTGATCAGATTGCCCTGCTCCTGCGTGGGCAGGATCAGATCGCCATCCTGAATCAGATCGCGCTGCTCGCGCTCGCGCGCTTCGAAGGCCAGCATCTCGGCTTCGTCCATCCGGCTGCGCAGAAATTCGACCATCGGCTTCGGCTCGGACGGCGGCATGAACACATCGACGTAGGGCAGCTTCTTGCGCAGCGCCAGCGGATCGCGCACACCAACTAAGCAGCCCATCACGCCGATCACCTTGTCCGGCTGTTCCTTTTTCAACTCGTTGAGCAGCCCCAGCCGACCAAACGCCTTATCTTCAGCGGCCTGCCGCACGACACAGGTGTTGACGACCAGAATATCCGCCTGATCGGGATCGGTCGCCGCGCTGTAGCCCATCCGCTCCAGTTCTGAAGCCAGAAGCTGCGAGTCAGCCATATTCATTTGACATCCGAGTGTCCAGATGTGGTATTGCATAGGATTAAGACCAACCATTTTTGCTGAATTTGATAAGCGTATTTTAGTCGTACGGTGAACGCCCGTCAATGTGAGCGAACAAATCGCCAGGGCCAACGCATCCAATTTTGTTCAGGTCATAAGGTGTAATACAGGTTTTGTAGGGACGGCATGAATGCCGTCCGTAACACCGGACGCGATCAATCGCGTCCCTACGATCTTCACGACCCTTTATGACCTTCTGCCTGATTTTGATGCGTTTGCCCTGACAAATCGCCGGATATGAGGCTTTATTCCTATTTCCTCATTATAATCACCGGATTTCATGTCTATTATGATCAATTTACTTTTTTTAGAATCACAAGTATATTAAATAAATACCGCAACCGCACGCCGCAGCCCTCGATTTGTTCTCAATTCTCATAATTTTCATCAACTGCGCCATTCAGTCGTTGACGAAAGGAGAGTTCGGTACACCTCATGGACAAGCTTCAGGCAGCGCTTGACGCTACAACCGAAGGTTTTGAACGGGCACTCGTGCGTTATATGCCTCGCTCACCGTACCGGGGTTTTCAACTCTGGGCCGCCCAGTCACCCTATCAGGAGATGTGGGCGCAGATTTTGGGGATTCCTCAGTTCGCCCGGCTGACCTATTTCCTCCTCAACGACCTCGTTAGTGATGCCAACTGGCCTCGCCTGATGAATTATGCGCAGTCAATGAACAGCTACTTGATTCTCGAAGCCGTCTCCGACAACTTCGCCAGCTATCTCCAGCCGCGTGACCCAGACAGTCCATCGCAGCAGTCACGCAATCGGCTGCTCCACACCCTCAACGACACCGTGATCACGCGGTTGCAAACCGACGCGACTCCGACCAGCACGCTGCTCACTCCGGCCAATTTCGTCGTCAAGACGCTTTCGTGCTTCAGAAACAGCGTTGCGCAGGAGGAACAGTTCGCGCTGGCGCAGCGCTTCCACGAAGTCTACCCGGATCGTGCCCTCGAATACATCGAATTTGGCGGCTGGTCGGTGTTAGTCGCCAACGTCGAGACCTGCGTCGAGGTCAGTGAAACGCTGACGGGGGCGCGGTTGCAACCGCTCCTGAAACGTGGTCTGAGCGAGCGTTACGAAGCCGTCAACCGACTGCTCGACGTACATGATCTGTCGCTTGCGGAAGCCATCGACACCAGCACCAACGCCGTTCTCGTCATCCCTTATCTGACTTACTACGTCTCGATCCTCACCGAGATCATCCAGCCGACGGATCGTCTCGTCTCGCTGCTCAACGGGGATCGGCTTGAACACGCGCTCTATCAGGCGGCGCTGCTCGTGCGCCTTGTCAACGATGTCGGTACCGACCTGATCCTACACGAAGAATATCGACAGGTGTTACTACACCAGTTGGAGTACCGCGCCAGTTCGCTCCAGACGCTCCGTGAAACGCTGCTGGAACTCGCCCCGGAGCTTCCTTTCCTGACACGCTTTCAGAAAGACATTTTGTTTGGGGAATTCAACGTCGCGCTCAATGAGGTCGGGCATCTGCCCTGCACGCCGGAAGTGGTCGCGGCTTTCGGGCAAACGCTCGCTACGCTGGCGCGCACCTATGCCCAGAATCGCGCCGCTCTGCGCGATCAGTTACAGAGTATCGCCGCTGTGCTGGGAAGTAATGCCCCGTCCAAGCTGATCGGGCGCTTCGTCGAGTTCCACGAGCGCCTCTACAGCCATCCGTTCGACTCGCGCTCCGGCGACTACGCCACGCGACCGAACATACAGGCCGTTCGCGACGACCAATAGCGGATCAAGGCGGTGTAGGGACGCGATGAATCGCGTCCGCACCTGAAAACTAATCCGGCTGTTTACTCGCAGGGAACAGCGATCAACTGCACGGTGCCGAATGCTCCGAAAGCATTGTGCAGCACGCGCAGCACGATCTTGTTGTCTTCCAGCGCGACGTTATCGGTCACGTCGATCTCCAGCGGCGCGGCGATCTCGCCAAAATCGCGCCCGTTGATCGACAGATGTGTTCCCTGCGCTACCGCATCGATCCGCAGCAGATAGTTGATGCACACATCCTGCATCGGCAGATCGAATTCGCGTTCCAGCCAGGCCATTTTGCCCTTGATGCGGCGCGGCTCGAACTGCGCGAGCAGCGGTACGTCGGAACCGTCGTCCGCATCGGGCGCGGACGTTTGTCGCCAGTGGGTGTTGAGTGAAATCTCTGGAATCATACGGCAAATTATACTCCTCTCGATTCCAATTTGCGCTTCACACATGAACCCACGAAAATAAATGAGAAGCAATCCCATTTCGCCATCAGCGACGATATACAGTTATGCGTGCGTTCGTAAGGTGAGGTTCAGATATGCGGAATACCGTTCTGTTTTATAACCCGATCAGCACATCACCCGGCAAGCAGCGCCTGCCGCTCTCGCTGCTCGCTGTCGCTGCCGTGATCGCCGCTGATTATGATGTCGAGTTCATCGACGGCAATCTGATTGCCGATCCTGCTACAGCCATTATCAAGCGCGCTCAAGCGACCAAAGCGAAACTGCTCGCCGTGACGGTTATGCCGGGGCCGCAGCTTCGCCAAGCTGTACCCGTCTGCAAACAGATCAAGGCCGCGCTGC